>NZ_JASJXA010000001.1:0-548064 GCF_035018905.1 Glaciimonas sp. Gout2 | reverse complement strand
AATGAGCGGTCACGATGCGCCAGAATGGTCGGTCACGATAGACCAGAATCGGTGGTCACGATCGGCCAGAATACCCAACTAAACTTTCCCTGCCAACAATAAACATTCGCCAGCGCTAACATTTAAAAGTGATAAGCCGCCCGGATTACAGCGAAATTTGCACCGCTATTGGGCTCCTTAATTCCACCATTAGAAAAATGCTGCAATTTCAGACCAAGGTCCAGACCATTGCTAAAGACATAGCCGACGCCAATGTGGTCACCGAACTCAAATGCTGTAGAAAAGCGACGGCTATTGTTATCGTATAAATGCGACATCAAATGCACGCCAATGCCAGCTTCGGCATAAGTACCTTTTTTATCATCTGCCTGAAAACGGAATACTGGGGTGAACCCGATATCTGTCATTTTTCTTTGCTGACCAGGTGCGTTCTGATACTGATTTTCCCGAAATTCAGTCAAACTCAAGTCCCAGTAACCGCCGATATGCGTGCCGTTTGATTGCCACCACTTGGTTCCCCAATCCCATTGAGTTGCCGCACGGACAAATTGGCTTTTGTTCCCAGTACCAACCTCGAGCGAAGCAGAGTCAGGTGTGTAATTGATTGCATAGGCCGCCTGTACACCAGCTAATAAGCATCCGATTGTAAGGATTTTGAAACCTATTCGTTTTTTATGCATAAAGACTTTCGACAAAGAAATATAAGAGGCAGGTAATGATCTACTAGGATGAGGCAAAATTAAATGGCGGGATGCGCTGCTAAATAATAGTTCAAAATCGAAATTTTTGCAGAATAAGTGATTATGTAGGCTCTTCAAAATACACGTCAATATTTAAAGTCATGGCGCGATCCTGAAGTGGCTTATTGCAGCCTGCACCAACGTATTTTAACGATGGATAGCGTTGCATCTTGCTATTGAAATACGGTATGCCGACAAATCTAAATGTGTAGAATTATCTATCAAGCGGACAAATCGTCATACCGGATTTGAAGACCTGATATGTAAAGTACGTCCCGAATTAATTTACATCAATCAATTAATCTCAACGCAGCTAAGCCACCAGCGAGGGCGTTGATCACTTCACCACCTGTAGATATGCTTCCGCTAGATTAACCCAGTAACTTGCCCCAATAGGGAGCAATTCGTCGTTGAAGTCATAGCTGGCATTGTGTAAGTTGCAAGGGCCGAGTCCGTGACCGCCGTCGCGATGGTCGCCGGAGCCATTGCCGAGAAACACATAGCAGCCAGGCTTACTTTGCAACATGAAAGCAAAGTCTTCTGCTCCCATTGTCGGCTCAACCGTTGCATTAACGTTATCGGCACCAGACATCGACTGCATCACAGAGACGGCGAATGCCGTTTCTGTCGGATGATTGACTAGCGGTGGGTAATTACGGTGGAAGCGAAAGTCCACTTCAGCGCCAAATGCTGCGCCTGTGTGATGTGCAATATCACGCATCCGCTCCTCAATTAAATCGAGCACATCGACCGAAAATGTACGAACCGTCCCGATCAATGTAGCCTCATCTGGAATCACATTCGTGGCACTGCCCGAGTGTATTTGCGTGATTGAGAGGACTGCGGAGTCGTTCGGATTCACATTTCGGGCTACGATAGTTTGCCAGCTCTGAGCTATTTGTACGGCGATCATTACCGGGTCAACGCTCTTGTGCGGCTGCGCCGCGTGTGATCCTTTGCCTTTAATAATGACTTCAAACTCATTACTTGATGCCATCATTGGGCCGGGTGTTACACCGAATTTACCGGCGGGCATGCCGGGCCAGTTATGCATGCCAAATACCGCTTCCATAGGACATTGCACAAAAAGACCATCGTCAATCATGCGCTGTGCGCCAGCACCACCTTCTTCCGCTGGCTGAAAAATTAAGTAAACAGTGCCGTCAAAATCACCATGCAAAGATAAGTGCCGTGCGGCACCTAGCAGCATGGCGGTGTGGCCATCATGACCGCATGCGTGCATTTTCCCCTCATGTTGAGAGGCATGCGCGAAAGTATTTAATTCTTGTACCGGTAGTGCATCCATATCGGCGCGCAGACCGATCGCACGTTTACCGTTACCCTTTTTTAGAACACCAACTACGCCAGTAATACCCATTCCACGAATGACTGGTATGTGCCATTCTGTTAATTTTTCGGCGACTACGTCGGCTGTGCGTTGCTCTTTATAACAGAGCTCGGGATGGGCGTGTAAGTCGCGCCGGATAGCTTGAATTTCTGACTGAAACTGGATAATCGATTCGATCAACTTCATAGGTTTCTCCGCATTGTGGACATGGCATTGCCGCTACGACGGGCAATGCCTAAACCTAGATTAGAACATATAAAAAAGCCGGTACTTGCAAAGCAAGTGCCGGCCAGGTCTATTCCTACCAATGTCACAGAACTTTTATGACAACAGATTAATTTCAATAGTATGAAATTAACGTAACCGCAACTTGTAACGTGCTGCAAGCGTTGCGATCACACTGAGTATGGCGCCAGCAATGACATAGAAAGTCACGGCGAGCTTGTTTTCAGTCGCGGCAATTAACCAGGTGATTGTCATGCCTGCAAAACCGCCAAAAATCATCACGGCGATGTTATAGCAAAGTGACATACCGGTGCCCCGCGTCTGAACTGGAAAGATATCCGATAGCAGCGCAGGCATGGATGCAAAATACATCGTCATTAAAATGCCGATGATGCCTTGCACTAGAAGCAAATTTAAAAAGCTTGGATGCGTCGATAAATAAGAAAATAAAGGATAGGTAAGGACCACAAACAGAATGCTGCTTGTCAGCATAAAAGGTGTTCTACCGTATTTATCGGATAGATGACCAACCAACGGTGAGAAAAGCATCATGATCACCCCGGCCATGATCGTTGCACTAAATGATGCAGTCGATGTCATGCCAAGCTGTTTTACCGCATACGTAGGCATGTAAATGACCAGGTACACCGACACGGTTGCCATGATGACGCTGCCCGTACCGATTAGCAGACGTTCTTTTTGAAATGTCATAATGTCGCGCAATGGCGTACTGGTTGCGCTGGCGGCCGAGAACTCAGGCGACTCTTCCAGGTTTTTACGGATGTAATAGCCAGCCGGTCCGATGAGCAAACCGAACAGAAACGGCAGACGCCATCCCCATCCTTCTAATTGCTCAGTCGATAATTGCGAGGACAATACAGCACCGAAGCCCGCAGCCAATAAAATACTCAGGCCCTGGCTGGCAACTTGCCAACTGGAAAAAAATCCGCGTCGATGCGGCGCATGCTCAACCAGAAAAGCGGTGGAACTTCCGAATTCTCCACCTGCTGAGAATCCCTGAATGAGTCGGGCCAATACAATTCCGGCGGGTGCCCAAAGACCGATCGAGGCATAAGTTGGCATGACGGCGATCATCAATGTGCCGATCATCATTAGCATGATGGAAAACGTCAAAGCAGCCTTGCGTCCGACGCGATCCGAGTACGCGCCAAGTATCACCGCACCAAGAGGGCGCATAAAAAAAGAAACACCAAAGGTTGCAAATGTGATCAGTAACGATACCGTTTGGTTCTCTGTTGGGAAAAATAGTTTCGCAATCGTCACCGCAAATGCACTGTAAATTAGCACGTCAAACCACTCCAATGCATTCCCAATTGAGGAGGAAATGACGGCACGCCAAGTTTGCGGATGATGGTCCGGTATGAGGGATGCGGAGCTACTTTCTTTAATGATCATCGGGGGTTCCTATCGGATGGCTTGCGATTTGTGATTGTTAGCCGGTCAGTTCGGCATGTTGCGGGCGAAATCTTCTAAAGAAAGGTAAGATTCTTCATAGTTCAACGCAGCTGCATTGTCAAAGATAGTAAACCAGTTTGTATATATAGGCATGTAATTTGCATACGAATTTGTCGTCTTCTGTCTTCTCTGACCAATGTCATCGAACACGTTATCAAACATGCCATCGAACATTGGCGATCACCAAAGGAACTCTATGAATAGCACCGCCCCGATTTCAGCAGCATTGCTTCAGCCATCACCAGACGTCATGACGATGATCGAACGTCTGATTGCTTTTCCGACAGTTTCGCGAGATTCCAATTTAGGTTTAATTGAGTGGACCCGTGATTATTTGGCAGGGCTTGGCGTTACATCAAGGTTGACGTACGACTCGACAGGTAAGAAAGCAAATTTGTTTGCCACGTTAGGGCAGGGTAAAAAGCCCGGGCTGATTCTATCGGGGCACACAGATGTTGTGCCGGTCGAAGGCCAGGCTTGGGACACCGATCCTTTCAAGGCGACGATCAAAGATGGGTTGATTTATGGTCGCGGTTCAGCGGATATGAAGAGCTACATCGCCACCGCGCTCGCGCTCGCACCGAAATTTTTGGCAGCCGATATGGAAGCGCCATTGCATTTTGCTTTATCGTACGATGAGGAAGTTGGTTGCATCGGCGTGCAAGGCTTAATTAAGGATCTGCAAGAGCTAGGATTGAAACCGGCCGGTTGTATCGTTGGTGAGCCGACGTCAATGCAGCCGATCATCGCCCACAAAGGCACGAATCGATTCCGCTGCTGCATTACCGGGCGCGAAGCACATTCAAGTTACACAACGATGGGTGTGAACGCGATCGAATATGCCGCGCGTATCATTGTTTATATTCGACAGATGGCCGACCGCTTTGCACAACTTGAAACCCGTGATTATGGTTTTACGGTTCCTTATACAACGATGCAAACTGGTTTAATTCGAGGTGGACTTGCATCGAATATTGTTCCTAAGGAATGTGCTTTCGATTTTGAAGCGCGTACCATGCCGGGCGTTGATGCTGAGCGTTTGTACCAGGAAGTGCAAGATTTCGCCGCGAAGCTTCTGCCCGAAATGCAGCTGATTGAGCCGAATGCGAAGATTGCTTTCGAATGGCTGGCCTCCGCGCCAGGCTTGAATACCAAAGAGCATGACGCGATTGTACAACTGGCGGCTTCATTGTCGCGTAACCATACTACTGGTGCGGTCTCTTATGGGACTGAGGCTGGACTATTTCAGCGCGCAGGAATTCCAACGGTGGTGTGCGGTCCGGGCAACATAGAACAAGCGCATCGACCTAACGAGTTCGTCGCGTTGGAGCAGGTCGCCCAATGTGAAGCATTCATGCTGCGTTTATTGGACCCGATGCCTCAATTTCGTTGAAATAAAACGATAGATATTTGCGGCCAAGGGCCTTGTAGTATATCTAAAGGTTTTTACGTGTAGTTATAGTAGAAATTTTCATGTCGATGGATTAATTCTGATAAGTTATCTGTCGATAACTGCTAATGCGTTTAATAATAATTAAGTGGTAATTGAATATTAAATTAACGGTTTAAGTCGCTCCGAATTAATCCATTTTCACCCAAACGATCATGATCACAACTATTGTCCGTGCCGCTTGCCCGCACGATTGCCCCGACACCTGCGCATTGCTGGTGACCGTTCAGGACGGCGTTGCCACTGAAGTGCGCGGCGACCCTGATCACCCGAGTACCGCAGGCGTGCTTTGCACCAAGGTTTCACGCTACACCGAGCGGACTTATCACAAGGACCGATTACTCCACCCGATGAAGCGTGTGGGTGCCAAAGGTGAGGGCAAGTTCGTTCGCATTAGTTGGGATGAGGCATTGAATACTATCGCCACGCGTCTGGGTGCAATTGCCGCACGCGATCCGCAAGCGATACTGCCCTATAGTTACGCCGGGACCATGGGACTGGTGCAGAGTGAGTCGATGTCGATGCGATTTTTTAACCGAATCGGGGCTTCGCTATTGGACCGCACTATCTGCGCGGCGGCTGGTGGGGCCGGTTATAAATATACGATTGGCGCTCGCGTAGGAACAGATCTTGAGCAGTTTCAAAATGCCAAATTTATTGTAATTTGGGGTGGCAATCCGATCGCCTCCAATCTGCATCTATGGATGCGTGTGCAAGAAGCCAAACGTCATGGTGCGAAGCTCATTGCGATTGATCCCTATAGATCACTGACCGCGGAAAAATGTCACCAGCATATTGCTCTGCTGCCAGGAACCGATGCGGCTCTGGCGCTGGGCATGATGCATGTCTTGATTGGCGAGAATCTGCTGGATCATGATTACATTGCGCAACATACGATGGGCTTCGATCAATTGCAAGAGCGTGCTTTGGAATGGCCACCAGAAAGGGTTGCCGAGGTGTGCGGCATTACTGCGCAAGAGGTTATTCAGCTAGCGCGCGATTATGGAAGCGCTGCGCGCGCGGGCGATGGCGTGGCCATCCGTGTCAATTATGGCTTGCAGCGTGTTCGCGGTGGCGGGATGGCTGTGCGTAATATCGCTTGTCTGCCAGCGCTGGTAGGAGCCTGGCGTCACGCCGCTGGCGGAGTGCAATTATCGACATCCGATAGTTTCCCGAAGAACCTGCAAGCATTGCAACGTCCGGACCTTTTGAAACATCATAAGATGCGATTGCGGACGATCAACATGAGCACCATCGGAGATGATTTGCTGCGTGAAACGTCGGCCGATTTTGGCGCTAAAATTGAAGCGCTGATTGTCTACAACGCGAATCCGGTTGCGGTCGCGCCACAATCGGGAACGGTCGCCCAAGGCTTCGCGCGCGAGGATTTATTCACGGTAGTGTTGGAGCATTTTCAGACCGACACCGCCGATTACGCCGATATCCTCTTGCCCGCAACAACTCAACTTGAGCACGCTGACGTGCACTCGTCTTACGGCCATTTGTACATGCTGGCGAATAACCCTGCGATTGCGCCGTTAGGCGAGGCAAAGCCGAATACTGAAATATTTCGATTGCTGGCAGCACGCATGGGATTTGACGATGATTGTTTTAAAGAGTCAGATGATGCGATTGCTGCACAAGCTTTTGATCGTCGAAATGAACGCGCGATTCATTTTGACTGGGACGCGTTAAAGCAAAAGGGATGGCAAAAACTGAATGCGCCGGCTGCGCCATTTGCTAACGGTGGGTTCCAAACACCATCGGGTAAGTGTGAGTTCTTTAGTGCCAGTATGCTGGCGGATGGATTGGATCCATTGCCGACTTATATTGCACCTTACGAATCAGTCGCAAGTAATCCTGCATTGGCGGCTAAATATCCTTTAGCCATGATTTCGCCACCGGCACGAAATTTTTTGAACTCCAGTTTTGTAAATGTACAAAGTTTGCGTGATACCGAGGGTGAACCGCATCTCGATATGCATCCGGCCGACGCACTCCAGCGCGGGATAGCGACTGGCGACACGGTTCGTATTTACAACGATCGCGGCACCTTCGTCGCCAAAGTCAGGGTGACTGATAAGGCGCGAACGGGATTGGTCGTGGGCCTGTCTATCTGGTGGAAAAAATTTGCTCCCGACGGAAAAAATGCCAACGAAGTGACGAGTCAGCGCTTAACCGATATGGGACGAGCGCCTACTTTTTACGACGTATTGGTTGAAGTCGAGGCAATCTGAAGCGCTGGCGATGAGTTACTTTTAAGACGGTGATCGGCGGCGTTTTTTTGACTCCTGATACCTTCGTTGTCGAGAAGACGGAGGAGGAAAACTTCATATGATCGCATCGCCGAAAACCCTATTAATGGCGCGTTTAACGGCGCTGTTACTCAGGTTGTTGACAGCGTTGTCGGCAGTCTTAATGACAGCGTTAATGACCGGCTGTACGCAGCTTGGTTATTATGCCCAGGCAGCGAATGGAGAGCTTTCGCTGCTAGCCGATGCGCGCCCCATTTCTGTGTGGCTGGATGATCCAGCCGCCAGTGATAAGTTGAAGTCGCAGTTGCGAACCGTTAAAGAAATTCGTCAGTTTGCTGTCAGTGAATTGGGCCTACCGGTCAACGGAAGTTATCGCAATTATGTGCAACTGCAGCGCAAGTTTGTACTGTGGAACGTGGTCGCCGCGCCCGCGTTATCGCTAACACCAAAACAGTGGTGTTTCCCCATTGCGGGCTGCGTTTCCTATCGTGGTTACTATAACCAGCAAAGCGCCCAACAATACGGCGCGCAACTTCGCAGTGAAGGTTACGATGTGCAAGTGCTGGGCGTGCCGGCCTATTCGACATTGGGCTGGTTTAATGATCCGGTGATGTCGACTTTTATTAACTATCCGGATGCAGAGTTAGCGCGGTTAATTTTTCACGAGCTGTCGCATCAATTGTTGTACGTCAAAGGCGATACCGATTTTAACGAAGCATTTGCCACCACGGTAGAGGAGGCCGGCGCTGAGCAGTGGCTGGCGGTGAATGGAGATGAGAAACGACGGCGCACATACGCGGAATTTGAAGGTCGCAAAACCGAATTTTTAGCCCTGCTATTAAAGTACCGTCAGCGATTGATGGATGTTTATTCAGGCGATCTGAGCGACGCCGCAAAGAGGCAGAATAAAATCCGTATTTTTGCCGCACTCCAGACAGAGTATCAGGTACTGAAAGCGCATTGGGGTGGTTACGTGGGTTACGACCGCTGGTTTGCTGAGCCGCTGTCGAATGCACATCTGGCATTGGTCGACACTTATTACGCGCTTGAACCGGGATTTCGTGGATTGCTGGCGCAGCAAAAAACCTTTCCACAATTTTATATTGCCGTCGGCAAGTTGGCGGCGCTGCCCAAAGAAGAACGGCGTCGTCAGTTAATCGATTTGGCATCTGCATCGGCAAAGCAAAAAACGAGCGCACTGGAAGGAAGTCATAAAGCGCTTGATTTTTAGAATAAATCGTCTATCAGGCGGCAACATTGCATGCCTGCTTTTGCCGAGGAGTTACTCGAATATGGTGCAAAACACTTGCAAGTGCGCGTCATGACCGATAGCATCGCGGTAGAATAAAACAATCGTGCTTTTTTATGTGAAAACAGATTCTTTTAAAATCCATTCACTTCTTCTATGCGCTATTTTATAAATTCTTCCCGGCTTAGTCGGATTTTGGGAGTTAACGCTATCAAAATGGCTGATGATCCTTTTTATAAGATTGCATTAATAACAACGAGAGACTAGGGCAGACCATGGATAAATTTTGGCTTAAATCGTATCCCGAAGGCGTTCCTGCCGAAATTGATTACACCCCGTATCGATCTTTAGTGCATTTGCTGGAGGAGGCATTTCAAACGTATGCTGGGCGTAATGCCTATGTTTGCATGGGCAAGTATCTGACCTACGCTGAGGTTGATCAGTTATCGAGAAAAGTGGCCGCATGGCTACAAAGCAAAGGCATGCAAAAAGGCGCGCGGGTCGCGATTATGATGCCAAACGTTTTACAATATCCCGTGGTGATCGCGGCCATTTTGCGTGCCGGATATACCGTCGTCAACGTTAATCCTCTCTACACGCCGCGGGAACTGGAACATCAGTTGAACGACTCTGGTGCGGAAGCGATTTTCGTTTTGGAGAACTTTGCTACGACGTTGCAACAGGTACTCACTCGCACCAAGATAAAACACGTGGTTGTCGCCACGATGGGCGACTTGATGGGCGCTAAAGGGTTGATCGTCAATTTGGTGGTACGGCACGTTAAAAAAATGGTGCCGGTATTTTTATTGCCCGGTTCCACCCCATTTAAGCGTTTGCTGTCGGAGGCTGGGTCCATGACCTTGACGCCGTTTGCGACGACACAAGAGGACGTCGCATTTTTACAATATACCGGCGGCACAACCGGCGTGTCTAAGGGTGCAACGCTGTCTCATCGCAATGTAATTGCGAACGTGTTGCAAGCGGAAGCGTGGCTTTCACCGGGCTTGGATAAAGGCCCCGAGATTGAGCAACTCGTGTTCGTCTGCGCCTTGCCGCTTTACCATATCTTCGCCCTGACCATATGCGGCATATTTGGTATGCGCGAAGGCGCGCTAAATGTATTGATTCCAAATCCTCGAGACATCGCCGGTCTGATCAAGGAATTATCCAAGTATCAAATCAATACGTTTCCAGCGGTGAACACACTGTATAACGCACTGGTCAATCATCCCGATTTTGCGAAGTTGGATTTTTCTAGTTATAGAGTCTGTGTCGGCGGCGGTATGGCAGTACAAAAAGTAGTCGCTGATAAATGGATGGCAGTGACCGGTTGTCCTATTATCGAAGGTTACGGCCTATCGGAAACATCGCCCATTGCCTGTGCCAACCCGCCGACGATTACAGCCTACAATGGCACCATCGGATTGCCATTGCCATCAACTGAAATCGTGATCCTCGATGATGCTGGAAATCCGGTCGCGTTGGGAGAAGCCGGTGAAATCGCCATTCGTGGACCACAAGTCATGGTCGGTTACTGGAATCGTCCGGACGAAACCGCATTGGTCATGACGCGAGATGGATTCTTTAAGTCTGGTGACATCGGTGTGATGGACGAGCATGGTTATACCAAGATTGTCGATCGTAAAAAAGATATGATTTTGGTCTCAGGTTTCAATGTCTATCCGAATGAAGTTGAGGGTGTGGTTGCTGAACATCCAGGTGTGCTGGAGTGCGCATGTATCGGCGTGCCGGATGAACATGCTGGCGAAGTCGTCAAGCTATTTGTTGTGCGTAAAGATCCTTCACTAACTGTAGAGGAATTGATGGGTTATTGTAAAGAGCAACTGACCGGTTACAAACGACCGAAATATATTGAATTCCGCACCGAATTACCGAAGACTAACGTCGGTAAGATTTTGCGACGTGAGTTGCGCGACGAAAAGGTGCCGCAAAAAGAAGCGGCATAAGTTTGCTCATATGGCGTTTGCTTATACGATAGTGCGATATAGAAATCCCCGAAATGCTTAACGTATCTCGGGGATTTTGTCGGTCTAATTTATTTGATGATGAGCTGGCGTGATGCTAAAACCGTTTTACCATTCTGCGAAACTACCATCCTTGTGACGCCAGATCGGATTACGCCAGCGGTGACCAAGGGCAGCGCGTTCTTTTACATATTCCTCATTGATCTCAATCCCCAGACCCGGCCCTTGTGGGATGGTGACATAGCCTTCGTTATAGGCGAATACGCCAGGATCGACCACATAGTCGAGTAGATCGTTGCTCTCGTTGTAATGAATACCCAAGCTCTGCTCCTGAATGAATGCGTTGTATGAAACCGCATCAACTTGCAGGCACGCTGCCAGCGCGATTGGGCCGAGTGGGCAATGCAGGGCAACGGCCACATCGTAGGCTTCGGCCATGGTGGCAATCTTGCGCGTTTCTGTGATGCCACCGGCATGCGACACGTCGGGCTGAATAATATCCACGTAGCCTTCGCTGAGAATGCGTTTGTAATCCCAGCGCGAATACAGCCGTTCGCCGAGGGCGATTGGCGTACTGGTCAGATGCGCTATTTCTTTTAGTGCCTCATAGTTTTCGCTCAGAACCGGCTCTTCAATAAACATCAGTTTGTATTGTTCAAGTTCCTTGATCAAAATCTTCGCCATTGGTTTATGCACGCGGCCATGGAAATCGACGCCGATACCGATATGCGGACCCACGGCATCGCGGACTGCTGCAACATTGGCCAGCATCGCTTCGACTTTTTCATAAGAATCGACGAATTGCAACTCTTCCGTGCCATTCATTTTGACGGCACTAAAACCACGTGCGACGGCATCTCTTGCCGCGGCTGCGGTGTCTGCAGGACGGTCGCCACCGATCCATGAATACACCTTGATGCTATCGCGCACCGGGCCGCCCAATAGCTGGCTGACTGAGACCCCGAGATCCTTACCTTTAATATCCCACAGCGCCTGATCGATACCGGCTAGTGCGCTCATGTGTATGGCGCCGCCGCGATAAAATCCGCCACGATATAGCACCGTCCAGTGATCTTCGATGTTGCGCGGATCTTTGCCGATCAGATAGTCGGATAACTCTTCTACGGCCGCCGCGACGCTATGGGCACGGCCTTCAACGACTGGCTCGCCCCATCCCACGACACCTTCATCAGTTTCGATCTTTAAAAAGCACCACCGCGGCGGCACAATGTACGTAGTAAGTTTTGTGATTTTCATGCAGTCATCTCCTTATTATTCTATGGCTTTCTAGTGCCGATCAAACCGGTCGCCTAAGCGACGACGGCACGCCAGGCAGCAATAAATTGTTCTGCGTTCAGTCGCACTTGTTCAGCATGCATACCGGGTTTATAAAGGGCAGAACCAAGACCAAATCCAGAAGCCCCGGCGGCGACAAAAGCCGCCATATTTTTCGGTGTAATACCACCGACCGGAACCAGTGCAACACTCGCCGGAATCACCGCCCGCCACGCTTTTACGACGATGGGGCCGAGCTGCTCGGCAGGGAACATTTTAAGAATATCCGCGCCAGCGGCCAATGCGGCAAACGCCTCGGTGACAGTGGCGACGCCAGGAGCGCAGGCAAGCCCAGCCTGCTTTGCAGCGCCGATCACGGTGGCGTCGCTGTGCGGCATGACAATGATTTCACCGCCTGCATTTTTTACCTCGATTACTTGCGCCTGGGTTAAAACAGTTCCTGCGCCGACGACGCAATCATTGGCCAATGCAGACCGTAACAGACGAATACTTTCAAACGGCTCGGGTGAGTTTAATGGTACTTCAATGACGCGGAATCCTGCGGTGTAAAGCACCATGCCAATAGCCGCGACTTCGCCGGGATGAACCCCGCGTAAAATCGCGATCATGCCGCATTGTTTCATCGCATTTTTTAACATCTGGTGGTCCTTAATATAATAAATATCTGTTGCAATATTGTGTCCATGCTGGCGGGCGACATCAGACTGGCACTGCGTGAGCGGAAACCAGTCCCGCCTGTTTCGCCAGCATCCATAAGCCACGCTCAGTCGCTTTTGCTGTCACGGTAGCGCCTTTTATTTCATAGATATCTAATGCCGTTTTATAACGCGCGCACAACGTAGCGTCGCCAATCAGGATGATTTGCTGCGGCTGATGTACCAACTCCTCCAGCGATGCACGCAACACCGCTATCTCATGGCCAATCAATAGTCCTGAGAGATATTCGCGTTGTCCGCTGCCGTCCAGCGCATCGGTTAAACCTAATGTGCGGGTACTGAAAATCGTAGAAAGTACGCCGGCCCTTCCTGCAACGGTCTGCGCCACTTCAAGGCCACGCGAAAAAGCCAAATGATTGGCCGTATTTTTTTCAGTATCAGCGCCGAAGTCAAAGGCGGCATCCATTTGCATGGTCCGTCCCAAAATAGTATGCGCACACAACGCGGCGTAAACTTCGCCGGTCATGAAGGTGTCGAAATGCTGGATAGTCGGCTCGGTACTATGCTGATGTACGCGTACCCATTTTGAGTGTGTACCCGGAAGACCGATCAATACATCATCTACTGAATGCTGATGCTTTCCGCGCTGTTCGGCTGCTATCGCTAATGCACCGATGACTTGTGTTTCTTCCCCGCGCATAACGTTGGGCAAGGTGGAATGTTGTATCAGGCCCGGCACAATATGGACGACTAATCCATCGGAGGTTTGTACAGTTTTTAACGTTTTTCCGATCTGATTAATGGCAATCGGTATCGGCAAGTAAGGCGCTTCACACCAGCCTTGCATACTGCCAATCATGCCGCAAGCGATGATCGGTGTTGGTGGTGCTGCCGCTAACCAATCGCCACAGGCTTGTCGAAAAGCGAGTTCGAAGCCAGCTTTGTCGCCCAGCGCTTGTTGGTTTTCGGTAGTAACAGTCGGCAAATGCATAATTCCCGTAGAAAGCGCCCGTTGCTCAAGCACCACACCTTGATGACCGATGCGGTACGCACGTAATGACGAGGTGCCCCAATCCAAGGCAATTAATTGGGTTTGATTCATGAGTTTATCTTCCACGTTACCTTCATCATTGTCCTGGCGTTTGGTGTCTGTTATTGATGCCACTAAGCCACTAAAGCGGGGCCTGACTGGTCTGATCGTCGGCCAATCGTGACCTTTGCATTTCTTTGATGCGGCAATTCCCGCATTTCATTTAAGTCCCAAGTCAACGTCGCCGATGACCGTGGCGCAAAGCGTCTTTGAAGCGGTTATCGCACTCTAGACCTTCATATTTATTTTGTCAATATATGAAACTACGTCCCAATATGTGGGATTTTAATACTATTTTGTGTAAAATGCGCTACGGGACATTCATTATTCCTGCCTGTAATATGCATCCAAATAGTGGGGTGATTCTGGTTTGATATCGATTTATAAAAAGAAAGTGTTGAATATGACTAAGCCAGCGGCGACAGTTGAGGTTTCCCAAAACGGCTTGAACCCTACCGGCACACAAACTTTGTCGCGCGGCTTGGCTGTAGTGCATGCAGTCGCCGCTGGCGCGCGTGAATTGATGGACATCGCTTCTGCCGTGGGCACTACCCGCAGCACGACGCATCGGCTCGCCAGTTGTCTGGTGCAGGAACGTTATTTGCGCTTTAGCTCGAGTACCGGCTACGCGCTTGGCCCTAAATTAATTGAGCTGGGGTTTCAGGCGCGCGAAGAAGTATCACTTTCCGTGGTCGCAAGGCCCTATCTGGAATCGCTCGCAGAGCAAACCAATGACACAATTCATCTCGCCGTACGGGATGTGGATGACGTTCTTTATCTCGACAAAATTTCAGGCAAAAAGGGTCTGGAAATGCGCTCGCGCGTGGGGCATCGCATGCCAATTGCCACCACCGGCGTCGGTAAAGCTTTGATGCTTGGCCTGAATGAGGAAGGATGGAAGGATTTGTACGAGAAACGGTCTTTTGTGCATACCGTCGATAGCCTAAAGTTATTAAAAAAAGGGAGCTGGGGCGACTTTCTTGAGCAAATGCAGCAATACGCAAAAGGAGATTTTTCCTTTGATCTGGAGGACAACGAACCATCAATCCGCTGCGTCGCAGCGCCCATTCGTGACGCTAGCCACATGATCGTTGCGGCTATCAGCGTGTCCAGTACCTTGCCTTACATGCCGCACAAGCGAATGCAGGCACTGATCCCCATTGTAAAAAAGGCTGCCGCGGCGATTTCGGGTGAGTTGGGCAATTGTCAGAGGAATTGATTTCATGGCATTTGCATGCCTATCGCCCAACAATTGCCGCACGCTGACTACTCTGGCGCATTTACTTAACGGCACATGCGCGTGGCGAACCTGAGCCGCACATCTTGCAGTTAATCCAATTGTGGGATTTGTCTGGGTTTACGATTTAGGTCGGTGGCAACGTAGGTCAACGTAGCTTCGGTCACTTTAACGATCTCTGTTTGCAGACGGTTGCGTTCGGCGTAGACTTCTACATAGACGGTAATCGAAGTATTGCCGACTTTGACAATTTCCGCGTAAAAGGACAACAGGTCGCCGACGAACACCGGATTTTTAAAAACAAACGAATTCACTGCAATGGTTGCCACGCGACCGTTGGCGCGACGGGTTGCTGGTAAAGAGCCAGCGACATCCACTTGGGCCATAATCCAGCCGCCAAAGACGTCGCCGTAGACATTGGCGTCACTGGGCATAGGCATCACGCGCAATTGGGGCATTTTTCCAACTGGCAATATATCCGCGTTGGCCGTGTTAATTTGTTCAGTCATGTTGTTAATCCTTTAATCCTTTAATCCTTAAGGGCTACAATAGTAGCTTGGCCTTCAGCATAAACTATTCCACAAGATTCTATCCATGCGTCGTTACTCTACTCCCTCTCCAGATGCCTCCAATCCAGCGTCTGCGCCCGCTTCTAAACGGAGCGACTGGTCCACGTTAAAAACGTTGATACCCTATTTGTGGACTTATAAATGGCGCGTTTCGCTAGCGCTATTATTTTTGGTCGGTGCAAAAATGGCAAACGTTGGGGTTCCACTGGTCCTTAAGCGACTGGTCGATAGCATGACGATTACGGCATTGCATCCGCAGGCCATGCTGGTTTTGCCGCTGGGTATATTGGCAGCATATGGCGCGTTGCGACTGAGCACAACCTTATTTACCGAGTTGCGCGAATTTGTATTTGCGCGGGTCACGCAACGTGCAGTGCGGACCATTGCGCTGCAAGTGTTCAGGCATTTACATGCGCTATCGCTGCGATTTCATTTGAATCGACAAACCGGCGGTATGACGCGCGACATTGAACGTGGTACCCGCGGTATATCGTCTCTGGTTTCGTACACTTTATTTAGTATTTTGCCGACGCTGGTTGAGATCACGCTGGTGCTGAGTTATCTGGCTATTCATTACGATATCTGGTTCACGGTTATCACCGGCGGCGCATTGGTTATCTATATTACTTTCACCGTTGTGGTGACTGAATGGCGTACCCACTTTCGGCGCACCATGAATGCGCTCGACTCGAAAGCCAATACCAAAGCGATCGACTCTTTAATCAATTATGAAACCGTCAAATATTTTGGCAACGAGGCCTATGAAGCCAAGCGCTACGATGATGGCTTGAGTGAGTACGAAACCGCTGCGGTGAAATCGCAAACCTCATTATCGCTGCTCAATACGGGACAGTCTCTGATCATCGCCATCGCGGTGACGTTGATTCTGTGGCGCGCAACCCAAGGGGTCATCGACGGTAAGATGACATTGGGTGATTTGGTATTGGTCAATTCGTTCATGATCCAGTTATATATTCCGCTCAATTTTTTGGGTGTTATTTATCGTGAAATCAAACAAAGCCTGGCCGATATGGAGCGCTTGTTTTCGCTACTTGATGAGAACCGCGAGATTGCCGATGCGCCGGATGCCATGCCGCTATTCACCACCGGTGCGCAAGTCCATTTTTCACATGTCGATTTTAGCTATGAAAGCAATCGCCAAATTCTGTTTGACGTCGACTTTACGATCCTTGCCGGCACGACTACTGCAGTGGTCGGGCATAGCGGTTCAGGCAAGTCGACGCTATCGCGTTTGCTGTTTCGTTTTTACGATATCAACGAGGGGAAAATTACGATCGATGGGCAAGATATCCGCGCTATTACGCAAACGTCTTTACGTCAGGCGATCGGCATTGTGCCGCAAGACACCGTGTTATTTAATGACACTATCGAATACAACATTGCTTACGGTATGCCGAGTGCCAGCAAAGCACAAATAATAGCGGTGGCGAAAGCGGCGCATATTCATGATTTTATTGAATCGCTTCCAGATGGCTATGCGTCCATGGTCGGCGAGCGGGGATTAAAATTATCGGGCGGAGAAAAGCAACGTGTGGCGATCGCGCGTACCTTGCTAAAAGATCCGGCGCTATTAATTTTTGATGAGGCGACTTCTGCCCTCGACTCTAAATCCGAGCAGGCAATCCAGACGCAATTAAAAGAAATTGCAAAAAACCGAACCACGCTGGTGATTGCGCATCGTTTGTCGACGATCGCCGATGCCGAGCAAATTCTGGTGCTGGACCACGGGCGCATCATCGAACGCGGCACGCATAGTCAATTGTTGGCGACGGATGGCGCTTACGCACAAATGTGGGCGCGCCAGCAAGCTAATCCTGAAGAGGCTTCGCCAGCATCGTCACCGTCTGTTCCCCAGATGCCGCTTGCAGAAGTCTGATGGCGTTTGTATTCAGCTGAATGTGTGATTTTCAGTCGTAAAGGGGCTAACCAAAGAGGGTTGGTCGACGTAATCGACTGGCTTGCTGAGCATTGAAATTAACCGATCTGATACGGTTAGTGCACTTAAAGTCAGCATTGAACTATTTTTGTCCCGCATTTGATATTTTTTTGCACGGTGAGGGACCCTTCCAAGACCGACTTCGCGTTACGATAGGGGAATGGAAAGCAAATGGTTAGAAGACTTTATTTCGTTGGCCGAAACGCATAGTTTCAGTCGTTCTGCAGAGCTGCGTCATGTCACACAGCCTGCGTTTTCGCGCAGAATACAATCGCTGGAGGCCTGGCTTGGCGCAGATTTGATTGATCGCACGTCGTACCCGACGCGGTTAACGCCATCCGGCGAAGTTTTTTACGAGCAAGCGATGGAAATGCTCGGGCAGATTAACAATGCGCGAGCGCTCATGCGCGGCAAGCGCCCGACCGGATTAAATACCGTTGATTTTGCCGTCCCGCACACGTTGTCATTAACGTATATGCCGCGCTGGATTCGCTTGCTTGAGACGGATTTCGGTGCGCTCACTACCCGTTTAATTGCACTCAATGTCCACGATGCGGTCATGACAATGGTCGATGGTGGTTGCGATTTGTTGTTGTGTTATCACCATCCGCGTCAACCGGTGCAACTCGACTCCGGTCGTTATGACATGCTCACGTTAGGTAGTGAAGTGCTGCGTGCTTATGCCCAATGCAACAAAACTGGAGTACCCGATTATTTATTCCCCGGTAGTAGTGACACGCCTTTGCCTTTTTTGTCCTATACCAGTAACGCCTATCTCGGACGAATGGTGGAATTGATTTTGGCCGACGCCAAGAAGCCACTACATCTGGATAAGCGCTATGAAACGGATATGGCGGAAGGCTTAAAAATGATGGCGCTCGAAGGGCATGGGGTCGCCTTTCTGCCAGAGTCCGCTGTGACGCGGGAAGTCAAACTTAAGCAGTTGGCGCGCGTGGACGATGGCGCAACTGAGTGGGAGGCAACCATGGAAATTCGCTTATATCGTGAACGCCCAACTGCGCAACGCCCCGGCAAACCTGTGGTGGCGCGGCTTTGGTCTTACTTATTACAGAAGCAAGAGTTGAAGATGCCAGCGCGCAAAACGAGTGAATTGACCAATACGGTAAAAGCAAAGAAAAAAGCAAAGTAAAAAACCAAGAAAAACGAAGAAAAAGCAAACCAAAAAAGTAAAGTAGCAAGATGCATTTTAAGTGAGCACGTGGTCCGGAAAACAGTCGATCAGGCCGATTTAATCGTATCCATGCAAAAAATGCATAATGGCATGCATACAAAGCATTGGAATTGAGGCACCCCAATGTTTTACGATTCGCTGCGAGATTAATAGGGCTGTTTTGTGCGCCTTACCTCACCTTATTTGCACCTCATTGCAACCTACGGAGCGCGTTCTAAAATGTCTATTCAGCATGAAGTTCCTTCTTATTTGTCGACACATGGCATTGGTCCATGGGGCGATTACCTTGAACAAATCGATCGTGTAACGCCTTATTTGGGCTCGTTAGCGCGTTGGGTCGAAACCATGAAGCGGCCAAAGCGTATTCTGATCGTTGATGTGCCGATCGAACGCGACAACGGCACCATTGCCCACTTCGAAGGTTATCGCGTACAGCACAATACTTCACGCGGCCCAGGAAAAGGCGGGGTGCGTTTTCATCAGGACGTAACCTTGTCGGAAGTAATGGCATTATCCGCATGGATGACTGTTAAAAATGCCGCCGTCAACGTTCCGTACGGTGGCGCAAAAGGCGGTATTCGCGTCGATCCCAAGACCCTTTCGCCAGGAGAGTTACAGCGCATGACGCGCCGTTACACTAGCGAAATAAACATCATCATCGGTCCCAATAAAGATATTCCCGCCCCGGACGTTAACACTAACGAACAGATCATGGCGTGGATGATGGACACCTATTCGATGAATCAGGGTAGCACCGCCTCCGGTGTCGTCACTGGAAAACCAATTTCCCTCGGCGGCAGTCTGGGACGGCGTGAAGCCACCGGCCGAGGAGTATTCGTGGTCGGCTGCGAAGCCGCCTCTAAGCGCGGCCTGGATATCAAAGGCGCGCGTGTTGCGGTGCAAGGATTCGGTAACGTCGGTGGCATCGCCGCACGCCTGTTTTCTGAGGCTGGCGCTAAGGTCGTCGCTGTCCAGGATCATATGAGCACCATCGTGCGTGATAGCGGTCTGGATGTCGTGGCATTGCAAGATTACGTCACTAAAACCGGCAGCGTTGCTGGATTTCAAGGCGGTGAAGAGATTGCCGACCGTGCACTCTTTTGGGCGACCGATTGTGATATTTTGATTCCTGCTGCGCTTGAACAGCAAATCAACGTTGATACCGCTCACACTATTCGTGCCAAGATCATTTTGGAAGGTGCAAATGGACCAACTACGCCTGCGGCTGACGATATTTTGCATGACAAGGGTGTATTGATCGTACCGGATGTTATCGCCAATGCGGGCGGTGTGACCGTGAGTTATTTTGAATGGGTGCAGGATTTTTCCAGCTTCTTTTGGACGGAAGATGAAATCAACTTGCGCCTGACCCGGATCATGCGAGAGGCCTTCACCTCGGTGTGGCAACTGGCAGAGGAGAAGAAAGTATCGTTACGAACAGCGGCATTTATTATGGCGTGCACCCGTGTTTTGCAAGCGCGTGAAATGCGTGGCTTGTATCCTTGATTAAGGATACGCTATAGTCGTCTATTTCTTGCGTGCATCATTTTGGGCCGTTGTCAGACAGATAATTGATGCCGGAAGGGTTTGGAGTTTGGATAGTGCCGAATTTTGGCACTGTCTGCTACTCACATCGGGCTGGGATGAAGCCGTTAGCCGACTTAGACAACCAATCGGACACCGCCATCGACGAATGTTGCCGCTGGCTTGAATCTTGCGTCACAATCGAGAATGCGGTTTTAGCGCATCTTTTAAGGGAAAGTGTAGTTATGATGGAAGGCAAGGCCAACACTGGCGTTATACAAAAAGATCGCATTGTCGGGTCGGGTCCTATAAAGTATTTAGCATTGATGCTCAGCGGATTTCTCATCAGCACGGCGTCCATCAGCGCACATGCTGACATATTAGACAAGATTCGTGACACCAAAACGATTACGATCGCCTATCGTGATGCCTCATTACCATTTTCTTTTCTTGATCAGAATAAGCAGCCAATTGGTTATTCCATCGATATATGTTTGAAAATCGCGGAAGCGGTTAAGCAAAAATTAAAATTATCACAATTAACAATCGCTTATGTCCCGGTGACATCGGCGTTACGTATCTCGACAATCGAGTCCGGCAAAGCAGACCTTGAGTGTGGGTCAACAACGAATACGCCAGAGAGACGTCAGCATGTCGCATTCACGATTGCGCATTTTATCGCTGGGGTACGAATGGTTGTGAATACTGATTCCGGTATAAAAAACTGGCCGGATTTGCGCAACAAGAAGGTTGCCTCGACTAAGGGAACGACGAGTGTGAAAACCTTAAGTGATCGCGGTCAGGTACGGTCACTTAATATCGTTTTATTGGAAGGGCGCGAGCACGATGATTCATTTCGTATGGTTGAGGACAAAAAGGTTGATGCATTTGTGATGGATGATGTGCTGCTGTATGGCTTGCGCGCGGCATCAAAAAATCCAGCTGCTTACCAAGTGGTTGGCGATGCGCTGAGTACCGAGCCTTACGCGATTATGTTACCCAAAGATGATCCTGCTTTTAAAGCATTAGTTGATCTTGAAATGGCGCGGTTGATTCAGGATGGCGACTTAAATAAACTCTATCAAAAATGGTTTCTTAATCCGATAACTGCAAAAAATAATATAAATCTGAATATGCCGATGGGTTATTTGCTTAAAGAGTCGCTACGTTTTCCATCGGATCAGGTTGGCAATTAATCTCGATTAGCGATGATATTTTTTGTAAAATGTCAGTTCACTGCCGTTAACAATAGTGCGAAAGCAGGACAGCGTAGTAGTCGAAATAAGTAAAAGACTTATTTTTTATATCGCGTTGGTAGCAGGGCAGATAAAGTTTTTCTGCTGCGGTGTTGATTTTGTTAAACTAAACAATTATTTTCCGGGGAGTCGTTATGAAGGTATCAAAGTTAATCGTTGCGTTAATCAGTATTGGTGTGATTGCTGGCGCAGCCCAAGCTCAAGAACTGACCGGTACGCTTAAAAAAATCAAGGATACTGGCACCATTACGCTGGGTGTTCGCGATTCCTCAATTCCATTTTCATACCTTGACGATAAGCAGTCGTATCAGGGTTATTCAATCGATTTGTGTATGAAGGCAGCCACTGCCATTCAAAAACAACTGGGTATGACTGCGCTAAATGTCAAGATGGTACCCGTCACTTCCGCGACACGTATTCCGTTGATCTCAAATGGCGCAATTGATTTGTCCTGCGACTCCGCTACCAACAATCTGGAACGTCAGAAGGTTGTATCCTTTGCGCCAACAATGTTTGTCACAGCAAATCGTTTGTTGGCTAAAAAAACCTCTAACATCACTAAACTTGATGATTTGAAGGGCAAGACGATCGTGTCGACTTCCGGAACTTCTAACCTGAAGCAAATCACCGAATTGAATGGTGAGCGCAAATTGGGTATGAATATTTTGGCGGCTAAAGATCATGCCGAAGCTTTCCTGATGGTCGAGACAGGTCGGGCGGTTGCCTTCGCAATGGATGATATTTTGTTGTCATCGTTAGCTGCTAGTTCAAAGGCGCCAAAAGACTATTCGATCACGACTGAAGCATTGTCAGTTGAGCCATACGGCATCATTGAGCGTTCAGGCGATTTGCCATTCAAAAAGGCAGTCGATACAGCGTTGACCAACGTGTATAAATCAGGCGAAATCAACAAGATCTACGCGAAGTGGTTCTTGGCGGCGATTCCACCAAAGGGAATCACGCTAAATATCCCGATGAGCCCAGAGCTGAAGGCGGCGTTTGCCAAACCAACAGATTCGGGTGATCCAGCGACTTATGCTGCAGTACCGGAAGCGCAAAAAGAATCTTCCAAGAAAAAATAAGATGCGGGCATCTTAAACATAAAGGGGGGCGAAAGCCTCCCGTTTTATTTCCGATGTAAAAGTTGCTGTGATGCACAAATTTTTTTTAGTCCCAGCACTGTCATTGGTAATAATCACTAGCAGTCAGTCGAGCTGAATTAACGGTATGGAAGTGGATAGATTTTTTCGTCTGATAAGGCGAAAGAGAGTAGCGGCATAGCTAGCTATGCAATGACGAACAACTAAGCGGCCGAAAAAAGACGCCATTTATAACCGTCAAATTTGGCTGGACTGACTACTAGTGTAATAGAGGGACTCAATATGCATTACAACTGGAATTGGAACATTTTCTGGCAAATGTCTCCCGATGGTGTCAGCACCTATATGGAAACGTTGCTGGCAGGGCTGAAATGGACGCTAGCGCTGTCCGCTTTGGCGTGGATTATGGCGCTTGTGATTGGTACTGTCGTCGGTACGATCCGCACGATGCCGAATAAATGGGCCGTGCGCATAGCCAATGGTTATGTTGAATTATTCCGTAATATTCCATTGCTGGTACAAATGTTCCTGTGGTATTACGTGATGCCCGAACTGGTTCCGGCCGGACTCGGCAATTGGCTTAAAAGTTTGCCGAATGCATCGTTCATCACCGCGTTTCTCGCGCTGGGATTTTTTACTTCGTCCCGCGTCGCCGTACAAGTTTCTGCAGGGATTCATGCATTGCCACGCGGCCAAAAGCTCGCTGGCACAGCACTTGGATTGACACTTCCACAAACTTATCGGTTTGTGCTGTTGCCAATGGCTTTCCGAATTATCGTACCAGCGCTTACCAATGAATTTGCCGCGATCATCAAGAACAGTTCGGTGGCATTGACTATTGGTCTGGTTGAGCTGACTGCCGCCACCTATTCGATGCGCGAATTCACTTTTCAGACTTTTGAATCGCTGACTGGTGCAACGGTCATCTACATCATCATCTCTAGCTTAGCGTTGTTGTTAGCGCGGTTTTTGGAGAAAAAAACAGCGGTACCGGGTTTTATTACCTCCGGCAGCGCTAGCACGGGAGGTCATTGATCATGTTTGCGAATTTTGACTTTAATGTGATCGAACGGTCGTGGGTATATCTCTTTACGACTGGTATGAAATTTACGTTGATGCTGACCATTTCGGCGATGATTGGCGGTATTTTCTTCGGTACTATTTTGGCGATGATGCGTTTATCGCACAGCAAAACGATCTCGTTCATTGCAACCAGCTACGTTAACCTGATTCGTTCTGTGCCTTTGGTGCTGGTGATTTTCTGGTTCTACTTCCTGATGCCGTTCATTGGCGCCTGGATTACCGGCGCTTCACAACCGATTCAAGTCGACGCATTTTCATCCGCACTCGTGACCTTCATCTTATTCGAAGCGGCGTATTACTGCGAAATCATGCGATCCGGTATACAGTCGATTCCACGCGGTCAGGTGTCAGCAGGTTATGCACTGGGTATGAACTATTGGCAGATGATGGGCAACGTTGTTTTGCCCCAGGCTTTCCGCAACATGATTCCGATCCTGTTCACGCAAACGATCGTATTATTCCAGGATGTTTCATTGGTGTATGTATTGGGATCAGTGCCCGAGTTTGTCACCGTGGCGTCAAAGATTGCCCAGCGTGATGGCCGTCTGGTGGAAATGTATCTGTTCGTGGCAGTAGTTTATTTCGTGATGAGTTTTGGCTTATCTACGCTGGTAAAGAAACTGCAGGAAAAAGTTGCGATTATTCGATAACGTGCATCCGTTGTCGTTGCTTCGTAGCGCGGCAATAGAGAACACTTGCAAAACTGTATTCAGCAATTTGGAGAAAACTTCATGATTAAACTTAATAACGTCAGTAAATGGTACGGTCAGTTTCAAGTACTGACCGATTGCACCACCAGCGTTGCCAAGGGCGATGTTGTTGTCGTTTGCGGTCCTTCCGGTTCCGGTAAGTCGACCCTCATCAAAACTGTTAACGGTCTTGAGCCTTTTCAAAAGGGTGACATCACCGTAGATGGTATTTCGGTGGGAAATCCAAAAACAAATTTGTCAAAACTGCGCGCACGTATTGGCATGGTGTTTCAAAACTTCGAACTTTTTCCACATCTGTCGATTCGAGAAAATCTGACAATCGGTCAAATCAAGGTGTTGGGTCGCAGCGTTAGTGAAGCGACTGAAAAGGGTTTGAAATATCTCGACCGCGTAGGTTTGAGCGCGCAAAAAGATAAATTTCCGG
Organism: Glaciimonas sp. Gout2; assembly: GCF_035018905.1. NCBI lineage: Bacteria > Pseudomonadati > Pseudomonadota > Betaproteobacteria > Burkholderiales > Oxalobacteraceae > Glaciimonas > Glaciimonas sp. Gout2. The sequence continues at coordinate 523,242 of NZ_JASJXA010000001.1, read as the reverse complement.
GCCAGTTGTCAGGTGGTCAGCAGCAACGTGTCGCCATCGCCCGCGCGTTGTCGATGGATCCGATTGCGATGTTATTCGATGAGCCGACTTCAGCACTGGATCCTGAAATGATTAACGAAGTGCTCGACGTGATGGTTGGTCTGGCGCAAGAAGGCATGACCATGATGGTTGTGACGCATGAAATGGGTTTCGCCAAGAAAGTTGCGAACCGCGTCATTTTCATGGATCAGGGCCTGATTGTGGAAGACTGCAAAAAAGAAGAGTTTTTTGGTGCACCTCGCTCTGATCGTGCGCGTGACTTTTTGGCGAAAATTATCCATTAAGCAAAAAGCGAGTGCTCATCAGATGCTTGTGAAGTGCTTGTTAAGCAGTCACACAACGTTGTTGAGCGCTTACTACTCAATGCAGCGATATTTGTACAAATAGTAATTGCCACTAAGGTAACGTTAATAAAAGCCGCGTCAGGTTAAAGCTGAAGCGGCTTTTTCATGCGGGCAATGGAAATATCACGTTGACCTGAGAATAAGGAGCAATGAAAAGCGAATAGCGAATAGTGAATGTATGAAGACTGGAATCATTCGTCTTTTATATCAAAAGGGACTTTTCTCCCTAAGTGGGACGACGAAGTGCGGCTTAGATTCGCTTGGAATGGTGGTGGATAAGTCGCTCATCGGTGTCGCTGCTGTAAAATACTCACATTCCCCTAACGACGATGCCATGCTTGCCGCTAAACCCTATCTCCGTGCTTTAAAAATCGACCCGGTCAAAGAAATCGACTTTGATGCCTATCCTTTTTGTATTCCCGCTGTCCGAGAGTTAGAAAAGTTGGACTTTCATGCGGATGTGACATTTTTGGTCGGCGAAAACGGCGCTGGAAAATCAACGCTATTGGAAGCGATGGCGGTGGCATGGGGATTTAACGCTGAAGGCGGCAATCAAAATACCGGCTTTTCGACGGCTAACGCGCATTCAGATTTACACACTTATTTAAGAACAGTTAAAAGTTTCAAGCGTCCGAAAACGGGCTATTTTTTGCGTGCCGAAAGTTTCTTTAACGTCGCCTCTAACATTGAAGAGTTGGATGCAGAGCCCGGCCTTGGCGGATTAATTGGTCCGTCTTACGGCGTCAGATCGTTGCACAAACAATCGCACGGTGAAGCTTTTTTAGCGTTATTGCAAAACAAATTTCGGCCCAATGGCTTTTATATGCTGGATGAGCCAGAGTCGGCGCTTTCACCTAATCGACAGCTAGCAGCGCTGGCCATCATTCATCGGCTGGCGCAAGCTAACTGTCAGTTCATTATCGCGACGCATTCCCCTATTTTGCTAGCGTATCCAAACGCTAGAATTTATTTGCTGGATCAGAGCGGTCTGACAGAAACGCGCTATGAAGATACTGAGCATTACACGACTACCCGCCATTTCCTGAATAATCCGGCTGGCATGCTGGAGCAACTTTTTGCAGAAGAGAATGAAGATGACTGATAGCTTGACCATCACCCGGCCAGATGACTGGCATTTGCATTTACGCGATGGTATTGTGTTGGCAAGCGTATTGCCGGATACGGCACGCCAGTTTGCCCGTGCGATTGTGATGCCAAATTTGAAGCCGCCCGTCACCTCTGTCGCGCAAGCAGCGGCATACCGGGAGCGTATTTTGGCGGTCGTACCGGAAGGTGTGTCGTTCGAGCCGCTGATGACGCTTTACCTGACCAACAACACGCCACCGGATGAAATTCGTCGCGCCAAAGAGAGTGGCTTTGTGCATGCCGTGAAATTGTATCCCGCTGGCGCCACCACCAACTCCGACGCCGGTGTGTCGGATCTCGCTAAGTGTTACAAGACGCTGGAAGTCATGCAAGAACTTGGCATGCCGTTTTTGGTGCATGGCGAAGTGACTGATCCAACCGTCGATATTTTTGACCGTGAAGCTGCCTTCATTGATCGTGTAATGCAGCCATTGCGTCGCGATATGCCGGAATTAAAGGTGGTTTTTGAGCACATCACTACTAAAGACGCAGCCGAATATGTTGCTAGCGCCGACGGGCCGATCGCGGCGACAGTGACGGCGCATCACTTGCTATACAACCGTAACGAGATTTTTAAAGGCGGGATTCGTCCGCATTATTATTGTCTGCCTATTTTGAAGCGGGAGACGCACCGTTTGGCGTTGATGCAAGCGGTGACGTCCGGAAGCGATCGTTTTTTCCTGGGTACTGATTCTGCGCCGCATGCAAAAGGTCTTAAAGAGCAGGCGTGTGGTTGCGCGGGTTGCTACACTGCATTACATGCTTTGGAGCTTTATGCACAAGCTTTTGATCAGGTCGGCGCGCTGGATAAATTAGAAGCTTTTGCCAGTTTCAATGGGCCTGCGTTCTATAACCTGCCACGTAACCAAGGGTTCGTGACGCTAAAACGTCAGTCCTGGACCATTCCAGCCGAACTGCCGATGGGAGACGCGACGGTAGTGCCGTTGAATGGCGGGGAGTTAATGAGCTGGCAACAGGTTAGTTAGTTAACTGAGGAAACCGTTTGAGGCAACATGTGTCTACCGAAAATCGCACTGGCTGGTGCGATTTTTGCATGTAAACGCATGACTATGGCGTCTTGATGGGTTGTTATACTACCTACTAATGCGTCTGTTAGGATGCAGCTTCGAATAAATGATGTTTCACGGGCTTTGTAGCATGCATAACCTTCGTATCGTGGTTGTCAATCCAGTTGCCATAGAGGGCGACAACGATCCTGCGTTCATCGCGCAGGCGGAACGTAGCCACGCCCTGCGTATTGGATTGCTGGAGGCTGGCTACAACATCATTGCCTCGTTGCCAGCCGACCTTTACTTGCCGGAACGTATTGCGCAAATGCAACCGGACATGATCATCATAGACGCTGAATCCGACGCTCGAGATGTCCTGGAACATGTCGTCATTGCGACCCGCGATGCACGTAGGGCGATTGTTTTGTTCACCGAAGATGAAAAGAAATCCAGCATGGAGGCCGCTATGGCCGCTGGAGTTTCTGCATACATCGTGGCAGGGTTACAGACCGCTCGCATTAAGCCTGTGCTGGAGGTGGCGATGCTGCGCTTCAATCAAGAGCAGAAGCTTTTAACTGAGCTATCGGACACTAAAACAAAATTGGCTGATCGGAAGGTAATTGATCGGGCCAAAGGTTTGTTGATGGAGCGTCAACAACTCAGTGAGCAGGATGCTTATAAAAAATTACGGCGCCTGGCCATGGATAAAAATTTGAAGTTGTCTGAAGTGGCGCAACGGATTATCGACGCCAATGATTTGTTGGGGTAACGTTCATCGCGAACGGAATCCCTGGATTCCTTGTTAATCCGTCCAATTTCTCCCTAGTTCTTACTCAGCTCTTTACATTTTCCCTTATGTTCTGCACCAATAAAAGCTAACACATTTGGTGCGGCGCACACACGCAGTGCATATTTTCGGACCAAATGCGATGAGTTGCTGCAAGGAATGCTGGCACGTTGTTTGCGTATAGTAGATTACGCGCCAATGCTGGCGCTTCTGGATATGGCCAACGGCGGTCTGTCCAACTAAGACAAAGGTGTCTTCCCGCAATGATTTGCTCATTGTGGGACGATGCCTTTTTTGTTGCCAAAACAAAGTGGAGCTACAGCAATGGAATCAAAAGTCGCAGTGCCTGAGAGCGCTCCAGCTAGGTTAGAAAATGTTAAGCGCCGTCAACTCATTCAAACAGCGACGATTGCCGCAGGAGCCAGTATGTTGGGATTAGCTAGTAGCGGCGTTTGGGCAGCCGGCTCAGATAAGCCGGAAAAAACTGAGGTCAAGATCGGCTTTATTCCACTGACGGATTGCGCCTCTGTTGTCATGGCATCGGTGCTTGGTTTCGATAAAAAATACGGTATCAAAATTGTTCTGAGTAAAGAAGCCTCATGGGCTGGCGTGCGCGACAAGCTCTCCAATGGAGAGCTGGACGCCGCACACGTGCTTTCAGGTTTGATTTACGGCGTCCAAATGGGGATCGGCGGACAGAAAAAGGATATGGCTGTGTTGATGGGCCTCAATAACAATGGTCAAGCCATTACCTTGTCTAAAAAGCTGGCCGACAAAGGCGCTGTAGATGGACCATCGCTCGCAAAATTGATGGCTACCGACAAACGTGAATATACCTTCGCCCAGACATTTCCGACCGGGACGCACGCCATGTGGCTGTATTACTGGATGGCGGCGAACGGGATCAACCCGATGAAAGATGCAAAGGTCATCACGGTCCCGCCGCCGCAAATGGTGGCCAATATGCGGGTGGGAAATATGGATGGCTTTTGCGTTGGCGAGCCTTGGGGGCATCGTGCGATTGTTGATGGCGTCGGTATCACCGCCATCACTACGCAGGAAATCTGGAAAGATCATCCGGAAAAAGTATTAGGTACTACCGCCGAATTCGTGACGAAAAATCCGAACACTTGTCGCGCGCTGATTGCGGCCGTATTAGATGCCAGCAAATGGATTGATGAATCGCTGGCAAACAAGAACAAAATGGCAGAAACGATTGCCGATAAATCGTATGTTAATACCAGCAAAGATGTGATCGATCAGCGCATTATGGGGCGCTATCAGAACGGCCTTGGTAAGACTTGGGACGATCCTAATTACATGAAATTCTACAACGGCGGTTTGGTTAATTTCCCGTATCTGTCGGATGGCATGTGGTTCATGACGCAGCATCGCCGCTGGGGTTTGTTGAAGAGCGATCCCGACTATTTGGCCGTTGCTAAATCGGTGAGCCAGATCGACCTCTACAAAGAGGCTGCAACGATGACAAAAACGAGTGTGCCAAAGGATGTCATGCGCAGTTCAAAGTTGATGGATGGCGTTGTATGGGATGGAAAAGATCCTAAAGCCTATGCGGCTTCGTTCAAGATCAGAGCCTAAGCAGAAGCGTCGCTAAGCGGCATGGGCTATGTGAATGGCCCATTTCCTCATACACATATGCATGGCTGAACTGGAGACTGAATGCATCGGATCCAGAGCATCGATTAATTCAGGAGTGACAATGAACACAATCGCAAATTCCGCCACGTGTGTCAATGGCAACGCCTCGGCAGTTGAAAAAGTGGAAGTGGGCAACTCTACGATGCTGGATGCGGCGCATCCAGCAGCAACGATGGCAGAAACCGAACCTGAGATCATGAAGTTATCGGCCAGAACGATGCGCCGCCGCTCTACCATGAGTCCGGGTCTAACGGCGGTCCTTGCACCGTTATTTGGCCTGGCATTTATGATTCTGGTATGGCAATTGATCGCGATCAATAATAGCCAGTTTCCTACGCCGATGGTGACGTTGAAGGAGGCGATAAAATTATTTTCTGATCCGTTTTATCGCACGAGTCCCAATGATCAGGGGATCGGCTGGAATATTCTGGCGTCTTTACAGCGCGTGGGAATTGGATTCGGTCTGGCCGCTTTGGTCGGGATTCCACTGGGTTTCATCATTGGGCGTTTTAAGTTTATGTCCAGTATGTTCGGACCGATTATCAGCTTGCTGAAACCGGTTTCTCCTTTGGCCTGGTTACCGATTGGTTTACTGGTTTTCAAGTCAGCCAATCCGGCCGCCATCTGGTCGATTTTCATTTGCTCAATCTGGCCGATGGTGATCAACACCGCAGTGGGCGTTCAACGTGTGCCGCAGGATTATATGAACGTCGCGCGCGTACTAAATTTATCCGAATGGAAGATCGTCACCAAGATACTTTTCCCCTCGGTTTTGCCGTACATGCTGACGGGTGTGCGGCTAGCGATAGGGACGGCGTGGTTAGTGATTGTCGCCGCCGAAATGTTGACTGGTGGAGTCGGTATCGGATTCTGGGTGTGGGATGAATGGAATAATTTAAACGTTCCTCATATCATCATTGCGATTGTCGTGATCGGCGTGGTTGGGCTCCTGTTGGAACAGCTTCTGGTGGCGCTGGCGAAGGCGTTTACTTACGAGGAAGTCAGTACCTGATTGGATGTATAGACTCGAAGGATTGGCTGATGAATTGCAGCGGTAGCCGATCCTTCGAGTTCTGCTCCGGGTTATCAATAGACAGTAATAACTATGTGGTTTAAATACTGCATATAGATAACTGCAAAGCATCGACACAAAACATCGAAACAAGGGGAAAAAAATGGCACTCCGTGACGAAAAATTTATTAATATTCATCAGGCCGAAATGGTGTTTCACACGCGCAAAGGTGACTTCCACGCGTTACGTGAAATTAATCTGACAGTGCAAAAAGGTGAGTTCGTCACACTGATTGGCCACTCAGGATGTGGCAAGTCAACTTTGCTTAATCTCATTGCTGGCCTGTTGCAGCCGAGCACTGGTGTTTTATTATGTGCAAATCGTGAAATTGCCGGACCATCGCCTGAGCGCGCTGTCGTGTTTCAAAATCATTCTTTGTTGCCATGGCTGAGTTGTTACGAAAATGTATTTCTCGGCGTTGAGCGGGTATTTTCTGCAACTGAAAATAAGGCCAGACTGAAAGATCGCACTAACGCAGCATTGGCGCTAGTCGGTTTGGCGACGTCGGCGCAAAAACGTCCGAATGAAATTTCGGGTGGTATGAAGCAGCGAGTCGGCATCGCTCGGGCCTTGGCAATGGAACCCAAAGTGTTGCTGATGGATGAGCCGTTCGGTGCCTTGGATGCATTGACGCGCGCCCACCTCCAAGATGAGTTGCTGAAAATCGTTGCGAAAACTGAGTCGACGGTGGTGATGGTGACGCATGACGTTGATGAGGCTGTATTGCTTTCTGATCGGATCGTCATGATGACCAATGGACCTGCAGCAACCATCGGTGAAATTGTCGATGTACGCTTGCCGCGCCCGCGTGACAGAGTGATACTCGCTCAGGATGCGTTATATGCAGAATACAGAACCACTGTGTTGGAGTTCTTATATCGCAAGCAAGTCCGCTCCACGGAACAGGCAGCCTGATCAACGACAAAAACAGCGATCGGCGACGCCATTCATAAACGGTTGATATGTAAACAGTTGAATGCGTGGCGCAGCGCCCTGTAAAATGTGGGCAAAATGCCCACCACGCCCTTATCCTCAGCAGAACACTTCCTTGATGTCATCGACTGGCGACAGCCTTGGCTCGCACCACTGCGTGCGTGCGGTGCGCTAATCGGCATCCACGACTGGCGTTTGGCGATTAACACCATTGCGGGCGAGCGCGATGTACGCAATCATCGCGGCTTCCCGATTGTTTTTGTGCCGCAAGCGGCTTTACCTTCTGCCACTGCCTATGAAGCCTTCATTGGCGAGACAGGCAGCGTACCGACGCGTGAAAATTTGCATGATTTTTTTAATGCATTGATATGGCTATCGTTCCCGCTGAGCAAAGCGCGTCTGAATGCGCTGCAAGCAACTGAATTGTCCAAGGCTGGTACGTTATCGGGCAGCGGTAAACTACGTGGCGCAGCGCGCGACGCGGCGACTATTTTTGATGAGAATGCTGCCTTTCTGGTGGTGCGCGAAGGTCCCGTCGGTGGCATATTGGTTGCGGCGCTGAGAGAGCACCATTGGTCCGAGGCTTTCGTTTCACAACGCCCGACCTTTAGTGCCGCCGATGCGCAGGTGTGGCTGTTCGGGCATGCGTTAGTGGAAAAACTGGTCAATCCCTATAAAGCCATTACTGCGCACACGTTCATATTGGTCGCGCCCGATAGTTTTTTTTCGCAAGACATTAACGCGAGAAGAAGCTGGATTGATCAACGTATCGCAGCACATTTAGTGGCGCACGGGATGACCATTGGCCAACTCACGCCATTGCCGGTGCTTGGAGTACCGGACTGGTGCGCCAATCAGGATCAAGCGTTTTATGATGATGTCGCCGTGTTTCGACCAAAACGCAGGCAGGTGTTGTAGGAAATCACTGCGCCGCCTGATAAAATCAGGTCATTACATTCGATGAGTGCGCAATAATTATGCAATTCTTAGACAAAGTGATTGTTGATTTCGATCGTGCCTTGCGGGTGATGGGTGGCATTGCATCAGCATCGCGTCCTAACCCCGCATCGCAAGTAGTTGACGTTGTATTGGACGCCGATCAGCAGCGTCACAGCGCCGGTTTGATGCGCGTTAATCATGTCGGTGAAGTCTGCGCGCAAGCGCTGTATGACGCACAAGGTCGATTTGCACAAGCGCAAACCGTCAAACAACAATTTGCAGAAGCTGGGCGCGAAGAAGAAGATCATTTGGCCTGGACAGCAGAGCGTTTGCGTGAACTAGGTTCGCATATCAGTTTGCTGAACCCGCTCTGGTATGTCGGCGCATACGCTCTGGGAACCGTCGCTGCGCGATTGGGAGATGCACGCAGTCTTGGGTTTGTTGCTGAAACAGAGCGCCAGGTTGAGGCACATCTGACCAGTCATCTGACTGAATTGCCAGAACAAGATGCAAAATCGCGTGCAATCGTGATCAAAATGCGGGAGGACGAAATGTCGCATGGAGCCGCTGCTAAAGCCTTGGGAGGGACGGATCTTCCGTTGCCTGCGAAAAAGGCAATGCAGGTCATGTCGAAGGTCATGACGAGCATTGCTTATTATATTTAGCGCAGATGTTGTGGGTAGACGGACTTGTTCAGTTCGGCGGGAGAGTGAGGTATGACGACACTTTTACCGGAACGCCGCACCTTTTGCCTTACTTTGCCATTCATTAGTTGAGTTGAACCTTGCTGGTCTTCCCGCCCGATTTCTCGCTTAACTGGTTGGCGGAAGCTCTGCCAAATCGTCGACGATCTCATAAGAGTGTGTCATTTCCGCCATCTTTTCCAGCATGATCGATGCTGAGCAATATTTTTCATGCGACAACTTAATAGCACGTTCCACGACGTTTGGTTTCAGGTTACGGCCACGTACGGTGAAATGGAAATTAATCTTGGTAAATACTTTAGGGTCTTTTTCGGCCCTTTCGGACGTCATCTTGACCTCGCAACCGCGAATATCTTGCCCGCTTTTCCGCAGGATGAGTACGACATCGTAGGCGGTGCAGCCGCCAGTCCCGGCCAATACTAGTTCCATCGGGCGCGGTGCCAGGTTACGACCGCCGCCATCGGGTGCGCCGTCCATCGTTACTGCGTGACCTGAGCCTGTCTCAGCCAAAAACGTCATGCCGGACAAGCCTGTCCAGCGTACTGTGCATTCCATATGTTCTCGCTGAATATGTAAAAGATGGCGCTAGTTTAACTGCTCTTGTTGTTTGTGGTTTGACGATGAGCGCATTGATCTGGCCTGCGCGGTAATAAAACAAGCAAAAAAGATAAAATGTTGCGTCGCATCATTTTATCTTTAGAGAAACGTATATGGTTAGTCAAAAAATGAGCAATATGAACTATGCGGATGGGTTATCTATAGATAAAACTTGCAAATTTGAGTACAAATTTAATTTGTAGTTTTGTTCTTGCGCTGCACAATTTCGTCTGCTAGTATGGATTGATTGGTTGTTGCTTTCGAAGCTGGCGACCAACAATGTCTCCTCCACTCTCCTCGTAGTGTGGATTCAAACCCGAAAAAGCTGTTTCGGGTTTTTTTTTGCTAGCTGTATAAATGTACTTCGCCTCCCTACAAGCCGCTTGCAGCGGCCAAAATTACAACAGTTTCGTGCGCTGCTTGGGAAAACTCGGTAGTTACATCAATGAATTTGACGCCAAGTCCTTGAAAACGTTATAATTTACGACTTTTCCGTTTGCTCAGGAAAAGATTACAAGGCAGAGTCTGGCGTTAAAAGCAACACAACAGCACCAATATTGCGGTGCGGTTGATAGTGCCGGAACCACCATTTGAGCAAATTAAACTAGTTAGGAAGTCAACATGAAAACTTTTTCCGCTAAAGGACATGAAGTCCAGCGTAATTGGTACGTGGTTGACGCGACGGACAAAGTCCTCGGACGTGTTGCCAGCGAAGTGGCACTCCGATTGCGCGGCAAACACAAACCTGAATTTACTCCGCACGTCGACACTGGCGATTTCATCGTCGTTATCAACGCTGGCAAATTGCGTGTAACTGGCGCAAAAGCAACCGACAAGACGTATTTCCGTCACTCCGGTTACCCAGGCGGTATCTACGAAACCAATTTCCAGAAAATGCAACAGCGTTTTCCAGGTCGTGCGCTAGAAAAAGCGGTCAAGGGCATGTTGCCTAAAGGCCCGCTTGGCTACGCCATGATCAAGAAGCTGAAAGTGTACGCAGATGGTTCCCATCCGCACGCTGCGCAGCAACCACTAGTACTTGAACTCTAAGGAATCGACATGATCGGTAACTATAATTACGGAACCGGCCGTCGCAAGAGTGCAGTTGCGCGCGTCTTCATCAAGTCCGGCTCAGGTCAAATCATCGTCAACGGCAAGCCAGCGAATGAGTATTTTTCGCGCGAAACCGGTTTGATGGTTATTCGTCAACCATTGGTCCTGACTAACAATGTCGAAACTTTCGACATCAAAGTCAATGTCAGCGGTGGCGGCGAGTCTGGTCAAGCTGGCGCGGTGCGCCACGGCATCACTCGTGCATTGATCGACTACGACGCAACTTTGAAACCAGAACTGTCAAAAGCTGGCTTCGTAACACGTGATGCACGTGAAGTTGAGCGTAAAAAAGTCGGTCTGCGCAAAGCACGTCGGGCAAAACAATTCTCGAAGCGTTAATATTTGCTTCTGGAATCAAGAAAAACCGCCTGGCTTACGCCCGGCGGTTTTTTTTTACTTGTGTGGATCGGATTGTAGAAGCAACATAATATTTTGCAGTCGGAAAAAAGCAGCAAACGTGTGCGTGAGATGGTTATCCAGTGCAAAAAAAAGGCCTTGGTATGGCCGTATTAGTATCTCAACTAAGTACTGGTTAATATACCAATTAAGTTGCCAGATAATTCTCCGACGGGCGCAATTTGAAGTTGTCGCTTAATATTTTGCCTAATTTCACAGGGTAAATGTCGGTCTATGGAAAGTTGTTTCTACGAGGCTGCTAAAATGCAGCGTTATTCCAATCTTTCGGCGCTACTCGCGTAGATAGAGGGTGATAATTTGGAATTAATGTGCAATCAAATGTTATAACGGGTTGGCACTCATGTTGCCGTATTGTTTTCATGCAAGGACAAAAAAATGATTAAGGTTGGAATTGTTGGTGGCACTGGATATACCGGTGTCGAGTTGCTGCGTTTGTTAGCAACCCATCCTCAAGTGCAACTTATGGCGGTCACCTCACGAAAAGAGGATGGAACGCCGATTGCTGACATGTATCCGTCTTTGCGCGGCCGCATTGCGTTGTCCTTTTCAAGCCCTGAAAATGCCCACCTGGAAGCATGCGATGTCGTATTCTTTGCAACCCCGCACGGCGTCGCGATGGCGCAAGCGCCGGCGTTGCTGGCAGCAGGCGTTAAAGTCATCGATCTGGCTGCAGATTTCCGGTTGCAGGACACGGCAGTATTTGAAAAATGGTACAAACTATCGCACAACTGCCCTGATTTGCTGAGAGAAGCAGTTTACGGCTTGCCGGAGTTGAATCGTGCAGCGATTAAAGAGGCGCGTATTGTCGGCAATCCCGGTTGCTATCCAACGACTATGCAGTTGGGACTCGCGCCGCTGCTAAAAGCCGGAGTAATTGATGCTTCAAATCTCATTGCCGATTGTAAATCAGGCGTTTCGGGAGCTGGTCGTAAAGCGGAGGTGACAATGTTATTCTCCGAGGCGAGTGACAATTTCAAAGCTTACGGTGTATCGGGTCATCGACATTTACCCGAGACGCTGGAACAGTTGTCCAAGCTAACGAAAGATAAAGTTGGCTTGCTGTTCACACCGCATCTGGTGCCTATGATTCGTGGCATGCACTCCACGATATACACACGTCTGAATCAAAAAATCGATAACGTTGCGTTGCAAGCGCTGTTTGAAGATACTTACAAAGATGAGCCTTTCGTTGATGTGATGCCTTTTGGTGCGCATCCCGAGACGCGCTCCACACGCGGATCGAATATGTTGCGTATTGCATTGCATCGTCCGAATGATGGCGATACCGTCGTGGTGCTTGTGGTTCAGGATAATCTGGTGAAGGGGTCATCTGGTCAGGCCGTTCAATGTATGAATTTGATGTTCGGTCTGGAAGAGACGACCGGTTTGATGCACGTTCCTGTCATGCCATGACGGCGGGGGATTATCAGCGCGGGAAATCTTTCGTCTTGGTGCGATGAAGAAGACGTTATGGCGACGACGGATGTCGATTTCAGCGCCCAAAATGAGTGTCAAAAGTCATTTTCCATGGCCGTTGAAAATTGTTTCTTTAGTGGTGATGATTGGAGTAGCGGTCGCGCTAACGTTTTGGGTCTATGAATCCGGTCGAAAATCTGCTGGCGCTCATATGAGCGCTGCCGAGAGTACGCGTACCGTGTCCGAACTAAAATCACAGGTTGTCGAGCTGAGCGCAGAGCGAGATCGTTTTTCCAGCGTTGTAAATGCATCGGAGAGCCAGTCGAATATTGCGCAGGCAACGCAAGTCCAGCTAAGTAAGCAGATCGCAACGCTGGAAGCGAATAATGCCAAACTGAAAGAGGATTTGGCATTTTTCGAGGGCTTGCTACCCACAGCCACTGGCGGAGATGGTATTGCGATCCAGCGCTTGAGTCTTCAGTTAATGTCGCCGACACAGTTGCGTTACCGCGCTTTGATTATGCAAGGTGGCAAAGTAGGGCGGGATTTTATTGGCGACGTTCAGATAATTGTGACTTTAACAGTGCGCGGCAAGAGCGTCGTGTTGTCCTTTCCGGAGCAAAATACGAATACAGTGGAGAAAGCGGGCTTTCAGCTCGACTTCAAATATTATCAGCGTGTTGACGGTGTATTAACGCTCCCGGATGGCGCGGTGGTTAAAACGTTGCAAGCAAAAGTACGCCAAAGAGGTAGGGTTCTTGCTCAGCAAACCGCAGATATTTAGCGTGGTCTTGTTTCTATTGTTCGCTCCGTTAATATGGCGCAGTATAGTAGCTCTGGGAAATATACTACTACCCGTTGGCATCAGAGGAATCACATGTTTAACCGTAAAGCAAAAAGCACAATCGATAGTTTGATTGGTGCAATGACAAGTATTCATGGCGATGTGCACTTCAAGGGTGGTCTGCGCATTGATGGGCACATTAAAGGAAATATTCTGGCCGAAGAGGGTTTAAGCTCGATGCTGGTGATTTCAGAGAAGGCTAAAGTAGAAGGCGAGATACGGGTTGCGCATCTGGTGGTCAACGGTGAGATAGTTGGAAACGTTTACTCTTCTGAGCTGCTTGAATTACAGCCAAAAGCCCGCATAACTGGAGATGTAAGTTACAAAGTGCTTGAAATGCACAGCGGCGCACTGGTGAGTGGAAAGTTGACGCATGATCAAGTGACTGAACCAGCGTTAAAGTTGCTGGAAACGCGCGTAGTGCCTCAGATTGCGCAAACGTTATCGATACCCGAGTTACCGAATGGCACAGAGGCCGCATAAAAAATGTGACTTAGCGTATAAGTAGATTCGGGTATGCGTAAAGAGTAGTGTAAATAACGGGCTTTAGTGGTGGCGATGCGACAATCTGCATGATTGCTGCTAAAAGTCTATAATGACGTATTGTATGTTCCCGCAGGAGCTAGAAATGAATGCTGTCGCTGAAATCCAAGACGTTGTATCCCCGATTCTTTTTTCTGATAGTGCGGCCTCGAAAGTGGCGCAACTAATCGAGGAAGAGGGCAATCCAGATTTAAAATTGCGCGTTTTTGTGCAAGGTGGTGGTTGCTCCGGCTTCCAATATGGTTTCACATTTGATGAAATCGTCAATGAAGATGACACTACCATGAGCAAGAACGGCGTCCAGTTATTGATTGACTCCATGAGTTATCAATATTTGGTTGGTGCTGAAATTGACTACAAAGACGATCTTGAAGGCGCGCAATTCGTCATCAAAAATCCAAATGCGACCACTACTTGCGGTTGCGGATCGTCCTTTTCAGCTTAGTTTTAGTGTTGAATTGTGTGGAAAACGGCTACATGAAAATGTCTGGCTGATTGATCGCGCAATTTGCAATCATTTTGGTCGTCAAGAAATCAAAAGACACTTAAGTTATTAACTTAAGTGTCTTTTTGTATGTGCCCCAGTCACTCTACAGTTGGTGTTTGGAGTACGTTATCCCGCTGGATACAGTGCTCCCAAAATACGTGGTCCGACCGCACCAGTCACAGCGGGGAGATTTCCAGGTAGTCGCAGATCAAAACGTTGGGCTAACCAAGCGAACGCTAACGCTTCCACGTGATTCGGTGCAATACCGAGCGCTTCCGTCGATTCTACCTGGACCACTAAACCACGTTTTCCCAGTGCGCGGCCTAACATCTGCATGAGATAAGGGTTATAGGCACCGCCTCCGCAAACGACGACCAACCTGACGTCGGGGGCGTGTAATGCAATTGCGTCGGCGATAGTTGAGGCGGTTAGAGCGGCCAGCGTAGCCTGTACATCCGCAGGTGAAAACTGTGGGAATAGCGATAGTTTTGCTGCTAACCAAGCTTCATGAAACAGGTCGCGGCCGGTACTTTTCGGTGGCGGCAGAGCAAAGTAAGGCTCGTCAAGACAGGCTTTTAAGAGTAACGGGATCACAGTGCCGCCAGCCGCCCACGCGCCATTTTCATCGTAATCCTTGCCTTGGTTCAGCTTTACCCATAGATCCATTAATACGTTGCCAGGGCCGGTGTCAAAGCCGATATCGAGAGCGTTTCCTCCCTCCTTGGTTTGTTGGCGCAGGATGCTGATATTCGCCACGCCACCAATGTTGACAACCACGCGGGTTTCCGCAGGATTGGCAAACACGGCTTGGTGGAAGGCTGGCACCAAAGGCGCGCCTTGACCGCCAGCGGCAATATCGCGGCTACGAAAATCAGCAATCACGTCGATTCCGGTAAGTTCGGCCAATAGTGAGGGATTGTTGGTTTGGCGGGTAAAGCCCAACTCTGGTCGATGGCGGATAGTTTGACCGTGCACACCAATAGCACGCACTTGATCGGCGCGCAGACCAGCATCGATCAATAGGCGCTCCACGCAGGCCGCGCAGTGTGTTGCTAACGTATTGGCGACCAGCGATTCACGCTCAATTTCATTGTCGCCAGCTTGTTGCAACGTCATTAACTCCCTGCGTAACGCCGCAGAAAAAGGCACATAGGCTGACGCCAGCGTTGTTGCCCGATGTTGGTTGACGACATCGTTCGGGAATGACGCCATGACACCGTCGATGCCATCCAGGCTAGTGCCCGACATCAGACCAATGAATAAAGTGGTATTCGCGTTGTGCGTAGTCATAAAAAACCCGTTGTTGGATCACCTGATTTTACAAGGACTGATCCATCAACGGGCTTTTTGAGTTGCCGGAAGGCTTAATAAACTATTGCAACCGTCAGGATTTAGCCGCTATTGGGGCAATTTTATTGAGTGCGGTCTTCGTATCTGGCTGTAGCAGGTCGAAGCGATGTGACATATCGTTTGCTACAGCGCGAAAACGTTGAAGCTTCGGACCAGCGAGCGCTTGCATCGTTGGCGCAACGACGGTCATCGGATCGAGTGGTTTATCGGCGACACGGTATTCGTAATGCAAATGTGGTCCGGTAGCCCATCCAGTCATACCAACAAAGCCGACGACGTCGCCTTGACTGATTTTGCTGCCACGGCGGAAACCTGTTGCGAAGCGGCTCATGTGCGCATAAACGGTGGAAATATTGCCAGCATGTTTAAGGATTACCACATTACCGTAGCCATTTTGCACACCGACGAAATCAACTACGCCATCACTTGCTGCATGGATAGGCGTTCCGGTTGGGGCCGCAAAATCGACGCCGCTATGCATTTTCCAGCCACCCAAAATCGGGTGCGTACGCATGGAAAATCCTGAAGAAATACGAGTGAACGCCAATGGAGATTTTAAAAATGCTTGCTTCAGTGACGAGCCGTCAAAGCCATAATAGCCACCGCCTTGCGTGCTCTTGGCATCGTCAAACCAGACTGCCTGAAAAGTTTTCCCGCCGTTGACGAATTCGCCTGCGAGTATGCGGCCAGCACGCACAAACTGACCGTTTTGCCAAAAAGTCTCGTAGGCAACGTTAAACCGATCACCACGCTTCAGGTCGGACGAAAAATTAATGTTGGTGCCGAACATATCGATGATCTGGGCCGAAACCGTATCGGGAATTTCTGCATCATCGGTCGCTGCAAATAGTGATGAGCGGATGACGCCAGAATGCATTTCAATGCGTTTTTCTAAGTTGGAGGTTTCTTCTGTGGCACTAAATTTGTCACCGTTGCGCGTTACTATCAGATTTTTAGGCGCATCTCCGTCTGTACGGGTAGCGCGCATCCACTGTAAATCGCCTTCAGTATCGGTTTGAGCCTGTACCATGCTGCCCGGCTTGAGGCGTAACATGTTGCGAGCGATAGCATCGGATTTAATAAAATTTGCAGCGGCGGCGTCGTTAATGCCAAGTCGGGTCATCAGTGCGGCTAATGTATCGCCCGCACGCATTTTATCTTCGGCGACGTAGAGGTGATCCTGGGATTCTAGCGCAGTGACTTGCTGCTGTAGACTTGGCAGCTTGAGTTCTTCTGCGATGGCTCTGACGTGAATATCAGAACTCTCTGGCGTGATCGGTGATACTCCAGCAGCGCCGAAGGCGCAGACGACGAGAAACAAGGCGGAAGCCGAAACAATGCGGGTTTTACGTGATGAACCGGTCAACAGCTTTAAGCTGGGACGAATGTTCATGAATTTATCTTTAAAGGACATGGAGCTATACGTTAAAATTTGCCGTTTGTACCGATTCTCGTTAATGTTCTTGTGTTGACAGACACTATGGCAGGGGTTTTAGGGAATCGAGGATTATATCAGATCACAATTTGCTAGTAATAAAAATGTCAAATAATTAACTTTTCGAGTTCTTTCAGGTATTACATGGACCTTTTATCCGACGTGAGCGCCGTTGTGAGCGTCAACTTCGTATTCGCTTTGTTTGAGCTTTGTTATTACGCTTTGTAATTGAGTTTCGTCGCTGAACTTTGCCGTCCAGCTTAATGCACTAAATTTTAGAACTTACTAGGCTACACACAAGAAATAAACTATGTCTTTATCCCCAAATACCACGCCTGCGTTGTCTGCGAACGCAGCACCCGAAAACAAAACACTGATCCTTTCCGATAAGGTACAGGAAGCATTGGCTATCGCCAAACGCGGTACGGAGGAGCTGCTGATTGAAGCGGATTTTGCACGCAAATTGCAGCGCTCGGAGCAAACGGGTAAGCCTCTTCGGATTAAACTCGGACTCGATCCCACCGCGCCGGATTTACATCTTGGTCACACCGTCGTTCTCAACAAGATGCGTCAGTTGCAGGATCTGGGTCATCAGGTCATCTTCCTGATTGGTGATTTTACCTCGATGATCGGTGACCCATCAGGGCGCAACATCACGCGTCCGCCATTGACACGTGAACAGATCGAAGAAAACGCCAAGAGTTATTTTGCCCAGGCCAGCCTGGTGCTGGACGGAGAGCGCACCGAAATTCGCTACAACTCGGAGTGGTCCGATAAGTTGGGCGCGCGCGGCATGATTCAGTTATCGGCCAAATACACAGTCGCCCGGATTCTGGAGCGAGAAGACTTTACCAAACGCTATAAGGCTGGTACGCCGATTTCTGTGCACGAGCTGCTTTACCCTTTGATGCAAGGTTACGACTCTGTTGCGTTGGAATCCGATCTCGAATTAGGTGGCACTGACCAAAAATTCAATCTGCTGGTCGGGCGCGAACTGCAAAAAGATTATGGACAAGAGCCGCAATGTATTCTCACCATGCCGCTGTTGGAAGGCTTGGATGGCATCGAAAAAATGTCGAAATCCAAGGGAAATTACATCGGTATTACAGAACCCGGCAACACCATGTTCGCAAAAATCATGAGTATTTCGGATGTCATGATGTGGCGTTATTATGAGTTGCTGTCGTTTAAATCGCTGGCCGATATCGCGGGATATAAGGCGCAAGTTGCTGGCGGTCAGAATCCGCGTGATATCAAGGTCGCACTGGCCCAGGAAATCGTAGCCCGTTTTCACAGCCAGCAAGCGGCAGAAGACGCGCTTGCCGATTTCAACAATCGGGCCAAAGGGGGAATTCCAGACGATATCCCGGAAGTCAGCATTAGTGGCGCACCGATGGGTATTGGCCAGTTACTCAAGCAAGCCAATTTGTGTCCATCCAGTTCTGAAGCTTTACGCATGGTGGAGCAAGGCGGGGTGCGGATTGATGGCGTGGTGATTAGTGATAAAGCATTGAAAGTTGATGCCGGTACACTCGTAGTTCAGGTGGGAAAGCGTAAATTTGCACGTGTCACTTTGCGCTAAGTCCGATCCTTACATAGCGTTGTAAAGCGAGCGTTTTACAACCTGATTAATTTTTAATGCAAGGCGGCTTAATTTGATCGGACTCATTCAGCGCGTAAGTGATGCCAGCGTGGTGGTCGATTCAGTGACTATCGGAAGGATTGATGTCGGACTCATGGTGCTGGTGTGCGCTGAGCGAGGCGATACGGAAAAACAGGCCGATGCGTTACTGACAAAAATACTCGGTTATCGCGTATTTTCCGATGCTGCTGGCAAGATGAATCGCAGCGTCATTGACGTTGCCGGTGGATTGTTGTTAGTGCCGCAATTCACCTTGGCTGCGGATACTAACTCGGGAACGCGCCCATCCTTTACACCCGCCGCAACGCCGGATGACGGTCGGCGCTTGTTCAGTTATTTCGTGACCCAAGCCGCGACCAGGCATGCGGACGTTGCGACAGGTTTATTCGGTGCTGATATGAAAGTGACGCTGACGAATGATGGCCCTGTGACGTTTTGGCTGCAAATTAAGCCGCCGACGGTGACGGTTGCTTGATTTTCTGCGACTGATCGAACGTGTTGTGAGCAAAAGGTAATAAATTGGAGAGCGTGTTTCAGGTTTTTTTTGCATGATATTCAGAAGCACTATTCCACGTAGTACGGATTCCAACAGGCGCGCATGCAGACCACAGAAATTTTATTGATTCGCCACGGCGAAACAGACTGGAATAAAGACAAGCGGCTACAAGGGCACCTCGATATTGCGCTTAATGCGGAAGGTCAGCGCCAAGCGCAAGCACTTAGCGCTTGTTTGGCTGAGTTGACGTTGGATGCTGTTTTTTCGAGTGACTTGCAGCGCGCTCGCGACACTGCTCAACCGTTGGCAGCACAGCATGGATTGACGCTGGACGTTCATGCTGACCTAAGGGAACGTTGTTATGGCGTGATGGAGGGATTGCGACGTCCTGAAATTGCAGAGCGCTACCCGGAGGCTTTTAATGCATTGAATACACGGGAATTGGATGTGCGTTATCCGCCCGGTGTCAATGTGGCTGAGACGCTAAACGAGTTTTCGGAGCGCGCAATGGGTGCAATGCAACGGATACTTGGCAACACCAGCCACCGTAGGATTGCTATGGTCAGCCACGGAGGATTTCTCGATTGTATTTATCGCCATATTGAGAATAGGACGATGAGAGAGATGCGAAAGTTCGATATTTTGAATGCCAGTATCAATCGCCTTGTATGGACCGGCGCGCAACTAAAACTGGTCGACTGGGGCGATGTCAGCCATTTAAGGTATTTGAATAACATTGCTCTGGATGAGATAGATCGTTAAGTCATTGATCGCCAAACAATCGGTTCGTTGTTCCGCATGATGAAATGTAAATGTGACGTTCTTTCGGTTGTTCCTGACAAGCATCTCAATGCGTAAGTTGGTTAGTACGCACGGTAATATCCGCCAATTAGACCAATTGTTTGTGCTAATCTTCTCGAGTGGGATCACCATAAAACATTCGGGGCTAGCATGAAATTCAGTTTGTTTTCCTCCTGTGCGCAACGCGCAGCTGCTGTGCTCCGCGCATCTGGACTTAGTCCGCCCGGCGCACCGCTCGTGGCGGCGGATGACAGCCTGTTACAGCCGTCAAATGTTGCCTTACTTGATACAGAGCGCCGTAATGCAGAGCGTCTCTCTACAGAGCGTCTCTCTACAGAGCGTCTCTCTACAGAGCGTCTCTCTACAGAGCGTCTCCATACCGAGCGTCAAAAATTAAATGGCGTGCTGCATCAATTATTGCGCGAGTCCGCTCAAGGAAGCGGGGATCGCAAAAGTTTGCAGCGCGTTTGTGAAGTGATTTTATCGGCAACAAAAAAATTGCGTCTGGTGTGGATTGGGTTTTGTCCCGACGATGCCGCGGCGATGATTGTGCCGGTCGCGTTCACGGGGCCGTCTATGGCCGAATCTTCTACATGGGCTTTGCCCAAAGATAGTTTCGATTTTATTGCCCCTTACACCCAGGTTGTTGATTGGCACGCCGCGCAAGAGTCTGAATTTCACGCATTATTTTCGCCTTGGCAGCACAATCAACAGTACTGTTCGGTGACTAATGCTTTAGCGATTCCTTTGCGCGCAGAAAAGTCCAAAATGCGTGGCATGATTGTGTTTTATGCCGATGATTCTTGCTATTTTAATGATATTGGAATGGCTTCATTTCAGGGCCTTGCACATATTTGTGAAGTGATCTGGAAGCAATCTCATCTCACCTTTCTGCTTACTCAACATGCGCGTCTGGATCGCTTGACCGGATTATTGAACCGGCAAAGAATCGCGCGTGCGTTTGAGCGCAATGCCGCCCTCAGCGCCAAGGTCAATTCGACCCAAGCTTTATCAATCATATACTGCTGTTTACATGATTTTAACAAGCTTAGTGCTTTGTACGGATGGGTCGCCGCCGACAATATGCTGGCTTCTTTTGCCAAGGCGACGCTGTCCCAGATGCGGGAGAAAGATCAGGGAGGCCGATGGGGTAGTACCGAATTTTTGTACGTATTGCCCGGCGCAGATGCTGCGTTGGCGGAAGATTTGATGATGGCGTTTATTACCTATTTCAAGGAGTCGCCAGTCGTCGCAGATAATTGGTCGATTCGCATGGGGTTTTCGGTCGGCGCGGCGACTTACGGGATTGACGGTACTGGATTAGATGAGTTGTTGCAGCATGCGAGCCAAAATATGCGCAATTCGGCGACACCAACTGTGGCTTATGACAGTCCAGCATATAAAGATGTCGTGCGATGGCGCACTGCTGCGTCTGTACTCAATACGTCTTCTGAGTCTGGTCCGTCAGAATGATGCCTGATGGAATGAATTACCACAATAATTGAAATAATCAGGTTTGCAGGGAGGACGACCATCACAATTTAGCGCGATTATTCTCATTCGCGATAAAATATGGTCTTTCTACGTTTAACGCTCATCTTGCGCGACCTACATTGCCGTGAATATTGGCCCGTACCTGCTCCGTAATAATATCTTTGTAGCACCGATGGCGGGTGTTACAGATCGCCCTTTTCGACAACTTTGCAAAGAGTTAGGGGCGGGCTATGCAGTTTCCGAGATGGCAGCATCTAATCCGCGCCTATGGAAGACTGAAAAAACCTCACGCCGCATCAATCACGATGGTGAGATGGCACCTCGGGCAGTTCAGATTGCCGGTGCTGACCCGGTCATGATGGCGGAGTGCGCCAAATACAACGTTGATCACGGCGCTCAGGTGATTGATATCAATATGGGCTGCCCGGTCAAAAAAGTGTGCAACAGCTGGTGTGGGTCGGCTTTATTGCAAGATGAAAAATTGGTGGTGCGTATTTTGGAGGCGGTAGTGGCAGCGGTTGATGTGCCCGTGACATTAAAGTTTCGCACCGGCTGGGATCGTCTTAATAAGAACGCCCTGAATATCGCGCGCCTGGCTGAAGAGAGTGGAATCGCCATGTTAACGTTGCATGGAAGAACCCGGGCCGATGCGTATCGCGGCGATGCCGAGTACGTCACTATCGCGGCTGTGAAGGCTGCGGTGTCGATTCCAGTGGTCGCAAATGGTGACATTACGACCCCTGAGAAGGCACGTCAGGTATTGGAAATGACCAAGGCTGATGCCATTATGATTGGTCGCGCCGCGCAAGGGCGACCATGGATATTTCGGGAGATTGACCATTATTTGCGGACGGGAACGTATTTGCCAGCGCCGTTGGTTAGCGAGGTCCAGCAGTTAATGGCCGAACATTTACGGGCGCATTATAGTTTTTATGGCACGTATTTAGGTGTCCGGACTGCGCGCAAACACATCGGTTGGTACGTTCGTGATCTGGCGGGTGGCGAAGAGTTTCGTCAGCGTATGAATTTGCTGGAAGATTGCGAGCAACAGCTTGCTGCGGTAAATAGCTTTTTTGAAATGCAGTTTGCGCATGGCGAGCGGTTACAATACGGTGTAGTAGCGCAGATGGCTGCTTGAAAAAAAGTGCTTGGATCAGCGTGACCATTGAGTAAAAGACTATGCGAACATCGTCAGTATTGTGAAAAATGCGGCCTGGATAAGATAAAAACACCACAAAAATACGACAAAAATATCGATTAAAGCAAGCCGAAACCGAGATTGAAGCCAAGATCGGATCGTGCTGGCTATGTGTTTTAGTCAAGTTAATAACCTCTAAGAATTAAAACAGCAAAGCGAAGAATGAGCAAAGAAAGTATTCAGGACGTTGTCAAGAAAAGCCTTGAGAAGTATTTTAAGGATTTGGGCGAGCAACCGCCGACCAATGTATATGACATGGTGATTTCCACCGTCGAAAAACCGGTGCTGGAAGCCGTCATTGCGCGCGCCGAGGGAAACCAGTCGCACGCGGCTGAGATGCTGGGAATTAATCGCAATACATTGCGTAAGAAACTACAGCAGCACGGTTTATTGTAATTTTTTCATCTCGAAACGAGCAAAACAAAAAGGTGTGGCAGATGCCGCAGGGCCGCGAACGTTTATATCCGCGTACAAGCAGCCATCCCTGCATGGCTGGTGACTAGCAAATCGCCCCGCACTGGTATCACGCCGACACATGCTGCTTTGTTTGTTCATTATTGTTAGCAACGTATTATTTCCCGAGTTCCCACCATGATTAAGCAAGCCCTCATATCTGTCTCCGACAAGACTGGCATTATCGAATTTTCCCGCGAGCTGATTGCATTGGGTGTAAATATTCTGTCGACCGGCGGCACTGCCAAGCTTTTGGCTGAAAACGGTATCAAGGTGACCGAAGTGGCAGATCACACCGGCTTTCCAGAAATGCTGGACGGACGCGTGAAGACCTTGCATCCTAAGGTGCATGGTGGCATTTTAGCCCGGCGTGATTTCCCGGCGCATGTCAGCGCATTGGCTGAGCATCAGATACCGCTCATCGATATGGTGGTGGTCAATCTCTATCCTTTTCAGCAAACTATTGCAAAAGACCAATGCACATTGGAAGATGCGATTGAGAACATCGACATCGGCGGCCCCGCCATGTTGCGTTCGTCCGCTAAAAATCATAAAGATGTGATCGTGCTGTGCGATCCAACCGACTACGCCAGGGTCTTGACCGAGTTGAAGGCGAATGAGGGCGAGGCGACTTATGAGACCAAATTTACGTTGGCGAAGAAGGTTTTCGCACACACTGCCCAATACGATGGCGCAATCACCAACTACTTCACTTCTCTTGGTGAAGATAAGCAGCACGTGACGCGTAGCGCATATCCAACCACGCTCAATTTGCATTTCGAAAAAGTACAAGAAATGCGTTATGGTGAAAATCCACACCAATCAGCGGCGTTTTATCGCGACATTCAACCGATTGAAGGCGCGCTGGCGAATTATCGTCAATTGCAGGGAAAAGAACTATCCTTCAACAACATCGCCGATGCCGATGCTGCGTGGGAATGTGTAAAGAGTTTCGACGAAACGGCTTGTGTCATCGTAAAACATGCGAATCCATGCGGTGTGGCGGTTGGCACGTCCACGTTAGAGGCTTACAGTAAAGCATTGCAAACCGATCCGACCTCGGCTTTCGGCGGCATTATTGCGTTTAATCAACAGGTCGACGGTAATGCGGCTGAAGCAGTCGCCAAACAATTTGTTGAAGTCGTCATTGCGCCATCGTTTACGGATCAAGCCAAGCAAATTTTCGCTGCCAAACAAAATGTTCGCGTTTTGGAAATTCCACTCGGTAACGCACGTAATATCCATGACATTAAGCGTGTCGGTGGCGGCTTGCTGGTGCAAGCACCAGATGCAAAAAATGTTACCTTGGCAGAAATCAAGGTAGCCAGCAAAAAACAACCGACTCCTCAACAGTTGCAAGACCTGATGTTTGCCTGGCGCGTTGCCAAGTTCGTTAAATCGAACGCCATTGTTTTTTGTGGAAATGGCATGACGCTGGGTGTTGGCGCTGGTCAAATGAGTCGGGTCGATTCTGCACGCATCGCATCGATCAAAGCCCAAAACGGCGGGTTGTCGCTGGTCGGCTCGGCGGTTGCTTCAGACGCGTTCTTCCCGTTCCGTGATGGCCTCGATGTTGTTGTTAACGCTGGCGCCACCTGTGTGATTCAGCCAGGTGGTTCGATGCGCGACCAGGAAGTGATTGATGCTGCCGATGAACATGGCGTCGTCATGCTATTGACTGGCATTCGCCATTTCCGTCATTAAGTTGCCGCTAACAAGTTGCTGTAACCGACTAAGTTAATCGACTAAGTTAATCCGAGATAGCAACAAGGTAGTTGTTATAAACTTCGCAGCCATCTTGACCGGTCGTTTTATCCGGTCTGGTTGGTTGTAATCAATGAGCGTATTCAGCGGGCACGAAGGCCTGGCTTGAGTTTTCGCACGACGATTTATCGATCCGTATGATTTACACAGATAGAAGCTTTGCTGAGGTAGTCCGTTAACTATGAGAATCCTCGGTATTGATCCCGGTTTGCGTACCACTGGCTTTGGCGTTATTGACAAGCAAGGACACAAACTTGCCTACGTGGCATCCGGCACGATCAAGACACCGGACGCCAGTTTGCCGGAGCGTCTGAAAGTTATTTTGGCCAGTGTCTCCGAAGTGGTAAAGACTTATTCGCCGGACTGCTCGGCAATAGAGATCGTTTTTGTTAATGTAAATCCACAATCCACGCTGCTACTGGGTCAGGCCCGTGGTGCTGCAATTTGCGCGCTGGTTAGTGCTGATTTACCTGTCGCCGAATATACCGCTTTGCAAATCAAGCAAGCGGTAGCGGGGCACGGTAAAGCACAAAAGCAACAAGTCCAGGATATGGTCCAACGTTTACTGTCTCTGCCGGGTTTGCCGGGGACTGATGCTGCCGACGCCCTGGCCGTAGCGATTTGTCATGCGCACTCGGGGGATGCACTTGCAGCACTGGCGGCGCTTGCACCCTCGTTGGCGAAAAAAGGATTACGTGTAAAGGGTGGTCGTTTGATCGGGTAAATACCTTCGGTGTACTCAGGGCACTGGAAAGCGATACGACCGTCATTTTTTTGCCGAATTGGTGATAATCTTATTTTTGCAATATCGTTTTAATCTTGGCTTCAGTTTACCTTAATGTGTTTTTCTTCATGCTTTTTCTATTTTTTTCGCTATCCCAAAATCTGACTTCTTCCTCTGTCCTTTTTACCCTCCCAATTTGAATTGCTTATTGACTCGGTGCACCTGCGATGAACTCTTCTTTTCGAGTTTGTGTCCAGTTGTGGTCAAAATCCGAATTGCATTAGTCAAAAAATGCACAATTTAAGAGCGCATAAGACACCACTAAACACATGTGTTTATCTCATAAGAAACTTTTATAGTATTCGGTAAGTCCTTCATTAATAGAGGTATTTGGTTTTTTGTGGTTTCGAGGTTTTGTCGGCAAAGTTACGCTAAGTCATTGACTTTACACAAAAATTTGCAATTTACATGGACTAAATGGCTTGACCTCTTATAAGGCATACTCTAAAGTGGGTGGCAGTGTGAAAAAGTGTGTTTTTGTGGGGCGTTTTTGTTGCTCATAAAAACATTTTTTGCGCTGTTCACAGTATTCAACAAGGAGTCTGCGGTGTTTCAGGGTGCGTCAGCATTAAATCTCGATGCGAAAGGACGGATGTCAGTACCGTCAAAGCATCGTGACGCGCTGACCGTTCAATGCGAGGGTCGCCTGACCGTCACCAAACACCCGCACGGCTGCCTGCTTCTATTTCCACGTCCGACATGGGAGACCCACCGCGAGAAAATAGCGGCGTGGCCAATGTCGGCGCGTGCCTGGCAACGTATTTTTCTTGGAAATGCTTCTGATGTTGAACTCGATTCTGCCGGGCGCATTTTGATCGCTCCGGAATTACGCGTCGCAGTTGGTCTATCGCGAGAAGTAATGTTGTTAGGTATGGGAAGCCATTTCGAGATTTGGGATGCAGCCAAACTGGCTGAAAGCGAGTCGCAAGCAGTTGCGGCTGGCATGCCCGATGTTTTAAGTAACTTTTCATTCTGACTGCGCCAAGATGACTGAACAATCGGTGCCCGAATTCCAGCACCGCACGGTGTTGCTGGATGAGGCTGTAGAAGCATTAAACATTGTTGGACCACGTGCCGATGGCGTGTATGTCGACGGTACCTTTGGCCGTGGTGGACATAGCCGCAAAATTTTAGAAAGCCTTGGACCGATGGGGCGTCTGATTGCGTTCGATAAGGATCCGCAAGCAATTGCGACCGCGAACACCATCACCGACCCGCGATTTGAGATCGTACATGACAGTTTTGCGACGATGGCTGAAGCGTTGCGGGATCGTCATATTGCGCAGGTAGATGGTGTATTGCTAGACCTCGGTATTTCTTCGCCGCAAGTTGATGATGCAAGTCGGGGATTTAGTTTTCGCGCCGATGGACCGCTGGATATGCGTATGGATACCACGCGAGGCATGTCTGCAGCGGCGTGGCTGGCGATAGCGGATGAACAAACAATTGGAAAGGTAGTGCGTGATTATGGGGAAGAACGGTTTGCTGTTCAGATTGCAAAGGCGATTGTTGCTGGCAGGGCAGTCCAGCCAATTTCAACCACACGACAGCTTGCCGCGATCGTGGCAAACGCTGTCAAAACCCGCGAGAAGGGCAAAGACCCGGCCACTCGCACATTTCAAGCTATCCGGATTTACATCAATAAAGAGCTTGAAGAACTCAAAATAGTGTTGGATCAGGCGTTCGAGCAGATGTCTCTGCAAGGGAGATTGGTTGTGATCAGTTTTCACTCGCTGGAAGATCGCATCGTCAAGCAGTATATGGCTTCCAAAGCCAAGCTGCCGCAGCCAGACCGTCGCTTACCGATTCTTGCTGTCGATTTGCCGCAACCTCAGTTAAAACTAGTCTCGCGTGTTAAGCCATCGGACGCCGAAGTGACTGCCAATCCGCGCTCACGCTCAGCCATTATGCGGGTCGGTGAGCGTCTCGCCAGCAGCGCAAAATCAGGTCTCATGACAGGTGATCAGTCATGATCGGGCGTGTCAACGCGATGTTGACGGTAATGCTCGTTATCTGCGCGCTGGCATTGGTCAATGCGCAATATCAGGAACGTCAGTTATTCATCGAACTGGGGCGCGCCCAAAGCCAGGCGCGGCAGCTGGATATAGAGTGGTCCCAACTACAGCTTGATCAATCTACTCTCGGCAAAAATGCCAGGATCGAGGCCGGTGCGCGGCGTGACCTGAATATGGTGCCATTGACGCCGCAGCGCACCCAGTACTTAACGATGGGGGCCAAATGACTCGCAACCCACCGCGTACCGCCGCATCCAAAGGCATGCCATTTACCGCAAGCCCTGTATTGAAAGTCAAACTCCCGGTTTGGCGTTCACGCGTTGTGCTGTTTATGTTATTTGCAGCTTTTTTTGCTTTGGTGGCAAGAGCGTTATGGTTACAAGGCGTATCTACCGAATTTTTGCAAAAGCAAGGCGCTTCTCGTTATGCACGCACGCTAGAATTGCCAGCGACGCGTGGCAAGATTACTGATCGCAACGGTCAGGTATTGGCCTCATCGGTACCGGTCAAAGCAATCTGGGCGATTCCTGATGATGTACAGCAAGCGCCCAAAGAAAAGTTGCAAGCGCTGGCAAAATTACTTGATATGACGCAGGCCGAGTTAAATAAAAAGCTCGATTCTGATCGAAGCTTTGTCTACCTCAAGAGGCAAGTCGAGAAAGAGGCGACGGATCAGATAGCCAAGCTTGGTATTGCCGGGATCGAAACGCGTCCCGAATATAAACGCTTCTATCCTGAGGGTGAAGTAGCGGCGCACGTGGTCGGCTTTACCAATATCGAAGATGCAGGACAAGATGGGATGGAACTGTCACAACAAAAAACGCTGGCAGGAGCTACTGGTAGCCGCCGTGTTATCAAGGATCGTCTTGGTCGGATTGTCGAAGATATTGAAGCCGTCAAAGAGCCGCATGACGGTCGCGATCTTGTCTTGTCAATAGACAGCAAAATTCAGTACATTGCTTTTACTCAACTAAAAGAGATGGTTGAGAAGAGCAAAGCCAAAGCCGGAGCCATTGTAGTGGTCGACGCCAAAAGCGGCGAAGTGCTGGCACTCGCCAATCTGCCTAGTTATAATCCTAACGATCGATCAATACTCACCGGCGCGCAACTGCGCAATCGCGTGATGACCGATACTTTTGAGCCGGGATCGACGCTAAAACCATTCACGGTGGCATTGGCGCTTGATACCAATCGTATTCAACCTGGAACCACGTTCCAGGTGCCGGATAAAATGACGATCGGTACGGCAACTATCGGTGACTCACACCCGCATGGATTGCTTAGTATGACTGTTGCTCAGATTATCCAAAAATCGTCCAACCTCGGGACGGCACAAATAGCCTTGCAGATGCCAGCCGAAGAAATGTGGGAAATGTTCACCACGGTCGGTCTTGGACAGCAACCAAAATTTGGCTTCCCCGGTGCTGTCGCCGGTCGCGTCCGTCCGTTCAAATCATGGCGTCCGATTGAACAGGCAACCATGAGTTACGGCCATGGAATATCTGTATCACTGATCCAGATGGCACATGCCTATACCATTTTTGCGCGCAACGGCGACTTGATCCCGTTGTCATTCAAAAAAGTCACTACCGATCCGATTGGTCAACGCGTCATTTCTGAAAAAACGGCGTTAACCATGCGTGCAATGCTCGAAAGAGTAACTGCGCCCGGAGGTACGGCACCGAAAGCACAAGTGCCCGGATATCGTGTAGGCGGAAAAACGGGCACGGCTTACAAAATTGAAGGTGGTAAGTACGTTAAAAAGTATATTGCTGATTTCGTCGGTTTCGCTCCAGCGTCGGATCCTCGCTTAATTGTTGCTGTAATGATTGATGAGCCTAGCAACGCCTACCGTTATGGTGGTGATTCCGCTGCGCCAGTTTTTGCCAGTGTGGTGGGAAATGCATTGCGTACCTTAAATGTGCCGCCTGACTCTAATATTACCGACATCATCATTCCGACTGATGGTCCGAAGGAGAGTTTCTGATGACTATCAGACGATCCCCGCCATCTGCGTTAAACACACTAACCAAGTTGGCGTCAATCCAGACATGGTTGGAAGGACTTGTAACGGCGGCATCTCCGACAGTCCGACTAGTCTCCGATTCACGAAAAATAAGTGCCGGAGATGTGTTTTTTGCCTACCCCGGCGATGGCGCCGACGGCCGTACATACATTGCCCAAGCCTTGGAAAAGGGCGCTGTTGCAGTTGTATTTGAAGTACACCAATTCGAATGGAATCCGGATTGGACCGTTCCGCATCTGGCTGTAGATGGCCTGAAAAAACTCGCAGGCCCGATAGCGAATACCTTTTATCAGCAGCCTGACCGCGATATGAGCGTTATTGCCGTGACCGGAACCAATGGCAAGACCTCGTGCAGTCAATGGCTGGGCCACGCATTGGCACAGCTCGGGCAAACGACTGGCGTCATCGGCACGCTCGGAATTGGTACTTTTGTACCGCGCCAACGTGCTGAATTTACGGTTACCGGCTATACCACGCCTGATGCGATTCTTTTACAGACTGAACTGTTGAAGCTGCAACAAGCGGGCGTGCAGGCGCTGGCGATTGAAGCCTCCTCTATCGGGCTGGATCAAGGTCGCCTCAATGGCCTGCATGTCGATATTGCTTTGTTCACTAATTTCACCCGTGATCATCTCGACTATCACGGCGATATGGCAACTTACGAGTTAGCTAAGCGCGCACTTTTTGAATGGCCGGGTTTGCAACACGCTGTGATCAACCTTGACGATGAGATGGGTTTGCGTCTGGCGCGGCAAATGCTACAAGAAGGCGGTTCGGCAGCCGTTATTGGTTATGCCTTGACGGATGCGGCGATGGAAAGTGCTGCCGTTTTAGGTGAATTTCCGATACTGCGCGCGACGGCAGTACGCACCAGCGCCAGCGGTACGGCTTTTCACGTCGTCTCATCATTCGGTTCAGGCCAGATTAAAACGCATCTGGTTGGCCAGTTTAACGTCAGTAACGTGCTAGGTATTTTAGGCGTTTTGCTTGCCAAAGGAGTCGTATGGGATACCGCGGTCCAAGCGCTTGAGCGGTTAACCGCTGTTCCCGGACGCATGGAGCAATTTGGTGGTCAGGATGCGCCATTGATTGTGATTGATTACGCGCATACTCCAGATGCATTGGAAAAAACATTACTTACATTGCGTCAGGTCGCACAGCAACGTGGCGGTGAGTTGTGGTGCGTATTCGGTTGTGGCGGAGATCGCGATCCGGGCAAGCGGCCGCAGATGGGTGCCGTTGCAGAGATTGCCGATCATGTGATCGTCACCAGCGACAATCCGCGCAGCGAAGATCCGGGCCAGATCATTGCACAGATTCTTGCAGGGATGAAATCAGCGGCAACCGTTCAAACGCAGGAAGATCGGGCGGCGGCGATTCTGCGCGCTGTGCGCAAGGCGGGTAAAGCGGATGTAGTGTTGTTGGCTGGCAAAGGCCATGAAACCTATCAGGAAATAAAAGGAAAGAAATTACCATTTTTGGATGCTGATCATACGGCCCTCGCGTTGGCGTCACGTGCCACGATGAAAGGTGGCCCGATATGATCAAGATTCCGTTTACTGCATCAGTCGATGATCTGCAATCCTGGCTGCAGTCCTGGCAACAGACAGTGAGTCTTGCCAGTATTAATGGCAGCGGCAGCGTTGCCGCTGGCGACATTGCCATCACCGGCTTAACAACCGATAGCCGGGCTGTCGTGCCGGGAAACCTGTTTGTCGCCTTACGCGGAGAGCGCTTCGATGCGCACGATTTTTTGGATCAGGTTATAGCGCAAGGTGCAGCAGCATTAATCGTTGAGCGTGCGCCGACCAATTTATCCGTACCTGCGCTGATCGTGGCAGATACGCGCAATGCACTTGGCGCGATTGCTAATGGGTGGCGTCGACAATTCTCTTTGCCACTGATCGCCGTAACCGGCAGCAATGGCAAAACCACGGTCAAGGAGATGATCGCCGCGATTTTGGCTGCCGCGTTCGGTGTTGACGGTTATCTGTCCACACGTGGTAATTTCAATAACGAAATAGGTGTGCCGCTCACCCTGCAACGGCTGGATGCCAGCCACCGGGCGGCGGTGATCGAATTGGGAATGAATCACCCCGGCGAAATAGCGGTACTCGCTGCTATTGCCGCGCCAACGGTTGGACTGGTGAATAATGCGCAGCGCGAACACCAGGAGTTCATGGCCAGTGTCGAAGCCGTGGCTTTAGAAAATGGCGCGGTAATGAGTGCCTTATCAGATGGCGGGATTGCAGTTTTCCCTGCCGATGATCCTTTTACGCCACTGTGGCGCGGGCTTACTGCTGACAAAGGTGGAGGCGTGCGGTCGCTGACCTTTGGCTTTTCTGCTGATGCCGATGTGCACTGTACTTATCAACCAACGGCATTTGGCAGCATCTTACACGTCACAACACCTAAACAAACGTTCGCGGTACGACTCGATGCAGCTGGTGAACACAATGTGCGGAATGCACTGGCCGCCATTGCTTGCACATTGGCTATCGGTATTGAAATATCGGCGATTCAGCAAGGACTGGAATCGTTTGTCCCGGTCAGTGGTCGCTTGCAGCGCAAACAAGCACAACATGCCGGGTATGCGGGGGCGTTAGTTATTGATGATACTTACAATGCCAATCCGGATTCGGTACGCGCTGCAATTGACGTACTGGCGCAATCTGCCCCGCCGCGATTGTTGATACTGGGTGATATGGGTGAAGTCGGTAACGACGGTCCTGCATTCCATCAGGAAATCGGAGAATATGCCCAGCAACGCGGAATTACCCATTTACTGACGCTGGGTGCGCTAGCAATTGATGCCACTAAAGCTTTCGGCGTATCAGCGCAACATTTCGAAGATATCGCGGCATTGATTGCCACTGCCGACTCACTCATGACGCCCACCACAACGGTACTCGTCAAAGGCTCTCGCTTCATGAAAATGGAGCGTGTCGTCGCGCATCTGGTCAGCGCACCTGGCGTCAGGGATTTATCAACACCGTCATCATCGTCATCACCACAGGAGACGCACTAATGCTGCTTTGGCTAGCGCAAATTTTTCAGCAGGATCATAGTTTTCTGCGCGTATTTAATTTTCTCACTTTCCGTGCGGTCTTTGCGACGCTGACGGCTTTAGCGATCGGCTTGATTGCAGGACCCGGCGTGATTCGTATGCTGGCGCGCCTGAAGGTTGGTCAGGCAGTGCGCACCGATGGTCCGCAAACACATTTGATCAAATCCGGCACACCAACGATGGGTGGCGTGCTCATTCTGATTGCGATTGGCATTTCGACGTTGTTGTGGAGTGATTTGAGTAATCGCTTTGTCTGGATCGTATTGTTAGTAACGTTCGGGTTTGGTGCAATAGGTTGGGTCGATGACTATCGCAAGGTCGTCTATAAAGATCCAAATGGCATGCGTTCGCGTGAAAAATATTTCTGGCAATCGCTGATCGGTATTGTGGCAGCGATCTGCCTGGCATTTTCGGTTTCCGGCGCAACCAATATGCAAGTCTGGGATTTGTTTGTGGCTTGGATTAAATCTGGATTGAGTATGGATCTGCCGCCGAAAGCAGATTTGATTGTGCCATTTTTTAAGACCGTCAGTTATCCGTTGGGTGTATGGGGCTTCATGGCACTGACGTATTTTGTCATCGTCGGGACCAGCAATGCAGTCAACCTGACTGACGGTCTTGATGGTCTGGCGATTATGCCGACTGTCCTCGTCGGCGCGGCGCTGGGTGTCTTTGCTTATTTAACCGGTAATTACACTTTTGCACGATATCTGCTAATTCCGCATATTCCTGGGGCTGGTGAATTACTGATTTTTTGCGGTGCAATGGCTGGCGCAGGACTTGCGTTTCTTTGGTACAACGCTTACCCGGCCCAAGTCTTCATGGGCGATGTTGGCGCACTTGCTTTGGGTGGCGCACTCGGCACAGTTGCCGTCATTGTGCGGCAAGAAATATTGCTATTCATCATGGGTGGCATCTTCGTCGTAGAAACGCTATCGGTGATGTTGCAAGTGATTTATTTCAAATACACAAAGAAGCGTTTTGGTATTGGACGTCGCGTCTTGTTGATGGCGCCGTTGCATCACCATTATGAGCAAAAAGGCTGGAAAGAAACACAGGTGGTCGTCCGCTTCTGGATCATCACGATGATGTTAGTGTTGTTTGGTTTATCCACGTTGAAGTTAAGGTAAGAGCGGTAATGAATTACATCGGCAAACATGTTCTGGTGCTGGGCTTGGGTGAGTCGGGACTGGCAATGGCATTGTGGCTAGCGCGCTGCGGGGCCACGCTGCGCATCGCTGATACGCGCGATGCGCCTGAGCGTTTACAGCAATTGCTGCAGGCGGTTCCTGATGTTGAGTTTGTGGGTGGCGTCGAAGATGGCAGATTCAATCCTTTGCTTTTAGACGGCATCGATTTTGCCGCAGTAAGTCCAGGTCTGGTACCGGACGCGGAGTTGAAAGACATCATTCCGGCGGCCTTGCTCGCCGAAATTCCTGTGTGGGGAGAAATTGAACTCTTCGCCCAAGCGCTGGCAGCTTTGCGTGAAAGTCAGGAATATCACCCGAAAGTGATCGCCATCACTGGCACTAACGGCAAAACCACGGTGACCAGTCTGACCGGTTTGCTATGTCAACGATCAGGTTTAACTGTACAGGTCGCAGGTAATATCAGCCCTGCTGCATTGGATGTTTTGCGCACCGCTTTGGATACGGAAACTTTGCCGCAAGCATGGGTATTGGAGTTATCCAGTTTTCAGTTGCACACCACTTATAGTTTGCAAGCGGATGTGGCAACAGTATTAAACGTGACCCAGGATCATCTCGACTGGCATGGCGAGATGGCGGCTTATGTTGGAGACAAGGCACGCATTTTCGGCGAAAACACACTTCGTGTTTTGAATCGTGACGATCCAATCGTCATGAAAATGGCCGACGCCACCAGCATTACCTTTGGTGTTGATGAGCCGGACAAGGCGAATTGTTTTGGCTTGACCAATGAGAACGGCATGCAATGGTTAGTGGTGGCTTCCGAGGTCGCAGAAGAAACTGAAAAGAAACGTGGAAAGAAGCATCAGGTCGAAGCATTGCCCATCAGTATCAAGCGCTTGATGCCAGCCGATGCCTTGCGGATTCGTGGTCAGCATAATGCCGCCAATGCATTAGCGGCTCTGGCTTTAGGGCGAGCGATCGGTTTGCCATTTGCCTCGCTGTTGCACGGTTTGCGTGAATACCGTGGCGAACCACATCGAGTGGAGTTGGTCGCCAGTATTGACGGCGTTGAGTATTACGACGACAGCAAAGGCACTAACGTTGGCGCTACTGTTGCTGCCCTTAATGGTTTAGGGCGCGGACCCGACGGCGGTGCCAGCGCGAACCGGTTGGTTTTGATCGCGGGCGGTGACGGCAAAGGACAAGACTTTACCCCGATTGCAGAACCATTAGCGCGTTATGGACGGGCGCTGGTGTTGATTGGTCGCGATGCCGATGCGATTCGCCATGCGGTCAACAGCGAACTGCTGGCCGCCGGAATCGATATCGTCGATTGCGATACGTTGGAGCAAGCGGTGCAACGTGCTGCTGAGCTTGCGCATGCTGGTGATGCAGTGTTGTTGTCACCGGCGTGCGCCAGCCTCGACATGTTCCGCAATTATGCGCACCGTGCTGAGGTGTTCGTGGCTGAAGTGCGCGAACTGGCATTGGCACGTGGCGAGGTAAGCTTATGAAATTCGCATTCCCATTCTTTTTAGGGAGTAGCGATAAGTCTGCGGAAAAGCCGCGGGCACCAGTTTCACCTATTCCTGCTCGTGCACGTTCTGTCGATGGCATGAAGCCGGGCATTCAGCGTTCAAAAATGATGGAGTACGACCAACCGCTGGTGTGGGTCGTGGTGTTGTTGATGCTGCTTGGTCTGGTGATGGTGTATTCGGCTTCTATCGCGTTACCGGATTCGCCTAAATATGCGAGCTACAAAAGTTATAACTTCTTGCTCCGTCAGGCAATTTTTATCTGCGTTTCTATGGTCGCAGGGTTTGTGACGTTTCGTATTCGTATCGCCACGTGGCAACGTTGGGCGCCCTATTTGTTTGTGATTACGTTGGTATTGCTGGCGATGGTATTGGTGCCCGGGTTAGGTAAGGGCGTCAACGGTGCCAAACGCTGGCTCTCGTTTCGCGTCTTTAATTTGCAGCCGTCGGAATTAATGAAGCTGTTCATCGTCCTCTATGCCGCCAACTATACCGTGCGCAAACAAGAGGTGATGCATAAGTTGACTAAAGGTTTCTTACCGATGACGGCAGCCGTCGGCGTGGTGGGACTATTGCTGATGTTGGAGCCAGATCTTGGCGCACTCGGTGTAATCGTCTGCATTGCAATGGGGATTTTATTTTTAGGCGGCATTAACGGGATTTGGTTCGGCGGTATTACAGCGATGCTGGCCGTGATGTTTTCGATGGTGATCTGGTTGTCACCATGGCGTCGAGAACGGATTTTCGCTTACTTG
Organism: Glaciimonas sp. Gout2; assembly: GCF_035018905.1. NCBI lineage: Bacteria > Pseudomonadati > Pseudomonadota > Betaproteobacteria > Burkholderiales > Oxalobacteraceae > Glaciimonas > Glaciimonas sp. Gout2. Next base: position 487,225 of record NZ_JASJXA010000001.1, on the reverse strand, counting down.
AATCCATGGGATCAAGACAATGCTTTAGGCAAGGCATACCAACTGTCGCATTCCTTGATTGCATTTGGGCGTGGCGAAATATTCGGCGTCGGGCTTGGTGCCAGCGTTGAAAAATTACATTATTTGCCGGAAGCGCACACCGACTTCTTGCTGGCAGTGATTGGTGAAGAACTCGGTTTTGTTGGTGTGCTGGTAGTGGTGATGATGTTTTATTGGATCATCAAGCGTGCCTTTGAAATCGGCCGTCAGGCGATCGCCATGGAGCAGGTTTTTGCCGGATTGACTGCCAAAGGTATCGGTATCTGGATCGGTGTGCAGACATTTATTAACATGGGCGTCAATCTGGGTTTGTTACCGACTAAAGGATTGACGTTGCCGCTGATGAGTTACGGCGGATCAGGTGTCTTGATTAATTGTATTGGGTTGGCGATTTTGTTGAGAATTGATTACGAGAATAGAGTCATGATGCGCGGGGGGCGGCAATGAAAAAATTGCTCATCATGGCCGCTGGTACTGGCGGACATATTTTCCCCGGTTTAGCGATTGCCGACACGATGCGGCAACGTGGCTGGCAGGTAACGTGGCTCGGAACGACGCATGGCATGGAGGGCGATCTGGTGCCGCAGCATGGTATCGAGATGGATCGTATTGCGTTTTCTGGATTACGCGGAAAAGGCCTTGCGCATTCATTGCGTGGCGTGTGGCGGTTACTGGCCAGCTTTCCAGCCTGTTTTAGCTTCATTGGCCGACGTAAGCCCGACGTTATTCTCGGTATGGGCGGTTACGTCACCGTGCCGGGAGGAGTGATGGCACGGTTGCGTAAGGTGCCGTTAGTGTTGGTGAATGCGGATGCAGGGCTGTTGTTGTCAAATAAAGTATTGGCGCCTTTAGCGCAGCGTGTTTTGTTTGGATTTCCGGCAGAATTTGGTGCCGCAGCCAATAAGGCGCTGGTCACAGGCAATCCTGTGCGTCAGGAAATCATGCAATTGCCTTTGCCAGAGCAACGTTATAGCGGTCGTATCGGCCCGCTGCGGTTACTCGTAGTGGGCGGCAGCTTGGGCGCTAAGGCGCTCAATGATTGTTTGCCGGCAGCATTGGCGCTGATCCCGCTGGAATCGCGACCAAGCGTGACGCATCAATCTGGCAAGCAGCATATTGCAACCTTGCAAGCGGCCTACAAAGCGGCCGGCGTCGCAGCCGAAGTGGTGGCTTTTATTGACGATATGCCACGGCGCTATACCGATGCCGATTTGGTGGTCTGCCGTGCTGGTGCGATTACGATTTCGGAATTGACGGCGGCGGGCGTTGCTAGTGTGTTGATCCCGCTGGTGGCTTCGACCACTTCGCATCAGCGTGACAACGCCAAGTGGATGGCGACAAAACAAGCGGCAATTCATCTGCCGCAAAACGATTTAAGTGAAGAGCGCTTGTCTGGGTTGTTGATGCGCATGACGCGTCAAGATTGTCAGGCAATGGCGCAGGCAGCCTACGAGAACGGCCGCCGCGATGCAAATCAAACCATCGCGCAGGTCCTTGAAGAATATGTAAGCACGGAAAGTAGTCATGAAACATAAAGTAAAAAATATTCATTTTGTCGGTATCGGCGGCTCAGGAATGAGCGGTATTGCTGAGGTGTTGTTAAATCTTGGCTACACCGTGTCCGGCTCCGATCTCGGCAGCAACGACGCCACGCGTCGGCTGGCTAAACTTGGCGCTAAGGTCATCTTGGGCCACGCCGCCGAAAATATTCAAAACGCTAACGCCATCGTCACCTCGACGGCTGTAAAAGAAGACAATCCGGAGGTTGTTGCCGGTCGCGAAAAGCATATTCCTATCGTGCCACGTGCCGTCATGTTGGCAGAATTGATGCGCCTCAAGCGCGGCATCGCGATTGCCGGTACGCACGGCAAAACGACCACGACAAGTCTGGTTGCCAGTGTGCTGGCTGAAGGCGGTCTTGACCCGACTTTTGTTATCGGCGGTCGGCTTACCAGCGCCGGAGCCAATGCCAAATTAGGTTCAGGCGATTTCATCGTGGCCGAGGCGGACGAGTCGGATGCTTCATTTTTGAACTTGTCCCCGGTGATTGAAGTCATTACCAACATCGATGCCGATCATATGGAAACCTATGATCACGATTTCAACAAGTTGAAGCAGGCCTTTGTTGAGTTCACGCAGAGGTTGCCATTTTATGGTGTTGCGGTGCTATGCATAGATGATGCAAATGTGCGCGACATCATGCCGCAGATTTCCAAGCCAATCACCACCTATGGCTTCCATGAGGAAGCTCAAGTGCGGGCGATTGATGCCAGGCCGGTTGCCGGGCATATGGAATTTACCGTGATTCAGGATGGCTATGCACCAATGCCGATCAGTCTCAATCAGCCCGGCATGCATAACGTGCAAAATGCGTGTGCCGCAGTGGCGATTGCGCGTGAACTCGGCGTTGCCGATGGCGCGATCCAAAAAGCGTTAACGGAGTTTCATGGCGTTGGTCGCCGCTTTACCCGATATGGTGAAATCTCGGTTCCCGCCACGGATACGCAGCCTGCCGGCACGTATGCATTGGTTGACGATTATGGTCATCATCCGGTCGAAACGACGGCGACTATTTCGGCGGCGCGTGGTGCTTATCCGGGCCGGAGACTCGTATTAGCATTTCAGCCGCATCGCTATACCCGGACCCGCGATTTGTTCGAAGACTTCGTCAAGGTGTTGTCCACCGTCGATGTACTCGTGCTGGCAGAAGTTTATGCTGCCGGAGAAACGCCTCTTGTGGCGGCGGATGGACGTGCATTGGCCCATGCGTTACGCGTGGCAGGAATGGCTGAACTGGTATTTGTTGAGAAAATTGCGGATATGCACGCGGCGATTGTCAACATAGTACGCGATGGCGACGTTGTGATGACAATGGGTGCAGGTTCTATCAGCAGCGTACCCGCGCAACTGGTCAATCAAACTGCATCCGACTAAGATTTTTAGAATTGTTTTGTGTTTTGATGCGTATTTTGGGATCGCTCGGATGAATAAGATATGCGTAACATAGTAAGCGAGATACATTAGCAATACGGTCAAAAACATACTGAGTAATACAGCGATAGTGAGCAAGTGATGAGTACAAAATCTATGACCAAGCAATTCGGAAAAGTCGGCGTCCTGTTCGGCGGGCGATCGGCTGAGCGCGAAGTATCTAAAATGTCCGGCAACGGCGTTGTGCTGGCACTCAAAAACCAGGGCGTTGATGCGCACCTGTTCGATCCGGCTGAACGTAGTCTGGCGGAATTGGCCGCTGAAAAATTTGATCGCGTCTTCATTGCGTTGCACGGCCGCTTTGGCGAAGACGGCACGCTTCAAGGAGCGCTGGAACAACTCGGTATTCCTTACACCGGTCCGGGCGTGATGGCATCTGCGATTGCGATGGATAAGGTAATGAGCAAGCGCGTCTGGCAGAGTCTCGATTTGCCAACACCACGTTTTCTTGTCCTGGATTCCGCGAGTGTATCGAGCGACGAGCTGCGTCAATTGCCGGATGCGCTTGGCTTGCCATTGATGCTCAAAGCCCCGCATGAAGGTTCGACAATTGGCATCAGCAAGGTAACCGGTTACGCAGACATTGATGCTGGTTTCGCCTTGTGTGCAAAATACGATGAAGTGGTCCTCGCAGAAGAATTTATCAGCGGACGCGAGTTGACTGTGCCAGTGTTGGGCGCAGGTCGGACCGCGCGCGCGTTACCCATCGTAGAAATCCGTGCACCGGATGGTAACTATGATTATCAGCACAAATATTTTACCAATGACACTACCTATTTATGTCCGGCGCCGTTAGACGACGCATTGACGCAGCGCATACAGTCATTAGCGGTACAGGCTTTCAATGCACTTGGTTGCAAGGGGTGGGCAAGGGTTGATTTTATGTTACGGGATAGCGACAACGCCCCGTTCATTTTAGAAATCAATACATCGCCGGGGATGACAAGCCACTCGCTGGTGCCGATGTCAGCCAAGCAGGATGGATCAAGTTACGAAGAATTATGTGTGGAAATACTGGCGTCAGCATCACTGGAATTGCGGCACGAGAGCAACGAGACGCCAATCTGAAAAGGTTGATATTTCGGTCAGGACACATTTTAACGAATTTAATACGTAGCAAATACGAGCGATAAAGATAGCAATTATGTGGCAAGACATCAAAATATTGAACGCAACTTCCAATGCCCTGATTGGGCTGGTTTTGCTCGTCTTGTTAGCCTCCGGTGTATGGTGGCTGGCCCAACGGCCTATGTTTACGTTAAAGGTTATCCGGGTTGAGGGAGCGGGGCAAGGCGAGATACGTCGGGTTAATCCATTGACGATTCGTGCCAGTGCTTTGCCGCGAATTAAAGGTAATTTTTTTACAGCGAATCTGGATGCGGTACGCGTAGCGTTTGAGTCGGTTCCATGGGTACGCAAGGCCTCGGTGCAACGCGAATGGCCGAACCAATTGGTCGTCACGATTGAGGAACACCAGCCATTAGGCACGTGGGACGACGATGGACGGTTGTTATCGGTTAAAGGTGATTTGTTTATTGCCAATCTGGATGAGGCAGAAGAGGACGGCGATCTGTTGAAATTTGGTGGTCCAATCGGTAGTGAGAAAGACGTTCTTGCACGATTCATGGATTTCAAGAAATGGTTTGCGCCGCTCAAATTAACACCTACAGATGTGGAGCTTTCTCCGCGTTATGCATGGAGCGTTAAATTGGATAACGGTATGACCGTGGCGCTTGGGCGGGAACAAAACAAGGCAACCTTGCAGGATCGTGTTGGCCGGTTGGTTGAGATTTATCCGCAGTTGTTGTCGCGTTTGCAGGACCGGATTGAAAGTGTGGATATGCGTTATCCGAATGGTCTGGCGTTAAAGGCGAGTGGCCTTGGTGCTGGATTGGGAAATAAAAAATAATAAGCGGAATATTATGACTAAAGACGCAAAAAACTTGATCGTTGGCCTTGATATCGGCACTTCCAAAGTGGTGGCGGTAGTAGCTGAGGTTCTGCCTGATGGACGACACGAAGTGATCGGGCTCGGTCAGCATGAATCCAGAGGCTTGAAAAAAGGGGTAGTGGTTAATATTGAGGCCACAGTAGAGTCGATCCAGCGTGCGCTGGAAGAGGCTGAATTGATGGCGGATTGCAAAATCCGCAATGTGTATACCGGTATTGCCGGTAGCCATATACGCAGCTTTAATTCCAGTGGCATGGTGGCGATCAAGGACAAGGAAGTAACGGCAGCAGATGTCTCGCGTGTGATCGAAACAGCGAAGGCTGTCAACATTCCGACCGATCAGCAATTGCTGCATACGGTGCCGCAAGAATTTATCGTCGATAGCCAGGACGATGTGCGTGAACCAATCGGGATGAGCGGTATCCGACTTGAGGTCAAGGTGCATATCGTTACCGGCGCAGTGTCGGCGGTACAAAACATTGTCAAATGTATTCGCCGCTGTGGTTTGGAAGTATCGGACCTGATTTTGCAGCCAATGGCTTCGGCCGATGCGGTGCTCACTACTGATGAAAAAGAACTTGGCGTCGTGCTGGTTGATATTGGTGGCGGTACAACCGATGTAGCGGTATTCACGGAAGGCGCGATTCGGCATACGGCCGTGATCCCGATTGCCGGTGATCAGATCACCAACGATATCGCGATGGCGTTACGGACGCCGACTGCGGAAGCGGAAGAAATCAAGTTGCGTTACGGCGTCGCAAAACAGATTCTGGCTGATCCGGGCGAAACGTTGGAAGTACCAGGTCTGGGTGATCGCAATTCGCGCACGCTGTCACGTCAGGCGTTGGCTGCCGTGATTGAACCACGCGTCGAAGAATTATTCGCACTAGTGCATCAAGTTGTGCGTGAGTCGGGGTATGAAGAGGTGCTCTCTAGCGGCATTGTGTTGACCGGTGGATCGGCACTGATGCCCGGCATGATCGAGCTGGCAGAAGATATCTTTTTGAAGCCAGCACGTTTAGGCACGCCACACTACAACGGCCAATTGGCTGACGTGGTGCGCAGTCCGCGTTACGCGACGGTGCTGGGTTTGCTGTTGGAGGCGAAAAAGCAGTATCTGCGTGGCTATATTGTGACGCGTCAGGAAGGCTCTGCGAAGGCAGTCTGGCAACGTATGAAGGAATGGTTTTTAGGGAATTTTTAAGTGTTGGAATGTGGTGTAGATGGGGTCAGACACAACTTCTGAAGTTGCAGTAAAAGGTCGAGGCAGTACAAAGAAGCAAAGTAGAAGCAGCAGATATGGCAATACATTATTTAAAATTGGCGTGGTTAATGTTATTTGTGTAACGCGCAGTTGTCAGTTGCTAGGCCTCACACCGCGTGATGCCTATTGACTGGATGCTGCAACTTTATAAGGAAACATCATGGAAATCGATATACTTGACAATGCAACGCTGGGTACCGTGATTAAAGTCGTTGGCGTCGGTGGCGCTGGTGGCAATGCGGTTCAGCACATGATCAACAAAGGTGTCTCGGGAGTCGAGTTTATCGCTGCCAACACCGATGCCCAGGCGCTGAAGCACTCCAAAGCGCACAACGTTATCCAGATCGGTGAGACCGGTTTGGGTGCGGGGATGAAGCCTGAAGTAGGCCGCCAATTAGCGGAAGAGTCACGCGCGCGGATTGAAGATGCGCTGCGTGGTGCGCACATGGTATTTATTGCGGCCGGTATGGGCGGCGGTACTGGCACCGGTGCCGCGCCAGTCGTCGCACAGATCGCCAAGGAACTTGGCGCGCTGACAGTGGCGGTGGTGTCCAAGCCATTTTCGTACGAAGGTCAAAAATGCATGGACCTCGCTGACGAAGGCTTGGAAGCGTTATCACAACACGTTGATTCGCTGATCATCATTCTCAATGAAAAACTGGAAGAGATTTACGAAGACGACAGCATGGTCGAATGGCTGGAACACGCCGATGACGTACTCAACAATGCCGTCGCCGGGATTGCAGAAATCATCAATGTGCCGGGTCATATCAACGTCGATTTCAATGACGTCAAGACGATCATGGGTGAACAAGGCAAGGCGATGATGGGGACGGCAACTGCGCACGGCGTTGACCGCGCACGTCTGGCGGCAGAGCAGGCAGTTGCATCGCCATTGCTGGACGGTATCGATCTGTCGGGTGCACGTGGCGTGCTGGTCAACGTCACCGCAAGCCGCAGTCTCAAAGGTAAAGAAATCAAAGAAGTAATGGCTACCGTTCGTGCGTTTGCTGCACCGGACGCATCGATTGCACAAGGGATCGCTTACGACGAAACCATGGGCGACGATATCCGCGTTACCGTGGTCGCAACCGGTCTTGGCCGTGCGCGCAAATCGGTTCAACTGGTGCAGCCACAAATGTTGCGCACGGGAACGCACAACGAGCCGATGATGCAACACGGTCACGCCAATTCACATTCTGTCGGCCACGGTAGTTCGTCGTTTGACGGGATGAAAGCGCCAGCAGTATGGCGTCGTGAATCTGCGTCGGACACAGTACGCGCTCTGGAAAAGAATGGCATGGAAACATATGACATTCCGGCTTTCTTGCGCAAACAAGCGGACTAAGCAAGCCGACTAAGCAAGCGGACTAACCGAAAATGGCTATTGTTATTTGAAGCAAGACCAGTCAACGGTTGGTAGCGGTTTGTCCGCCAGGAAACGTTGACTGTAAATCGCTTCAACCTCTGCAGAAATGTGGGGAACAAGGCATACTTTAGAACGTCGCGACCTTTTTGGCGCGGCGTTTTTTTTAATCTTTTTATTTAAATATTAAGATTAAAAATTTAAGAATAAAAAAACAGACGGTAGTTCGTTGAGTGTAAGAATTCAGCGGATAAAGTGTTAATAGATTATTTGGCTGCGCCATAAAGTGGCGAGCAATTCTTATCCATTTTGTAGTACCAATAAAACCACCCAGATATAAGGACAATCATCATGACAATCAAAATCGGCGATACCTTGCCTGAAGGCCAATTAGCAGAATTCATTGAAACAGAAACGGAAGGTTGTTCGTTAGGACCAAATACTTTTAACGTCAGTGATTTAGTAAAGGGCAAGAAAATTGCCTTGTTTGCTGTGCCCGGTGCATTTACGCCGACCTGTTCGGCAAAGCATCTGCCCGGTTATGTTAAACACGCCGCGGAATTCAAAGCGAAGGGCGTAGACGAAATTTGGGCCATTTCAGTCAATGATGCGTTTGTTATGGGCGCTTGGGGCCGCGATCAAAAAGCGACCGGTGCCGTGCGTTTGCTAGCTGATGGAAATGCATCTTTCGTAAAGGCGTTGGGTCTGGACGCAGATTTTAGCAAAGCAGGCATGGGAATACGCTCACAGCGTTTTTCTGCGTTTATTGATGATGGTGTAGTTAAACAATTGAACGTTGAAGCGCCGAAGACATTTGAAGTATCGACGGCGGAAGTACTGTTGTCGCAAATATAATATTGAGTCGGTTGCGACCCATTTGCTGAACGAGTTATTGGTAATTAAACGGCGCGATTGCGCCGTTTTTTATTGGGGCTCCTATAATTAGCGCATTTTGCGTCGAAGATGGCCCTAATCCGTGTTTTTTATCCCACAATGACCACACTTCGTTACAGTCGCTGTTGGCGGCAACATCTATAATGATGACATGTTGAAACAACGCACCATCAAAAAAATTGTCAAAACCGTCGGTATCGGATTGCATTCCGGAACCAAGGTTGGGTTGACCTTGCGCCCGGCAGCGATAAACACCGGTATTGTTTTCCGTCGTATCGATCTCGATCCAGTCATTGACTTTCCTGCAACCGCCACTGCGGTGGGCGACACGCGAATGGCGTCAGTGCTGTCCAAAGATGGTCAACGCGTATCGACGGTCGAGCATCTGCTTTCGGCATGCGCAGGTCTCGGCGTTGATAATTTATACGTGGATCTGACCGCGGAAGAAATTCCCATCATGGATGGTTCTGCCTCGTCTTTTGTGTTTCTGCTGCAGCAGGCCGGTTTGGAAGAACAAGGCGCGGCGAAAAAGTTTATTCGAGTCAAAAAAACGGTGGAAGTCAGGGAGGGCGAGGGCGACAAGGAAAAATGGGCGCGGCTCGAACCTTGTGACGGTTTCAAGCTGAAATTCTTTATTGAATTTCATCATCCTGCTGTCGATGGGACAGGACAAACCGCCGAAGTTGATTTCAGTTTTGAGTCCTATGTGAAAGAAATTGCCCGTGCGCGCACTTTTGGGTTCATGCAGGATGTTGAAACTCTCCGAGGAATGGGCTTGGCGCGTGGTGGTTCATTAGAAAATGCGATCGTGATGGACGAGTATCGTATTTTGAACAGTGACGGCCTGCGCTACGAAAATGAATTTGTGCGGCACAAGATATTGGATGCTATTGGTGATTTGTATCTTATCGGCCATCCGTTACTTGCCAGTTACACCGCTCACAAGTCCGGTCATGCGATGAATAATCAATTATTGCGCGCACTGTTGGCACAACCCGATGCGTACGAAATTGTCAGCTTTGAAAACCTTGCATCTGCACCTGATACGTATCAGCGTCAGGTTGAGCAGGAATGGGCGTTGAACTAAGCAGCATTGTCTCGTTAGCGTGGATCAGGTGATTAAATTTTCACTTTGAGCGCTAACGATGGACTTTTTTTGCTGCATCATTAATTCCCACCATCCCACCATCCCACCATCCAATTCCTACGAGATAGATTGTTTAATTGGCAATTTCTTTTATCGTGTCTAATGGCATGCCGCAGTCATTCAGCGTAACCATGAATATATTCGGTCTGCGCGCTTTATCTACTCTGTTCGTCTGTGTATCTTTTGACCATTGCGGCAAGAGCCGCTTTCAATGCTTCGTTGCGCGGCGACTCTTCTAATGCTCCAGCCAGATGCGCGAATGCGGAAACTGCAGTCGGCGTGAGGCTAAATTGTTTAATTGGCGTTAATTTTTGTAGGCTTTGGCTTACTTGTACTTTGATCCGAATTCCATTAACCTGCCAGTTCTCCGCAAGTAAATAATTCTGAAGTTTTGGTAGTTGTTGTTTTAACTTCGTTGCTAATGCCGCGTTTGGGGCCGAGAGAACTAGTTGGCCTGATTCAAAATGCAATACCTCGCACGCTTCAAACATGCTTGGTAAGCCAGCGGCACACTGTTTTTGTAAAGCCGCCATACGAGTAAGGGTTGGCAGCAGCGCTGCCATTTTGTCGTTGTCGCGCAGGAAGTCAGTGGCCTCTCGGGAGATCCATTTGGACGACTTCGAACCGGCCGCTTGCATAAATGAAGAGGAAAATGAGAGTTTGCGCATGATCACGAAACGATATCACACCTATTACGCGAAGGGCGATCTAACCGCTATTGGCGAGCGGCCGCGATGCAAGTAATTCTTCTGCATCCCCGTTTCTCTCGTGCTAAATCGATCACATTAGGTGGTCGTCATATTGCAATGTTGATCGTGTTATTTCTGATAGCGGTATTATTGACGACGGTGTTGCTGTATTTTCTGACATTTCGTTATGCTGGTAGCGTATCTATACCTTTTATGAAGACGCCAGTCTCCTTCAGCAACACTGGGAGTGTTCCTGACAATGATAAATTTTTGAAAGAAAATCTCGCCGCAATGGCCATTAAATTAGGTCAGATGCAGGCGCAGTTGCTCCGCCTTGATGCATTGGGCGAGCGCGTTCAGGGTTTGGCGGGTGTGAAGCCGGAAGAGTTTAATTTCAAAGGGACACCGGGAACTGGCGGCGCAGAGCCGTCCAGCATGAATGAACGGAAGTCACGGGCGTTCGGCATTACTGAGTTCCAATTAGCGCTGGATTCGATGGCGCGTGATATTGGTCATCGGGCCGACTATATGGATGTGCTTGAATCCACATTAATGAGTGACAAAATCAAAGCAAAGCTGTTGCCGACCAACCAACCGGTTGCAGTAAATTACAACTCATCCAGTTTTGGATGGCGAGTGGATCCTTTTACCGGCCGCAGTGCGTTCCATGAAGGGTTGGATTTTCCGGCAATGACCGGCACGCCGATTGTTGCAGCCGCAGCCGGAGTAGTTATTGCCGCAGAATATCATCCGGCCTACGGCAATATGCTCGAGATTGATCACGGCAACGATATCGTTACTCGTTACGCACATGCCTCCAAATTATTGGGAAAAGTGGGTGATATCGTGCAACGCGGACAACATGTTGCGGATATTGGCAGTACCGGACGTTCTACTGGACCGCACCTCCATTTTGAAGTCAGAATCAAAGGCGGCGCTCAAGATCCGCGCAAGTTTCTTGCGGCTGGTACCGATCAGGCAAAAATGGCGGTATTGATCGGGAGGTAGTTAATTTTTTGACACTTTATTAAATGTCAATATACAAAAGTCTGATACAAATTGGATAAGGGGGGATTGTTTCCTCGCGCATAACCCCAACGTGACGGAGGTCACATGATAAAATCTTGTACTTATGTGGTTATAGGACTTAAGCAAAACCGCCTCAGCGGAGTCATGCCTACCAGCGTTACATCCGTAATGCCGTCTTTATTAGGGCTAGCTGAGACCATTTTGCATACATCCTAAGTTATAGTCTTACGGCCTGGTTTTAGTGATTTTGGGCTTGTTATGTATTTTGTTCGCTTCGCCTTCCTTAATTGTTTAAGGCTCGCGCTTCGCCTTTACGTTAATGGCTGATATAAACGGAGCAGTTTGTGTGAAAACGCGCAATAACTCCGATACTTTTTTTAGAATCCAAGCATGTCATTACTGACCCAGATTTTCGGTAGCCGCAACCAGCGACTGCTCAAGCAATACCAAAAAACTGTAGGCCAAATTAATGGCCTCGAGTCGACAATGGAAAAATTGTCGGACGCGCAGTTGAAAGCTAAAACGGCCGAGTTCAAACAGCGCATCACCGATGGTGAAAAGCTGGATGATATGTTGCCGGAAGCGTTTGCAGTGTGTCGTGAGGCTGGCAAGCGGGTTCTCAAAATGCGCCATTTCGATGTCCAACTAATTGGTGGCATGGTGCTGCATTACGGCAAAATTGCCGAAATGGGCACCGGCGAAGGTAAAACGTTAATGGCAACGTTGCCAGCGTACCTGAACGCCTTGTCAGGCAAGGGCGTTCACGTGGTCACAGTGAATGATTACCTCGCACAGCGCGACGCTGAGTGGATGGGGCGCTTATATAGTTGGCTTGGATTGACTACCGGTGTGAATTTGTCCGCGGTAGAGCATGACGACAAGCAAATTGCTTATTTAGCTGATATTACTTACGGAACGAATAACGAATTCGGTTTCGATTATCTGCGCGATAACATGGTGTTTGAAGCCGGTGATCGTGTGCAGCGGGTGCTGAATTTTGCGATTGTTGATGAAGTCGACTCGATTTTGATCGACGAAGCGCGGACGCCACTGATTATTTCTGGTCAAGCTGAAAATCACACCGATTTGTATCAAAAAATTAACTCCTTGCCGCCGCTACTGACACTACAAGTTGGTGAAGAAACGCCTGATGGCAAAGGTAAAGTTGAGATTCCGGGCGACTATACCAAGGATGAAAAAGCGCATCAGGTCTTGCTGACCGAAGCCGGGCATGAAAAAGCCGAGCAAATTTTGACCAATATGGGTCTGTTGGCAGAAGGCGCGTCGCTGTATGACGCGGCTAATATCAGTCTGATACATCATTTGTATGCCGCTTTACGCGCGCATTCCCTGTACCACAAGGATCAGCATTACGTTATTCAAAACAACGAAGTCGTTATCGTCGACGAGTTTACCGGCCGCATGATGCAGGGACGTCGCTGGTCAGATGGTTTGCATCAGGCGGTTGAGGCCAAAGAAGGCGTTCAGATTCAGAACGAGAACCAGACCTTAGCGTCGATCACGTTCCAGAATTATTTCCGTATGTACGGGAAACTGGCTGGCATGACCGGTACTGCCGATACAGAAGCCTACGAATTCCAGGAAATCTACGGTTTGGAAACCGTGGTTATCCCACAAAATCGTCCGAATCAGCGTAAAGATCGCCAGGATCAGGTTTATAAGACTTCAACTGAAAAATACAACGCAATGCTGATCGATATTCAGGATTGCTATGAGCGCGGACAACCAGTGCTGGTGGGTACTACTTCCATCGAAAATTCAGAGTTGCTGTCAGGTATTCTGGATAAAGCCAAATTGCCGCATAACGTTTTGAATGCCAAGCAACATGCACGCGAGGCGGAAATTATTGCGCAAGCGGGTAGTCCGAAGGCAATTACGATCGCCACCAATATGGCGGGTCGTGGTACCGATATCGTATTGGGTGGCAATGTAGAGAAACAGGTGCAGTTTATTGAGGCAAACACTGAGCTCGGCGACACCGAAAAACAATTGCAATCAGCCAAGCTGGTGAACGAATGGCAGTCACTGCATGATCATGTGACGAACGCCGGTGGTTTGCATATCATTGGTACTGAGCGTCATGAGTCGCGCCGGGTAGATAATCAGTTACGTGGTCGGGCAGCGCGTCAGGGCGATCCTGGATCGTCACGCTTTTATTTATCATTGGACGACGCATTGTTGCGGATTTTTGCTGGTGATCGGGTGCGCTCCATCATGGATCGCCTGAAGATGCCAGAAGGCGAACCAATTGAAGCGGGTATCGTCTCGCGTTCAATTGAGTCCGCTCAGCGCAAGGTAGAAGCGCGTAACTTCGATATTCGTAAGCAATTGCTTGAGTATGATGACGTTGCCAACGATCAGCGCAAAGTGATTTATCAGCAGCGTAATGAGTTGCTGGAATCCCGAGACGTGTCGGAGATGGTTGGTTCGCTACGTCACGGCGTCCTAAACGATACTTTCCGTACCTACGTGCCAGCGGAATCGCTCGATGAGCAATGGGACATCCCGTCGCTCGAAGCGGCGTTGACCAACGAGTTGCATCTAGAAATTCCGCTCGCCAAGGTGTTGGAGTTAGAGCCTAATCTGACCGATGATGAGTTGTTGGACCGCGTGTTAAATGCGGCAGATGCTGAATATGCGGCGAAAACGGAAGTCGTTGGAAAAGAGTCATTTGCTGGTTTCGAACGTAGTGTCATGCTGCAAAGCGTTGACAGTCATTGGCGTGAACATTTGGCCGCGCTGGATCATTTGCGTCAAGGTATTCATTTGCGTGGTTATGCGCAGAAAAATCCGAAACAGGAATACAAGCGCGAGGCATTTGAATTGTTTGGCCAAATGCTTGATCTCATCAAAAATGAAGTTGTGCGTGTGGTGATGACGGTGCGCATCGAAAACCGCGCAGAAATTGATGCGGCGGAAGAGGAGTTGTCGCACTCACATTTGGAAAACGTCCATTTCCAGCATGCTGAATTTAATCCGAATGCAGGCGCCGAAGAGCTGTTGGCCCCGACTGCACATCCGGACGAGGCAAGATTACAAGCCCTTGTTGACGCTGTACCAAAAGTGGGACGTAATGATCCATGTCCGTGCGGAAGCGGCAAGAAATACAAGCAATGTCACGGTCAATTGGCTTAACGTGATTTTCGTAATTGATTGGTAAAGGCCGTTATCACCTGCGTTGTCTTTAAGCAGAGCGTATGCGCCACCTTTCAAACTGCAAGTGGTGTCCAACTCGTTGCGAAGTTGCTTAGATGCTGCCCTTAAGTCGCTTTTAAGTTGATTTTAAGCTGCTCCTAGCTGCAAAAAAAAGTGAAGGCAGAGCCGGGAAACCAGCTCTGCCTTTTTTTCCGCCCTGCCAGTGCCATCGATTGCACCGATTCCTGCTTATCCGATTTAAAATAGCTGCCTTGATTGATCGCAGTACGCACATTTTTTATCTGTTATGCATAGTTAGCGGCATTATTTCAGCGGCATGAAGGCTAATGGCTATGGCGCAAGATGCGGAACAGATTTTAGCTACTTTTCTTTTTATTTTCCCCGCAAAGGATTCTCATGGCCGTCAATTCCCCCATTCCCGTTGCTTCTGATCTGAAGCCCGTAGCCGGTATTGAACTCGGTTATACAGAAGCCGGTGTGCGCAAAGCTAATCGTAAGGATTTACTGGTCATGAAACTGGCCCCAACGGCGACCGTCGCTGGTGTTTTTACGCTGAATCGATTTTGTGCCGCGCCGGTTCAGGTCAGTAAAGCCCATCTTGAGGCTGCACGCGTGTCAGGTGAGCCGATTTGTGCGTTAGTCATTAACACAGGCAATGCGAACGCTGGCACTGGCGAAATGGGTCTGGCAGCGGCCAATAGAACCTGTGTCGCATTAGCGGAACTGATTGGATGCAATCCAGCCCAAGTTTTGCCATTTTCAACTGGCGTCATTTTGGAGCCTTTACCGGTGGATCGGATCGAAGCTGGGTTGCCAGGCGCGCTTAACAATCTGTGCGCTGATAATTGGTTCAATGCCGCAGAAACCATCATGACCACCGATACGCAGCCTAAAGCGGCATCGCAAACTGTGATCGTCGCTGGAAAGAAGGTCACAATGACTGGTATTAGCAAGGGCGCTGGCATGATCAAGCCAAACATGGCCACCATGCTTGGTTTTCTGGCAATGGATGCCAAAGTCGCGCAACCAGTATTGGATCGCCTAGTCAAGCAAGCGGCTGACCAATCTTTTAATTGCATCACCATTGATGGCGATACGTCGACCAACGACTCCTTCATGCTGATTGCAACGGGCTTGGGCGAGTTGGAGGTCAACAGCTTTGATTCGCCTGAATATAGCGCGCTGGCAGCGGCCGTGACTGAGTTGTCGCAGCGTTTGGCGCAAGCCATTATTCGCGATGGCGAAGGAGCGACTAAATTCATTACCGTTACGGTAGAAGATGGTTTGAATGTTGAGGAATGCAGGAAGATTGCCTATTCAATAGGGCATTCACCGCTGGTTAAAACTGCTTTTTTTGCTTCCGATCCTAACCTCGGCCGGATTCTGGCAGCGATCGGCTACGCTGGCGTTGATGACCTTAATGTCGAAAAAATAAATCTTTATCTCGATGATGTCTGGGTCGCCCAAAATGGTGGACGCAATCCTGATTATCTGGAGGAAGACGGTCAACGGGTAATGAAGCAAAGCGAAATCACTGTGCGCGTGAATCTTGGGCGCGGTGACGCCACAGCGACCATCTGGACCTGCGACCTTTCGCACGAATATGTCACCATTAATGCCGATTACCGCTCTTGATTGACTGATGGCGATCCATCGGACTCAATTTCCATCGCCGTTTGAATAACTGGATTGACTTTATATGACGCAATTAGACCAATTCCTACTCCGTGCTGAATCTATGCTGGCACGTCTTGAGGCAATTTTACCCAGCGCCAATGCCGAACCTGACTGGCAGTCGGCAATCGCCTTTCGCTGGCGTCAACGCAACGGTAGTCAAGGCGGTGGCTATTTGCAGGCGGTGCGTCATATATCGAATATCGGCTTATCGGACCTGCACAATATCACCCCGCAAAAGACGCAGATTGACCAGAACACCCGTCAATTCGTTGATGGCAAACCGGCTAATAATGTACTGCTTACCGGTGCTCGTGGTACCGGCAAATCGTCGCTCATCAAGGCGTGTCTGAATCATTACGCTGATCAGGGCTTACGTTTGATCGAAGTCGACAAGGATCACCTTTCGGATCTGCCGGACATTGTCGATTTGGTTGCTGGTCGTGCCGAGCGCTTCATCATTTTTTGCGATGATTTATCGTTTGAAGAAGGCGAGAGCGGCTATAAGGCGCTGAAGGTCGCGCTCGATGGCAGCATTGCGACGCAATCGGACAACGTATTGATTTACGCCACGTCCAATCGTCGTCATCTGTTGCCTGAGAAAATGTCAGACAACACCTCTTACAAAACGACCGAGGATGGCGATTTACATCCAGGTGAGACCGTTGAAGAAAAAATTTCACTTTCTGAGCGGTTTGGTTTGTGGGTGACGTTTTATCCGTTTAAGCAGGATGATTATCTGGATATTGTGGCGCACTGGCTTGGCCATTTCGGCTGTAACGCCGCGCAAATTGCAGATGCGCAAGGCGATGCGCTGCGCTGGGCCTTGCAGCGTGGGTCGCGTTCGGGCCGGATAGCGTGGCAATTTGCCAAGGATCATTCCGGTCGGATGACGTCATGAATGTTGGCTAATAACTGAGTACTAACTACTAAACACTAACGGTGGTCATCAAACAATGGTATCAAAATAATGACAGCGAACAGTGCACCCATTAACGTCGCAGTGGGTATTTTGATGCGGCCCAATGGAGATGTTTTGTTGGGCCAGCGGCCAGAGGGAAAACCTTACGCCGGCTATTGGGAGTTTCCGGGCGGGAAAGTTGAAAGCGGAGAAACGATCTTTGCAGCGCTGCAACGGGAGTTCATGGAAGAATTAGGCGTCGAGATCATCTCGGCCGAACCATGGTGTGGCGTGCAGCATCAATATCCCCATGCAAACGTGCGATTGCATTTTTACGTGAGCAGGGATTGGCGTGGCGAACCCCAAAGTCTCGAAGATCAGGCGTTTGCCTGGCAAGGCAGCGTTGCGGTAGAGCCGTTGCTTGAGGCGACCATTCCGTTAATTGCATGGTTGGATCAACTACGAACAGTAGCAACGACGACAGCGAGTAGTTTGGATGAAAGATTGACAATTGGCTAGCGCCCATGAGGTCAATGATAGCTTACAAGCAACGCACAAACTAGCGCTAGAGAAGCTGCTTTGGCGTTTGCTCCTTGCGGTGAACGCTATTGCGCCAGCTTATTGTCGTCATCAATATCATCTGGCGGGTTGACCGCCGGAATTGTGTATTTCTCTTCGGCCCATGCGCCAAGATCAATTTGCTTGCATCGCTCAGAACAAAAAGGGCGAAATTTGTTGGCTTCGGTCCATTCAACTTTGGCGCCGCAGGTAGGACAATCGACAATAGCCATATATTCAGAAATCTTAAATCAAAAATTGCAAAGAGTCAGTTCGAACGGGACTTCACCTTCGAAAGCTTTAGGTTTGAGGTCGCCGCCCTGAGACGTATAGCGTATCCAAAGCATGTATTTATTGGCAGATATTTCAGGGATTGCACCGAGTTCCTCATCGAGCGTTATACGCAACATCTGATAAGACTTGCCTTGCAGCATTTGCTGATAGCTACCGTTATCGGCGCTGATTTTGATTGGGTGGCCGGTCTCGCGAAGCAAGCGCAAAACGATGCCAATTGCATCAAATAGTGGGGCAAGCGGCGCAAACCAACTTAGGATGTCTGCGTAGCGTTTTTCCGCGGAATGCTGTTGCCATGCGTAGTATGACGGCAAATCGAATTCACATGCGCCGCCTGGAATAATGGTGCGACCGCGAATACTCATTAACCATTCGTTTTCACGGATATGCTGACCAGTTTTGCCCTGCATTCCCTTCAATGCCTCGCTGGTTTGATCCAGTTCGTCCAGCACCGCGTCCAGCATTTCGGGGAGTACGTTTGGATTTGAACGGAAGCCTAATAATGTTTGTCGCTGGCGCTCAAGTTCTTGCAGCAGGTCCATTTTCAGATCGGCGCGCCCGGCAACTTCCAGCATCTCGAAGATGGTGGATAGCGCGACGTGATGTTGTAAGGGACTTTCCTGACTGACAAAAAAAACGAATTTTTCGTGCAAGTCTTCCAGTCGCAACAACGTACGTATGCGCTCGTTGAAAGGATATTCGTAAACGATCAAAATGACATCCCTTTATGTGTGGGCACGACAAGTAGTGATTCTGACCGATGCGAAGCGAAATTACAAACTCTCCGCCATTTTTCTTTAGACCGGCGGTACTAAAGACAGGTAGAAAGCATGCAATTTATCCACTTGAGGCACCAATGCCGCAACATTAGAGTTGTTAAAAATAACATCATTTGCCACTTGCAAGCGCTGCGTCCGTGTTGCTTGTACGGCCATGATCGCTTGCACTTGTGATGCGGTCATCGTATTGCGTTGCATCACTCTTTCGATTTGCGTCTGCTCGTCACAATCAACGACTAATACGCGCGTTACGCGTTGTTTCCAGCTACCGGACTCCACTAATAACGGAATTCCCAACATCACGTAAAGCCCGCGCGCCGCCTGAATCTCCAGCGCAGTTCCGGCACGAATTAAAGGATGCAGGATTGCTTCGAGGCGCTGTTTGGCAGTGGCATCTGAAAATACAAGTTCGCGCATTTTTTTGCGATCCATGGCGCCGTTCGGCGCAATGAAATCGCGACCAAATGCGGCGTGGATCGCTGCGATGCCAGCGCCATTGGCGGCAGTCAGCTGATGGGCGATCATATCAGTATCGATGACTGCAACGCCGCGCTCGGCAAACAGATTAGCAACGGTGGTTTTTCCGCTCCCGATACCGCCCGTTAAGCCGATTAAAAACGGCACAGGTAATATGGCGTCTAGTGGATTTGAATCCGATATCAAGGGTTGGGCCATGTTGAGGTTATACGACAAAACCGAAATAGGCTTCTAAAATCGGGTGGCCGTAGAGCAATGCAAGTAGTCCTGCTCCCGCCAGATAAGGTCCAAACGGAATAGGTTTGTCGCGCCCCCGACGGCTGAAAATGATCAGCAAAATTCCTACAAATGCGCCCACCAGCGACGAAAAAAGAATAATAACCGGTAGCATCTTCCAACCCAGCCATGCGCCTAAAGCGGCCAATAGCTTAAAGTCGCCATAACCCATGCCTTCTTTACCGGTTGTCAGCTTGAACAACCAATATATTGACCATAATGCAATATAACCAGCCGCGGCGCCGATAACCGCGTCGATTAACGGTACAAACGTTCCACCAATATTAATGAGCAGACCACCCCATAATAAGCTCAAGGTCAGATCGTCTGGCAGCAATTGCGTATCGGCATCGATGAATGTCATGGCCAGCAAAAAATAGACGAACAGCAACGTTGCCAATCCCGTCCAGCCACTTCCAAACCGCCAGATCAGGAAGCCTGAAAGTAATCCGGTCACCAATTCGACGATAGGATAGCGTTTCGAAATAGGTGTCTTGCAGGACGCGCATTTGCCGCCTAATACGAGATAACTTATTACCGGAATGTTCTCCAGGGCACCGAGTTGGTGATGACATTGGGGGCAAGCGGAGCGGGGTAAGGTCAGATTGTAGCGATCAGTGTGCGGCAATTCCTTGCCACTTTCCTGCGCAACGTAGTTGTCGGATTCGCGTTGCATCATTTTGGGCAAGCGATGTATGACGACGTTTAAAAAACTGCCAATCAGCAATCCAAAAATAGCGGCAAATAGGGCGGGAATCAGACTTCCTGCGGGTGCAAATAAGACACCACCGAACGCGTTATTCTGTAAAAACTCATTCATCCGTGTGGTCGCTTTGAGAGGTTAGTGTGGCTTTATTCGTTTGGCAGATATTGCCTGGACCAATCGGTTTTATCATTCTGTGCTTTTTCGAATTTTAACATTGCGTTAGCCTCGCAATAATAAGAAAGGGGCAAAGCGTAAAAATTGATACGCAGCAAAATGCAATGGTAGTTTTATTACAGCACGGATAGGGGGATAAGGTGATTTTAAACGGCAATGTTATGGGGTTTTCTTAATTTTCTCCATGCCATAAAGAGCTCGGAATATCGTTGGATACATCTGTTTAGCGAAGCAATAACCCCTCTAATCGAGGCCAAAGATCAAATAAGGCGCATGTGCTTTAAAAGAATATACCTAAATAATAGGTAGGTAATACAAATAATAATTGTTTTACAGGTATTGCATTCGACGTTATAGTTTTGAGCGATCAGAATGACAATCACCTTAAAGATCAACGCTTTACAAAAAGTGTCATGCGCCAAAAGTAGTACAACTAGCGATCCAGCAAATAATCGCAATGGATCAGAGTGGTTTTCTGGCTCATTAAAAATTTTTGAGGAAAGGCATCAGGCCCATGCGACTGACCCTTAGACAATTGCAAATATTTCTTGCCGTGGCGCAAGAGGGAAGTACCACAGCGGCCTCAAATGCGGTTGCCTTGTCGCAGTCCGCGACCAGCGCGTCCTTAAATGAACTGGAGATGCTGTTAGGGATTCAATTATTTGACCGGGTTGGAAAACGTCTGTTACTCAATGATAACGGACGGTTGATGTTGTCGCAGGCGCGACAAATACTGGATGCGGCTATGACGATAGAACAACAATTTATGACCTCTATGGCGTCTACCGGTGGCGGCATGCGCATTGGTGCAAGTTCGACGATTGGCAGCTACTTATTGCCGACCATGCTTGCTAGTTCGATTCATCGCGATGCGGACAGCTATCCACGGATCACGATTGCCAATACGGCAGATATCACAACAGCGGTCAGCAATTTTGAGGTGGATATCGGACTTATTGAAGGTCCCAGCCACCGTTCAGATCTGGAAGTAGAACCGTGGATACGGGATGAGTTAATTATCGTCGCCGCACCGACGCATGCTCTTGTCGTGAGTAAGTCAGCCGGAAAAGTATCGTTAAAATCACTGCGGGGCGCAGGTTGGTTGATGCGTGAGGCAGGGTCTGGCACGCGTGAAGCAGTTGAATATGCGCTGCTACCCCATCTGCATTCAGTACGAACGGTATGCGAGTTCAGTAATTCCGAAGCGATCAAATATGCTGCGGCGGAAGGCTTGGGGCTGGCTTGCCTGTCACGTTGCGTGGTCAAAGATATTATTGAGATGGGACGATTGGTCGAGGTCAAAACAGTGCTGCCAGAACTGAACAGACAGTTTTATCTAGTACGTAGTAGATATAAAATCCTATCGCCTCGGTTGCTGCATTTTCACAAATTTTGTCAGGAATGGACCCGATAATACTGCATCAAAATGACAGCATTTTTGCTGCAATGTTTGTCCTAAGTGAGTTCTTCTGCAGAGTGTGTTGAGTCAATCCGTCGCCAGCTTGTGCCAGACCAGAAGGCAGGCGATTCAGTCAGGTTATATGTTTTAGCGAGCCATAAAACTATCACTACACGCGCAAAATCGTTCCAGCGGCATTACACCTTCTAACGTACTGTCTGCATGACTAAAACCCTATTGCGTAAGACCGAAATAACCATCACCAAATCAAGGAGATTTTATCCATGAACGCCAAGCTGAAAAACCTTGCCTTATCTGGCGAACCCGAAATATCCCCGCTGCCTGACCTATCCACGTTATCTCCAACTTCGCGGCGTCGCTTCATGCGCGGAGCGAGTTTGCTCGCAGCAGGTCTGGCGGCCAACCCGCTCGCAAGTCTCGCCGCAACCATCCAGGCCAAAGACGACGGCGTAACCTTTGCTGATGGTCCGCGGGAATTGATCGCCTATCCGCAAAAGCGTCCGCTGATTCGGGTTACGACCCGCCCACCACATTTAGAGACGCCATTCGAGGTATTTAATCACGGTCCTATTACGCCTAACGATGCGTTTTTTGTGCGCTATCATCTGGCAAATATTCCCACTTCGGTTGATCTGAAAACTTATCGACTGACGGTGACGGGACTGGTCAGCAAACCCTTGAGTCTCTCTCTGGCTGAGCTGAAATCATTGGCTGAACCGGTCGAAATAGTGGCCGTTAATCAGTGTTCAGGGAACAGTCGCGGCTTTTCATCGCCGCGTGTGTTTGGCGCACAGTTGGCGAATGGTGCCATGGGCAATGCGCGGTGGGTGGGCGTGCCACTCAAGACTGTACTTGAAAAAGCCGGTGTTGGCGCGGGAGCCAAACAAGTCACCTTTAACGGCCTCGATCAGCCGGTATTGCCCAGCACCTCAGATTTCAGAAAAGCGCTGGACGTCGAGCACGCGTTAAGTCCAGACGTGCTGCTTGCCTGGAGCATGAACGGAGAAGATCTTCCCTATTTGAACGGCTATCCTTTGAAACTGATAGTACCCGGTTATTTTGGTACTTACTGGATCAAGCATCTGTCCGAGATCGAAGTCATTGATCACACTTTTGACGGTCACGATGCCCTGTTCATGACTACCGCTTATCGTGTGCCGGATAACGACTGCATGTGCGTGGCGCCAGGCACAGCGCCTGATAAAACCAGACCAATCTCGACCTTGCCAATACGCAGTTTTATCACCAACGTCGCCAATGGCGGTGTATTGGCATCCGGTCGCATGGTGGAACTTAAGGGCATTGCTTTCGACAGCGGTGCTGGCCTGAGAACGGTCGATGTCTCTATCGATGGCGGACAGAGTTGGCAGCCCGCCAAGCTCGGTCGTGATCTGGGACGCTATTCCTTCCGCGAGTGGAGTTTGCCGGTACGTTTCAGTCAACGCGGTAATGCCGTGTTGCAGGTGCGAGCCAGTAACAAGCAGGGCGAGGTACAGCCAGCCATTGCCAGCTGGAATCCCGGCGGATATCGACGCAATGTCATCGAATCGACCAACGTCACCATCGCTTAAGGAGAATGCTCATGAAACGTCTTGTAATTGCATGTGCTGGCCTCTCATTAGTCAGCGTTGCGCTGCTGGCACAGGCCGCACCTAACATCAATACACTGCCGCCCGAAACAGCAAAATTAACCTTCTCAGCTTTGCCCGGTTATATGATCGCGATGCAAAAATGTGCCATTTGCCATTCAGCCGATTATGTCAAATATCAACCGCCGGGGATGACGTTAACGCAATGGACCGCTGAGGTCGGTAAGATGCAGCATCTGTATGGCGCACCGGTCACCGATGACGATGTCAAAAAAATAGGTGCCTATCTGGCTGTGACTTATGGTACTGCCAAAGAAAGCGCTTTACCCGCAGAGCTGAAGACTGCTGCGGTTAACGCGCCTGAAACAGCGCTGAATCCCAGCGCTACGACGCCAGCTTTGCCGGTCGGAAAAAGTATCGATGCCAAAGCACTCCTTGCGGCTAATAGTTGCCTGAGTTGTCATGCCATCGACCAAAAAATCGTCGGTCCGTCCTATCACGATGTCGCACTCAAGTATCACGCTGATCCTGAAGCGGTAAGCAAACTTGAAACCAGTATTCGCAACGGCGGCGCTGGTAAATGGGGCGCGATTCCGATGCCCGCCTTTGCACAACTAAAGCCGGAAGAGCTGCGCGCATTGGCCGAGTTTGTGTTGAAGCAATAAATTTAACCATGTTGTGCAGACCGTTGCGCAACATGGTTAACGCTGCATTGCAGCGCAAACGCACCGCAACCACGGTTAAATGACCTTATCGATTAGTAATGCGTTATACAGCGTTAGTGCTGATGCGGTCATTCATTCTGTCGATACGACGTGCCGCCATTTCTGCGAGAAGTTGGGATGACGATAATGCGAGGCGCAGCAAGGTCTCGGTATCGAGATTGTTGAGCGTTGGCATCGTTCCATCATCTCTATCCGTATTACTCAAATGCGCCAGATCAATGCATGTTTTTACACCTTGGCAGATATCCACTGTCAGGGCATAAAATTGCGCATGCTCGTCGCCTTTAAGCTGAGGTAAAAGCCATGAAAACGATGTATGGAATGACTCTGTTGCGGAAGCTGACGGTGGAGTCCTGGATGGCTCGGTCATGATTGCACCTCGCACTTGGTGAGCAAGTTTGCGACAGCGTCGGCTTGGTTAAGTAATTTATCGAAGATTTGTAAATCAGATTGTCGGTGCGTGATGATTCTTTGCATTTGTGACTTCCGTAAGTGGCGGTTTAACCGCGCCCTTCCGGAAGGTATATAGCAGGGACAAAGACCGATACCCACAGCGACCGGCAACCCGAAGGTTCCCCACCATTGCCGACCAGTGACGGCGCAACAAAGGTAGAAGCACGAAACGGCATTACGCCGTATGTGCGCTGTAGGTAATTCAGGCGACTAAACCCGGTCCCCTTTTTCTCAGAGACGCGATGAGTATAGAGCAACATCGCGTCTTTTTGAAGCGCCAATTGTTATTCGGTACTGATCACCCATCTAATAGGCAACGCTATGGAAGCTACGTCGTCAGCCTATTTTTGTGCAACTAGAATTGCTTTTATGTCGGTCTGGGTAGTAGGATGGTTGGCCTTCTCAATTCAAGATAAATTGTTTTTGTGAAAACGAGATTGCGTGCAAGGTTATTGCAACCAACGCGGTTGCAGCGCATGGTATTTATCTCCTTCATAATTAATCATTTCAGCATCATAATCACCAATTTTCTGTCCTTACGCACACTGCTTATCGACCATTATCATATTCACAAAAGGGACTATATGAATACGCACGCACCATCTCGTGTTGCCGTCGTCACAGGAGGTGCCCGAGGGATTGGACGCGCCATTGGCGAATGGTTTCTTCGCCATGACTACAAGGTCGTCCTGTTGGATCGGGAAAACGCCATTCTGGACCAAACCGTGGCGGTGATCGATCGTCCCGATGATGTGTTAGCGGTCTACTGTGATGTGTCTGATCCTGCGCAGGTTGACCGGGCCGCCGGAGAAGTGATCGCAAGGTTCGGCCAGGTTGATGCGCTGGTGAATAACGCTGGCGTGGCTATCTTCAAGCCGACGCTAGAGATGTCCTTTGACGAGTGGCGCGCAATTATGGCAACGAATCTCGATGGCGTATTCCTTTGCTCGCAAGCCTTCGGCACGCTGATGGTGAACAACGGAGGCGGTGCTATCGTCAACATCGCATCAATCTCGGGCTTGAGAGCCAGCACGCTACGCATGGCTTACGGCACCAGCAAGGCCGCGCTGATCCACATGACAAAGCAGTACGCGGTCGAATTCGGCAGTGTCGGAGTGCGTGTCAATGCCGTCGCACCCGGTCCGGTCGAAACTGAAATGGCAAAGCTGGTCCACAGTGCGGCGATCCGTTCAGACTACTACGACGCCATTCCACTAGGCCGGTATGCCACCACCGAAGAGATGGCCAACGTCGTCGGATTTCTATGCAGCGACGAGGCCAGCTATGTCAACGGGCAGGTCGTGGCGGTTGATGGAGGCTTTGACGCCACCGGTGTTGGCCTCCCGACGCTGCGGCGGCAGAAAGCCGGGGCAGGGCAGACTAAAGAATAAAATCCGACGACACGATTCGGCAGGAGCCGTTTTGAAGGCGCAGTTCTTTGCGTTGAGAGGCGATATCGTGCATGACTTCGACCACGTATTGCCGTTGGCGCGGTGGTGCGCCAACCTTCTCAGGCATCAAGCTGGCAACTGCGATCGCCTTTTCCACGTTTCCGGTCAACGCCACTCCGCTAACAGAGCATTTCGAGCATCTGGTGCATTCTGGAAGCGTTGGCGGCTTCGGTCTGGTTTCCAGGCGGCCTATGCTAACCGCATCAACGGCATAACGGAGTTGGATTAACTCTCGCGGAAATGCAAGCGCTGCGGCCGTCCGCACAACATCAGCAATGTGGTTAGCAAACACACCAGCGATTACATATAATCCAATTGTCTTACTGCCAGTGGTTTCCTTCACTTTTCCGACCATAAACGGACTGAAGATGCTGCCTGGTTGACCAAATGAATTGATGAAAGCGATACCTGTTGCAGTCACCATCTGAAAGTCGTGCAGACAGTTTATGCAGTTCCATCTTGAAAGCTGCAAACATTCACACCACCGCACCGAGTTTAAAGATCGGCAAGTACATCGCAATGACAAGTCCGCCAATCAGGACGCCCAAGATGACCATAATCAAAGGTTCCATCAAACTCGACATGGATGCCACTGCATCATCCACTTCAGCCTCATAGAAGTCAGCGACTTTACCGAGCATTTGGTCGAGCGCACCGGACTCTTCACCGATTGAGACCATTTGCGTCACCATATTGGGGAACACTTCGGAGTTTTGCATGGCGACTGTCAAACTGGTACCTGTACTGACTTCACTTTGAATTTTTTTGGTCGCGTCCAGGTAGACTGCGTTGCCGGAAGCACCACCGACGGAGTCCAGCGACTCTACTAAAGGAACGCCCGCCGAAAACATAGTGGCAAGTGTGCGAGTCCAGCGTGCGATGGTCGCTTTACGTATTACGGCACCGAAGATGGGCGCTTTTAATAGGGCAACATCCATAAAGCGCTGTACTTTTAATGAGCGTCTCCATGATTGGAACAGCAGGTACAGTCCGCCGAAAATACCGCCAAAGATGAAGTACCAGTTTGCAACAAAGAAGTCGGATATCGCCATCACAACCAACGTTGGGCCGGGTAAGTCAGCGCCAAAGCTCGCGAATACGGTCTTGAACGCAGGAACGACCCAAATCATGATAACTGCGGTGACGACGAAGGCGACGACCAGGATTGATACTGGATAAAACATGGCCGATTTGATCTTACTTTTGATGGCGAGTGTTTTTTCTTTGTACGTTGCCAGACGCGCCAACAAATCTTCGAGAATACCTGCCTGTTCACCCGCGCCGACCAGATTGCAAAATAGTGGATCAAAGTAGAGCGGAAATTTTCGAAAGGCCTGATTCAGACTTGTGCCGGTTTCCACATCCGCCCGGATATCGTTAATTAGCTTCGACACAGATGGATTGGCATGTCCCTTGGCGACGATGTCAAATGATTGCAATAGCGGCACGCCAGCCTTCATCATTGTTGCCAATTGACGAGTGAATAACGCGACGTCTTTTTCGGAAATTCTTTTGCCGCTGCGGAATGTCTTTTTCTTTAGCTTGACGACCAAAATGCCTTGCCGGCGCAACGTAACATTGACCAGCGTTTCACCGCTGGCACGCATCTCACCGCGGACCAATCGTCCTTTTTTGTCTTTACCTTCCCAGGCGTAGATAAATTCTTTGACCTGGCGCGCACTTGTGGTGTTTCGCGCATTTGGTGTAGCAGTTGCCATGACTTTCTTCCTCTTTATCAGGGTTTACGCAAAATCATCCAAGTTATTCAGATCGCTCTGGTTTCGCGGTAGTTGCTAACCTTACAGTTGCCATGTTTTCATTGGTATGTCGTACTGGAACGATATTGCGTAAGTCCTATTCATGCATCTAGTTATTGGTGCAGCCGAGCACTTCTTCGAGGCTGGTCATTCCTTGTTTGACCTTGATCAAACCTGATTGACGTAAAGTGCGGACTCCCTCCAGTTTTGCCTGTGCCTCAATTTCCAGCGCGGTACCATGCGTCAGAATGATACGTTCTAACGCTTCGGTAATCGGCATAATTTGATAGATACCAACGCGGCCCTTGTAGCCCGTGCCATTACAGCGCTCGCAGCCAAGCGGTTTATACGGCGTCCAGGTACCATCGAGATCATCCTCTGCGAGGCCTGCCTCGATCAGTGCTTCATCCGGAATAGAGACTGGTTGTTTACAACTACATAGTCGCCGCGCCAAACGTTGTGCAGTGATCAGGATCACGGATGACGCAATGTTGAATGGTGCTACACCCATGTTCATCAGTCGTGTCAGCGTTGATGGCGCATCGTTGGTATGCAACGTAGAAAAAACCATATGCCCGGTTTGCGCGGCTTTGATCGAAATATCCGCCGTCTCTAAATCGCGGATCTCACCAACCATGATGATGTCGGGATCTTGTCGCAGGAAAGCCTTAAGCGCCACTGGAAATGTCAGGCCGGTACGATCATTGATGCTCACCTGATTGACGCCGGGCAAGTTGATCTCGACCGGATCTTCAGCCGTCGATATGTTGATGCTGGGTTGATTGAGAATGTTCAGGCAGGTATAGAGGGAAACGGTTTTACCTGAACCGGTTGGTCCTGTGACCAGCACCATTCCATATGGCCGCTGGATGGCTTCCATCAAAATTTCTTTTTGCTCGGGATCATAACCAAGTGCATCGATCCCCATCTGGGCCTGACTTGCATCCAGAATCCGCATGACGATTTTTTCACCGAACAAGGTTGGTAAGGTACTTACACGAAAATCGATTGCACGGGTCTTGGACACAACAAGTCGCATGCGGCCATCCTGCGGCACGCGTTTTTCGGAGATATCCAGTTTTGACAAAACCTTGATGCGAGAGGCGAGTTTTTCTTTGATCGATAACGGTGGTTGGGCCATATCGCGTAAGACCCCATCTACACGGAAGCGAATGCGATAAAACTTTTCAAACGGTTCAAAATGAAGATCCGACGCACCTTGATTGATGGCATCGGTTAATATTTTTTGCAAAAAACGCACTACCGGCGCGTCGTCGATTTCATTGGGTGCATCAATCGCAAGCGGAGCGTCTTCCTCTACGAAGTTTATGTCGTCCGAAACCCCGATCATTTCGTTGAGGGTTTGCTCGTTGCTTTTCGTGTACTTTTGAATCTGTTTTAGTAAGGCGGGATGTTCGGCAATGATCGGTTCGACCATCAACTCTGTATGAAACTTGATTTGATCGAGCGCCTGCGTATTTGTTGGATCTGAAATCGCGACATAAATTTTGTTGCCGCGTTTTGCCAGGGCCAGAACTGACTGACTTTCCATCAACTTGGTGTCAATGGCTTTTGCAGGTAACAGACTTATATTAAAGGCGGCGAGATCCACAAGTGGATAGCCAAACGTTTCTGCGCAAAATTGCGCAAGGCCTGAGGCATCCAATTGCCCGCTTGCAAGCAATGCATCAATAAAGCGCATCTGTTCATTGCTGGCGGTTTTATGTAAGCCGTCAACTTGATCGACTGTCAGTCGTCCGGCCTGCACCAGTGCACGCGCCAATCCGGACATTGGACTGCTTAGATTAATATTAGGAAGAACTGCAACCATAGAAAATTTACGTAAAAAGAGCTACTCGGGCAACCGCCATACCGACGATCATGCCTTTGCGAAACTGTTCTGTAAAGACTTTGTGCGCGATTCTGTCGTAGTTTTAGGCGATTACTTAAGTAACGTGTTGTTATAAAGTTGTCTATAGTAAATAACATCCTTTACTTAATAGTCTGACTAGTTAAATCCTGTCGCAAGTCACTAGCCAGATTGCCATGCGAAGAGTTGCATGCTTTATAACGCGGGATGGGCTATTTGCTGCGTAAGTGGTTGGCAGGACGAATGAGCTTGGCGACCTTGATTGCCTGATTCTGTACTTGCGTGATTTCGATCACACAACCAGAAATTTTGACGCTGACGGTATTTTCAGGAATATCCTGAAGCCATTCGAGTACCAACCCATTGAGTGTTTTAGGTCCGTCGATCGGAAAGTTTAAGCCCAGACGTTTGTTGATATCACGCAACGATGTGACGCCCTCAAGACGGCATTCACCTTTATCATTCCAACCAAAACTATCAGCGCGCGCGGCACCTGGTTTGGAGGTTGTGAACTCGCCGATCATTTCTTCGATAATATCTTCTAGTGTTACCAGGCCATGCACTTCACCATATTCATCAACGACGATTCCGAGGCGCTCATGGTTTTCTTGAAAGTATTGCAATTGGGTAAAGACGTCGGTGCCTTCCGGTACGAAATACGGCGGTGTTAGCAGTGCGCGAAAATGGTCAACGGTGAGTTCGTCCTCTTGGTTGAGGAGTGCCATTGCCTTGCGCACGTGCAAAATGCCAACGATCTGGTTGATTTCACCTTCATATACCGGCAATTTGTTGTGATAACAGGTTGTTAATTGATGCTGAATTTCCTCTACCGAAACCGATAGATTCAATGCTTCGACCTGTGCTCGGGGTGTCATCACATCTTCGACCGAGATTTTTTCGAGATCGAACAGATTTAATAGAATGCTTTTATGTTTTTGCGGCATAAAATTGCCGCCCTCTAGAACGATTGAACGCAACTCTTCGGGCGATACACGCAAATCCTGAGCGTGCTTGCCGGTCTTGATGCGCAATACTTTTAATATGCCGGATACAAATAAGTTGACGAACCAGATAATGGGTTTAACCAACGTCATTAAGGGTTTCAGTATGAAGCTGGTGAAAAGGGCGATACGCTCGGGATAGGTCGCGCCAATGACTTTGGGTGTGATTTCACCAAATACAATTAACAGGAACGCAACGCAAGCGGTCGCGATGGTGATGACTTTTTGGTGATTGCCAAATGTATTGATGGCAATGGCAGTCACCAACGCCGTGGCAAGCGCGTTCACCAACGTATTGATGATGAGAATAAGGGATAACAGTTTGTCGGTGCGGTCAAGCAACCACATTGTGGTAGTCGCCGCTTTGCTTCCACGTTTGGAAAGGTGCCGCAGACGATGTTTGTTGGCCGCCATCAGCGCTGTTTCCGACATGGCGAAAAAAGCCGACAATAAAATTAGTAAACCAAGTGCAAGAAATTGCACCCATAAGGGAACGGCATCCAAAGGGTCACCGTATAAGGTATGTGGAAGGGAAAGTAGAGATGGTCATTTTTACATGGAGTGAAAGATGTTGAGTTAAAAAAGCAACTCTTTTCTTGAGGTCGGATTACATACAAACACATTATGCGATCCAGAACTTCACTCCGGTATTCCTTATTTTCCTGAATGGATACTACTTGTTGTGATAGCACTGGTGAGACGCTTTGAGCGCACTTCTTGGTTGCTTCTTTACCGCTTACGGAGTCTGACTTAATGACTGAACTCGTTGCTTCAACGCATTGTTAAACTTAATGTTTTTACTTGGTTTTCAACTCAGTTACTTAATCAACTCAGTTACTTAGCTCAGTTATGTAACTGCGCTAATTAGCTCAATGATTGCGGTCCACTGCAAACGACGCTAACTCTAGCAACGAGGTTTTATATTCGCTCTCTGGCAGCTTTGCAATCGCAGCGGTGGCTAGCTGTGCTGATTTTTTCGCTTCGGCTCGCGTGTAATCGAGCGCTCCAGAATTTGTTATTGCTGAAAGAATAGCATCAAAATGTTGCTCGTCGCCATTTTCGATGCAACTGCGTACCAGCGCGCGCTGCTCGCCGTTGCCATGCTGCATTAAATAGATCAGTGGAAGGGTGGGTTTGCCTTCGCGCAAATCGTCTCCCACATTTTTTCCGATATCTGCCGCATTGCCAGAATAATCAAGCACGTCGTCAATGAGTTGGAAAGCCGTGCCCAGTGAGCGGCCGTATTCGCCCGCCGCGTCAATTGCACTATCATTTGCACCCGCAATGAGCGCGCCTATTTGGGCTGCCGCTTCAAATAACTTTGCAGTTTTGGAGCGAATAACTTGCAGATAGCGCTCTTCACTGACATCCGGATTGTGCATGTTTAACAATTGCAGCACTTCACCTTCTGCGATGACATTGGTGGCATCAGCGACGATTTGCATGACGCGTGGATTGCTGACATCAACCATCATCTGGAAAGCGCGAGAGTACAAAAAGTCTCCCACGAGGACCGACGCAGCATTACCAAACATCGCATTCGCAGTTTTGCGACCACGGCGCAACGATGATTCATCGACTACATCGTCATGTAGCAGGGTCGCGGTATGGATGAATTCGATGACTGCGGCGAGTTCATGGTGCTTGCACCCCTCATAACCAAACGCTTGTGCCATCAGAAGTACCAGCACGGGACGCAGGCGTTTGCCGCCAGCACTGATGATGTATTCAGCAATCTGGTTGACCAAAGGAACTTCGGAATGCAATTTTTCACGAATGACCGCATTAACCGCTTCCATATCGGTCAGGATCGGGTTCATGATGGACTGCTGAGTTGGAATATTGAGAGCGACGGACAAAATAAAGACCTGTTCGTAATCGTTAAAATCGTAAATGCCAACATTATACGACGTCAGCCTTGGAAGGCTGCTTCGTTTATGCATCATGGACTTATTTTGGCACTATTTAGGTGTAATACTTGTTGTGCGCGATGAAGTTGG
This sequence comes from Glaciimonas sp. Gout2, assembly GCF_035018905.1. Lineage (NCBI taxonomy): Bacteria > Pseudomonadati > Pseudomonadota > Betaproteobacteria > Burkholderiales > Oxalobacteraceae > Glaciimonas > Glaciimonas sp. Gout2. The sequence continues at coordinate 454,573 of NZ_JASJXA010000001.1, read as the reverse complement.
GCAGAGCAATTTGCACACTCCGCGTCCATTTTCATCAGCCAAAGTCTGGCGTTACCATCCGCCAGACCCGGACTCAGCCCTTCAATTTGGCGAATGCCGCAGCCATCGCGCTATTTGCCGATGCGGCAACTGGTGCGGATTGTTGTCGTTGATGCTGGGAAAGACGTTTGGCGTCGTTACGGTCCCCGCGTTGTTCCGGTTTGCTACCCGGCACCGGCGCACTATCATCCAATCGCATGGTTAACGCAATTCGTTTACGCTTTTCGTCGATTTCCAGTACTTTCACCTTCACGACTTGTCCGGCTTTCACCACGCTGTGCGGATCTTTGACGAAGGTGTTGGATAATGCAGATATATGGACTAATCCATCCTGATGCACGCCGATGTCTACAAATGCGCCGAACGCTGCAACGTTGGTGACAACGCCCTCTAATATCATGTCTGGGCGCAGATCGCGCATTTCTTCTACGCCATCTTTGAAAGTGGCGGTGGTGAACTCAGGGCGGGGATCGCGACCTGGTTTTTCCAGCTCTTTGAGGATGTCGGTAATAGTCGGTACGCCAAATTTCTCGTCGGCGTATTTGGCGGGATTGAGCGATTTCAATAGTTTGTCGTCGCCAATGACGCCTTTCACATCCTTTTTGATGTCGGCCAGAATTTTTTCGACCAACGGATACGATTCAGGATGAACTGCGGACGCATCGAGTGGGTTATTGCCGTTCATGACGCGCAAGAATCCGGCGGCTTGCTCAAATGTTTTATCGCCAAGACGAGGCACTTCGCGCAAACCGGCGCGTGAGGTGAACATCCCTTTCATGTCGCGATAAGTCACAATACTTTGCGCGACGCTGGAATTGAGGCCAGATACGCGGGCCAGCAATGGTGCGGATGCCGTATTTACGTCAACCCCGACCGCATTCACGCAATCCTCGACCACAGCGTCAAGCGAACGCGCCAATTGGGTTTGACCTACATCATGCTGATATTGCCCAACGCCAATTGATTTTGGATCTATTTTGACCAGTTCGGCCAACGGATCTTGTAGGCGGCGGGCAATCGACACCGCACCGCGTATCGATACATCCATGTCTGGTAGTTCGCGTGAAGCGAATTCGGATGCTGAGTAGACCGATGCGCCAGCTTCTGAAACAACGATTTTGGTCAACTTGAGTTCAGGGCGTAGTTTGATCAAGTCCTGCGCGAGCTTATCGGTTTCACGCGAGGCTGTGCCGTTTCCGATCGAAATCAGCGAAACGTTATGTTTTTCCGCCAGTTGCGACAAGGTGTGCAGCGAACCTTCCCAGTCGTTACGTGGTTGATGGGGGTAGATCGTGCTGGTGCCGACTACTTTGCCAGTGGCATCGACAATCGCGACTTTTACGCCGGTACGCAATCCTGGATCGAGGCCCATGGTGGCGCGTGGTCCGGCTGGTGCAGCCAACAAAAGCGCCTTCAAATTGAGCGCGAAAACGTGGATGGCCTCGACTTCGGCTTTTTCGCGCAGGTTGGTCATCAGCTCTGTTTCCAGATGCATGAAGACTTTGACGCGCCAGGCCCAACGTACGGTGTCGGATAGCCATTTATCGGCGGGACGATTTTTGTTACTGATACCGAAACGCGCGGCAATACGCCCTTCGCAGGGATTGTGTGGTGCGTCCCACTTTGGCTTTTCTTCCTCGGTATCGAGTCGCAAGACCACGTTCAGCATCTCTTCACGCCGCCCACGGAACAACGCCAGCGCGCGGTGTGATGGAATGGTGCCGATGGTTTCGGAGTAGTCAAAATAGTCTGCGAATTTTTCGCCAGCGTCTTGTTTGCCTTCGATCACTTTAGATTCGACTACGCCGTGCTCTGTCAGGTATTCGCGCAAGGCTTGCAGCAGCGATGCATCTTCAGCAAAACGCTCCATCAGAATTTGACGTGCGCCGTCAAGCGCAACCTTGGCATCGGCGACGCCGGGATTGTCGCCATTGTCGGTGCTGAAAGCGGGCTTGAAATATTTAATCGCCTCCTCTTCCGGTAGCAATTCTGGATTGGATAACAGCGCATCGGCCAATTCGGTCAAACCGGCTTCAGCCGCGATCTGAGCTTTGGTGCGGCGTTTTAATTTGTACGGTAAGTACAGATCTTCGAGACGGGTTTTGTCTTCCGCCAACGAGATGGCGCTCAGCAATGCCGGTGTCATCTTTCCCTGTTCCTCAATCGAACTCAGGATAGCGGCACGGCGTGCCTCGAGCTCGCGCAGATAGCGCAGACGCTCTTCCAGGAGGCGCAACTGAATGTCATCGAGGCCGCCAGTGGCTTCTTTGCGGTAACGGGCAATAAATGGCACCGTCGCACCTTCATCCAGCAGGGTGACAGCAGCGGCTACTTGGGCTGGTTTGGCAGCGAGTTCTAGGGCAAGACGTTGTTCGATCGAAGGCAGCATGGGTGTCTAGAGAATCAGATTCAGGCGTTGGACAAGAAAGCGATCATACGCAATTCAGATAAATTCGCTAGTCTTGACAAGCTTAAAAACATGGTTTTTGTAAAAAGATGATGAGAATTGGGAATGAAATACGAGTAGTTACGTGCTTTAGTCTCCGTGAGCGCCCCACAAGGGATGTTCATTTGCTATTTTCTTACGGCAAGTATATTTATAAAATTTAATCTGCCTGTATAAAATGCGGGTCGAGCATTTGGACGTAATGTTCGCGCTTTTTTCAATCGGGGTTTGGCGTGATTGGTTCATGTCTTATCTCGGCTGCGCTTTTTAAGCGCCCGCCGCTGACACGTGCAATCCCGGCTAAATCCTGCCAACTTTGTATCGCTTCAAACGGCAGCGTCTGCAATAACGCGATGACGGCTTCGGCCTGATCATAGCCGTGCTCCATGAGCAACCATCCGCCTTGATTTAAATGGTCCGACGCATTGTTAGCGATGATGCGCAAGGCGCTTAGTCCATCTGCATGATCGGTAAGTGCGTTAAGCGGTTCAAAGCGCAGATCGCCTTGCGAGAGATGGCGGTCGCCCTCAACAATATAAGGCGGATTTGCGACGATCATGTCAAAACGCTGAGGCGTTGATTTGCCTAGTGCATCTGATGTATTTAGGGCCGCGTACCAGTCGCTATGTACCAGATTGAATTTGTCGGCACGTAAAGCCAAATGGCGCGCAGCATTGCGGCGTGCGACCGCTAACGCTTCGATGCTGACATCAACTGCCGTGACCTGCACATGCGGGCGCGTAGCCGCAATAGCGATAGCAATAGCGCCAGAACCGGTGCCGAGATCTAAGACGGTTTGAGGCGTGATGTTCTGACTTGGTTGTGCATCGGTCAGGCGTTCTAACGCCAGCTCTACCAACAATTCGGTGTCTGGGCGGGGAATCAAAACGTCTGGCGTCACTTCCAGCATGAGTCCAAAAAATTCCCGTTCACCGAGAATGTAAGCAATCGGCTCGCCCTCCATGCGGCGACGGAACAGCTGCGTTAAAAGCGCCGCTTGCTGAGCGTCGACGCTACGCTGATCTTGTGTGATCAGTTGTGTGCGGGTAAGACCTAGCGCGTGCATGATCAGCAGGCGATTCTCGAGCGGTTCCAGTGGCGCGGTTTTAAGAATCCCCGCAACGCTGAAACCGTGCTCGATAGCGAATGCCGTTTGGGATGATGCTGACGGCGTCGTTTGTTGCTTATCAGTCATTCAAAATCGCCGTGGTTAGTGCGTTTGAGCAAAACTTTACCCAATATGACAGTCAATACGACAAACCAGAACAACGACCATTGCGGAATGGATAAACCGAGAATTGCATCGTAAGAAGCCGAGCATAAGGCCCAGGCGTCGACTTTAAAGACGGATGGCAACAGGATGGCGGTCGGCAATGCGTTTAACGGGGCTTCCAGCGCGTCACGACCACAAGTCGTTGCAGGGTGCGCAATAACCCACAGATGCCAGCCCGCGGTTGCAGCACCACCAAGACCCGCGATCATGCCGATCGCCGCACTGGCTTTACGAATACTGTCGGGCATGCTGGCCGAAACCAGACAAATCAATGCGATGATCGCAAAGGCGTAACGCTGGATCACACAAAGAGGGCACGGCTGCATGTCTTTAACATGTTGCAAATAGAGGGCGGCGCCGATCAGTGCAAGGGCGATAAAAGCGACGGCTAGCAAAATGTGTTTAGATGATTTCATTTTTTTATTGAGGATGGTTAATGTCGATCAACGCATTACAGGCGTGGTGTGTTCGTAGCGTATTGCTTTGAAACCTTGAAGCGGTGATACAACCCAATTTAATATTCATACTCAGACTTGGAACTCTACAGCGGCATTTGGTTGCATTTTGTCATGCATCAGTATAAATCAGCTTACCTTAAAGGTGACTCTAAAAACCTTAACGAGCGGATTTTTCACCCCGCCGGGCAACGCCGGATTGCAGCGTCCTACGAAGAAGTGAATTCGACTGATCGGAGGCTGCGCCTCCGACATGCCAGCTTGGTTTGAGTGTTTGTTTTATCGTTCGTCAGCCAGGGCGGCCAGCAATTCAGCCTGATGTTCGGCTGCCAGCGCATTGCTTAATTCTTCAAGATCGCCATCCATGATGTGGTCGAGTTTGTATAACGTCAGGTTGATACGGTGATCCGTCATGCGTCCTTGCGGAAAATTGTAAGTGCGTATCCGCTCGCTACGATCCCCGGAGCCGATCAGCGATTTGCGGGTTGCGGCTTCTTTCGATTGTTGTTCGCGCAACTGGCCATCTTTGATGCGAGCGGCCAGGACTTTTAGCGCGGACGCCTTATTTTTGTGCTGGCTACGATCATCCTGACATTCGACCACGATTCCGGTGGGGAGATGCGTGATACGGACCGCCGAGTCGGTCTTGTTAATATGCTGACCACCGGCACCGGATGCGCGATAGGTATCGATACGGATATCTGCCGGATTGATCGCGATGTCTGCAACTTCATCTGCTTCCGGCATGATCGCTACGGTACAAGCGGAGGTGTGAATTCGGCCCTGCGTTTCTGTGGTTGGTACGCGTTGCACACGATGCCCGCCTGACTCAAATTTCAGTTTGGAGTAAGCGCCAAATCCAACCAGGCGCACGATTACCTCTTTGTAACCGCCGACTTCGGAATCCGATGCCGATACCATTTCGATCTGCCAGCGATTGCGTTCTGCAAAACGCGTGTACATGCGCAATAAATCTCCCGCAAAGAGAGCTGACTCATCGCCGCCGGTACCTGCCCGAATTTCCAGAAAGATATTGCGTTCGTCGTTAGGGTCTTTTGGCAGCAACATTTTTTGTAAATCTGCTTCCAGTTGCTCCATGCGAGATTTGGCGCTATTGATTTCTTCTTGCGCAAATTCGCGCATGTCAGGGTCCGACAGCATGCCCATGCCGGTCTGGACATCAGCATCGGCTTGCGTATAGCTTAAATACAGAGCAACTAACGGCCCCAACTCCGCGTGTTCACGCGACAGCTTACGATAGCTGTCCATGTTGGAAGTCGCTTCTTCCTGATTTAACAGATCGTTAACCTCGACCAGTCGATTCGACAATTGGTCAAGCTTGGCAAGCATTGATGGCTTCATAGCGTACTTTGGTGGCTTGCAACGAGGGAATCGCTGCGGATGGTGAGCAAAAAAGATATCGTGCAAAAACAGGATGTGCCGACTCAATATGCTGAGTGGCAGACGATAGCGGATGGCTTCGCTAACGCTTGCTGCGGAATAGTTGTGGCAGCAGGACTGCGAGGCGAGCACGTTCGTCGCCTTGTGCATTGTGCAGCGCTTGTTGTGGTCCGTGCAGAAATTTGGCAGCGAGACCTTTAGACAGTGCCTCAAGAACGGTATCGATGTCCTCACCTTTGGCGAGCATCTTGCGTGCCCGTTCCAACTCCAGCATTCGCATTAACTCACTGCTTTCATGCAGATCCTGAATCACAGGGACAACAGCGCGCGTGTCGATCCAGTGCATGAAGGATTGCACGCGGGTTTCGATAATGGCTTCGGCTTGCGATACAGCGGCCAGACGACTTTCCATACCGGTCTGGACGACGGAGGCCAGATCATCCACCGTGTATAAAAATACGTCGTCAAGGCGACCAACTTCACTTTCGATATCACGCGGTACGGCCAGATCGAGCATAAACATCGGTTTGTGGCGACGCGCTTTGACCGCGCGTTCCACCATGCCTAAACCGATAATCGGCAGCGACGACGCAGTACATGAAATAATGATGTCGTAGTTGCCTAACTGATCTGGCAAGTCGGCCAGGCGTAGCGCTTGACCGCTAAAGCGATGCGCCAATATTTCAGCACGGTCAAGCGTACGATTTGCCACGGTCAGAGTTTTTGGATTCTGCGCGGCAAAATGCGTGGCGCATAATTCAATCATTTCTCCAGCACCGATAAACAGCACGTTCTGACCTGAAATGGCGTCGAAAATCCGTTCCGACATGCGTACAGCAGCGGCAGCCATTGAGACGCTGTGCGCGCCTATTTGGGTAGTGCTGCGAACCTCTTTTGCGACAGCAAAAGTGCGTTGAAATAATTGATGTAAATAAGTCCCAAGGCCACCGACGGCTTCCGCATGGCGCACAGCATCCTTCATCTGACCGAGGATTTGCGGTTCGCCCAGCACCATTGAATCCAATCCGGAGGCGACGCGAAAAGCGTGACGTGCCGCGTGGTCATGCGGCAATGTATACAAATGCGGACGCAGATCAGCGTATGAAAGCTTGTGATAATGCGCCAGAAAATGCGCGGTGGAATCAATTGCCGTATCAATGTTGCGGGCTTCGTTCGTCCCGATTACGCTGCCGGACAGGTCACTTGCGGCATATAACTCGGTACGATTGCACGTCGATAAAATCGCTGCTTCGTCTGTGACACCGGACGCGCTGTTGTCACTAAACCATGCACGCGCCGCCGTAACTGCCTGACCAATCTGGTCAGCAGGGAAAGCCACCTGTTCGCGCAATGAAACGGGCGCGGTGGTGTGGTTAAGTCCGACGGCTAGCAAGTGCATTTTGGTAACAACTCAAGAGGAAAGAAGGGGACTCTTTATAGCTCGACATTATACCCCGCAGCGTGGCTGTTGAGATTAAGTGCGCATTTCTTGATGGAATGATAATAATATACAAGAATTGATTGCCAACGAACATGGGACGCTCCCGGCAAATTAAGCCCCGAAATGTTTTTTGGCGCAACAAAATATCCCTTTAGTCAGACTGTCGACAAGGGCAAGATAATGGTAAATGTGGTGCCTTCGCCAACAACACTGCAACAAGATAACGTGCCGAAATGGCGTTCGATCACTGTTTTGACGAATACAAGGCCAAGCCCTACGCCGTCTGTTTTAGGTTGGTCAGGAATGTTGACGCGCTGAAAACGTTGAAATAATTTTGCCTGATCGGCGGCCGCAATGCCATAGCCTTGATCCTGCACCTGGCAAATGACGTGCAAAGGTGTGCCGTCGGATCCCTTTTCTACACTGTAGAGCAGGCTACACGTGATGGTCGTTCCTGCGGAACTGTAGTTGACCGCGTTAGAAATCAGATTGCACAAGGCGCGCGCCATCAAGGAGCGGTCAATTTTAGTAATAAATTCGCCCTCCGCGATCTTTGTAATCAAGGTGATTTTTTTGTTATTGGCTAGTGTCCACATTTCGTCGCTAGCATCCAAAACAACGTCTTGAAAGTCGACTTCTTCAAGCCGATAAGACTCTGATTCAGCGCGTGCCAGTTGGACAAAGTTATCGGCCAGTCCCAAGGTTTTGCGGGAGGCGCGCTCGATTCTGGAGAAAAATTCCTCTTGAGGTAACGCTGAAGACGGGTCACTTTGTAGTTCCAATAACGCTAAAATTGATGCTTGTGGTGCACGCATATCGTGCGATAAAAAGCGTAACGTTTCATCCCGGCTGCGCTCTGCGGCACGAATACTGGAGATGTCCACGATACTGACAATCCAGCCGCTAAGAATCTGTCTGGCCGAATAGCAGGGCGCACTCTTGATTAATAAATCGCGTCCTTTTTGGTCTTGAACGGAAGTGCCATTTGCGAGAGCGGGCTGATACTGGATGTCAAGCAAATCGGGCCACGAGAACGGATGATGCGGCGCGGTTTCAAATGACGGTGGTGATGCGATGTAAGAAAACAATGGCGGCAGGTTTGCGCCGTAAATGTTATGGATGTTCAATGTTGCGAAGTAATCATTGGCCACCCGATTGACGACAACGATGCGACCATCAATAGTGGTGATCAATGTTGCGTCCGGCAAACTATCGAGATTGTCAGAAATGAACTGGCGTAAGTCGCGCACCCTGCGCGCCGCGGTGCGCATCGCGTTGATACGCTGTTCGAGTACGTCTTCACCTTGATAAAGTACGTTGCCGGGAAGGATTGCTTCGGGTAATAAATGCGGCTCCTGATCTAGCAGCATAAATTCTTGTCCGAGGTAGGAAATAGCTGCTTCCAAACGACACCAACTCCACAGCGGATAGGTTAGCCCCGTACCTATCAGGGCTGCACTGGGTGCGACCCACAATCCATGGGTGAACATGAAGTAGCTGGCCGCGACGGTGGTCGCCATCAGTACGGCGGTCAGGAATAAGGAAAAGCGAGGGGTGAGCAGCAAGTAACTGAATAACGCGAGCAATACCGGGAGTATGCTCAATAAGGTAGTCTGGAGGGTTGGCGCGATGTTTATGGATCTGTGGTCCAGCAAACTGGCTAAAATATTGGCGTTGATCTCGATACCCGGCATGACCCCCGATGTTCCCGAAACAGGTGTGGGAAAAGCGTCCGCCATGCCGACCGCCGTGGCGCCTATCAAGACGTATTTATCTTTAAAAAAATCTTTTGGCACCTCGCCTTTGAGGACCGAAACATAAGGAACCGAGCGAAATAGTCCAGAGCCGCCCGCGTAAGGAATATGCATTTGATAGTCGCGTTGCCATTGTCCCGCCGCCACCGTGGGGCCGTTTGCATCCGTCGATCCTTTTAAGTTGTTGTCGACGCTGCTGTCCTTGCCAAGGGGATCAAGAGGATGATTGTCATGCCGGCCTGCGCTTAGATGCGCACCAGGCAATTCGCCGCGAGAATCGGTCACCGCTTGCCCGCCAATGTCAGCTAAAGCCAGCGCAAAGTGTGACCACCAAATGCCATTTTGGCCCTCTTTTAGAAATACGCTGCGTGCCACCCCATCTTTATCAAGCTCCAGATCAATATGACCAATGGCGCGTGTAGTGTGCAGAAATTCCGGGATGGGCAACAGGCTTGTGACGCCACTTCCCATCATCGCCGTGACCATCGGCAACACGACCTTATTGCTGGCCTGTAAAGCCTGCGATAGTGCTGCGTCATTATTGGGTGAGGTGGCAGTCGTGAGCGCTTCAGGCTCCGTCATGATCACGTCCAGACCAATTGCTTTTGGTCTGGCCTGCATGATCGTGTTGATAAGCTGCGCATGCAGAGTGCGCTGCCATGGCCAACGTCCAAGTTGGGAAATACTGTAATCGTCAATTCCGACAATAATAATGTCATCGCGCGCGGGACGCGAATTGAAGCGCATAAATTGGTCATAAAGCGGAAGATCAAGTTGCATCAAACCGTTTTGATAGCCGAGCGCCGCAGTGAGCGAGAGTAATGCGATGGTGAGCGCCAGCCATTGACGTAACGCTACCCGTTTAACATTGCTAATGAAGGCACTGCTGGTCGGTTCGACCATTCTATGCTCCGAAATGGGTGGTTTCCGTTGGTGGCGTTTTAAAAGCCAGTTGGCGTGATACCACCTGTATTGATGAGCGGTGCACCGTCACTGGTTCTCCACAATCCGCCAATGACGATTTTTTGGGCTTCAGAAAACTCGCCAGTGTAGCCATCAGAATCAATCGCCTTGACGCGCACAAAGTAAATCCCGTTAGGCGGATTTGCGATCGAAATTTCCGGAGCTGTTGATTCTTGCGTCAAAAAAAGCGCCGTAAACGCAGCATCACGGGCTATTTCAATCACAAATGTTTGACCGGATTCCCCGTGCCACCTAAAAGCCAGTGTGCTGCCGGCTGGTTCAATTTTTGGTAGTTCCAATGGCGCCATCAGGGTAACCGCCTGCGCATCGCCGAAAGGACCCTGATCATCTTTGCCGTCTCGTGTCACCACGGTTGCGACGTGCCAGAAATAAGGACCAAGTGCCAATTTTGGTGGACTGAATTGCGCGGATGTCAGGGTCGCATCATCGCTGACCAGTTGTGTGAACTGGTCATCGGAGGCGATCTGGATATGATAATGAATGGCGTCGGGGACTTCGGACCAGCTTAAGGATGGATTGGCAATTCGCGCCTTTCCTTTTGGACCGATAGGAAAAGGAGGTTCCGGGCGGGCTTTGAGTTTGAATGCGGTGATGGATGGATAACCTTCGAGACCCTGATTGTCGATGGCGGTCACGCGTGCAAAATAGTTGCTGTCGATCAGCCCATCAAGTCTGATTTCAACGGTATCAGACTCTATTTCGGACAACGTATTCTGGAACGCCTGATCGGTCGCAATCTGTGCCCGATAGCGCCGCGCACCCTGCAATGGATCCACGGTAAGGCGCACGGTTGGTCGTTGCTGTAAAGCAGAGTTTCCCGTAAGCGTTGGCTCTGGAAGCAATGGCACTGCCTTGCTTACTGCTTGCGCATCGGTTATTGATCCTTGTCCAGCCTGTAAGGGCAATCCCGCAGGGCGATTGTTTTTGGCTACGGCAACGGCGCCATGCAACACCTCAGTTGCCATCTTGTTATCGCTGACATTGACCCTGAAATTGGTGCCACGAACGCCAGCAACGGCAAGTGGTGAGCGGACCTCAAAGCGTCCTTTATTTTCTTTCAGCGGGGATACCTGAGAATCAACGCGTCCACGTACAAGCGTAATCTCCGTAACCGGGCTTTGTGTGAACCGGGCGCTTCTTAAGTGGCTGAGTTTTATCTGACTGTTGGAGGGCAAAGCTACTCGTGAGTTGTCTGCAAGCGCCAGCGTGATAAAACTGTTGGGGCCAGTTTCAATGCGCGCACCCTCCTGAAGCGTTGTGTCAATTGCCAGGGGAATATCTTTTCCGTCGGCGGTATTTGCGCTAATAGCCCCCGAGAAAGCAACTATTCTTGCGCTAGCGGGAATTTGTTCCAGCAATGCGACAGGAATAAGGATCGGTGTTCCGATGGGAATGGTGCGTTCATTAGGAATTTTGTTGATCTTTTGGAGCGCAACCCAGTTACGACTCGTGGTCGTCAGGTACTCGGCAATCGTACTTAGCGTATCGCCTTTGCGTGCCCGATACGTGATGGTGGAGGGCGCAACACTGAATGAGTCAGCGTCTAATTTTATCGATGGAGCAGCAAAAACCGGTAAATAGGGGCCCGTTAATAACAACAATAAACTGCCTCGCCATAATTGCTCAAAATTCGTCTTTTGATCCGTCTTTTTTTTGGGGTTCCTGCTGTACGTCGGGTGTTCGATGTAATGCTGCATTTTTTCTCCGACGACCGTTTTACGCGTGATTTGCGCATTCGCGCATTATTCCGACAGTTGTTCCAAACGATATCCGTAGCTATACACAGGTGCAAGTCGAAAACCGTTTTCTGGTCGTAATTGTAGCTTACTGCGAACCCGTGAAACGTGCGTATCCATCGTGCGCGAGGGAATGTCGATGTCACGCGACCACACTGCTTCGAGAATGTATGCACGCGATAGCGGACGACCCATGTTGCGGAAAAAAAGCAGCGCTAAATCGAATTCTTTTTGCGTAATTTCAATTGGCACGCTACTGACGGTCAGGCGTGCAGCGCGGGTTTCGAATATGTAGTGTCCGAACGTAATTTCCTCGCTCGCATTTTGAATGGGATAAGCGCGACGTAATAATGCTTGTACCCGCGCCACCAGTTCACCACGGCGGATAGGTTTGATCATGTAGTCGTCAGCACCAGCCGCGAGTCCGGCCACAATGTCATCCTCGCCAGAGCGACTGGTCATGAACAACACCGGCAGTTCGGGCGGCAATTTCTCTCGCACCCAGTGCAAGACTTCGGACCCACTGAGATCGGGCACTTGCCAATCGAGGATGAGCATGTCGTAGCTCTCTCGTCGCAACTGGCTCAAGATTTCTTTGCCGCTTTGAAAAGGATGGCAAACATGGCCGCTAGCGGTCAGGACTTGGCAAACCAGATCGGTTTGGCTCAAATCATCGTCAAGGACAGCAATTCTCATAGTTTTCTATTATTGGCTTAGTGTTAATTATTGTAAGCCAGTTAGAGCCGATAGCTTGGCCAGTATCCTGACTGCCGATGAAATAGCGAGTGTCCCTGCGTTTTCCCTAGTCTCAAGCTTCGCTGTTGTTGAGGTGTCGTCGGTAATGAGTTTATGTTAACACTTATCACTCTTTGATAGATGCTCTATATGAACATTTTTGTAGTGTACGTGTGGCATTGTGTACGTTTTCCACAGCTGCACTAACGCCATTATAGTAGAAATGTGAAATACTGAAAATTAACGCGTTACAATATTAACTCTATCGCAACATTATTCTGGGAGGTGACCTGAAGCGATATTTTTGGGGCGCTAAACTTGAGCAAAGCACGCAACTTACGAGATCAATAGTGAGGAAATAGCGGACGCGACAGGCGTCCGCAGGTAAAGACTTTGCAGAGCGCTACTTGTAAAAGTAGATGGACTCAAATATCAGGCAGCACAACATTAACATCTAATATTTCCAGGTCACCTTGGCGATCCAGTGAAATTTTGATATCGCTGGCATTGACTTTTGTGTACTTGGAAATAACTTCAATTAATTCTTTATGGAGTGCCGGTAAAAAATCAGGACCTTGGCGACCGCTACGCTCACGTGCAATGATAATTTGCAGGCGCTCCTTAGCGGCAGATGCGCTTTTCGGTTGCTTGGTGAACAAGAACGAGAGTAGAGCCATATTACTTCCCTCCAAAGAGGCGCGAGAGCAAGCCCGGTTTTTGATAGTTGGCAAAGCGCAACGGCACGTCTTCGCCAAGGAAGCGGGAGACCACATCCTCGTAAGCCATAGCGACATCGCTACCCTTTACGTGGATGGCCGGGTTGCCTTGATTTGATGCGTGTAGCACCGCTTCTGACTCAGGAATAATACCGATCAAAGGAATGCGCAAAATATCCTGCACATCGGTATGAGATAACATCTCACCCGCTTCAACGCGCTTAGGTGAGTAGCGGGTAATGAGCAGATGTTCCTTGACTGGTTCTCCGCCATTTTGAGCGCGGCGCGACTTGGCCTGAATGATCCCCAAAATCCGGTCTGAATCACGCACCGACGATACTTCGGGATTGGTCACGATGACGGCTTCATCGGCGAAGGTCAGCGCCATTACCGCACCGCGTTCAATACCCGCTGGCGAGTCGCATACAATAAATTCAAAATCCATTTTTGCCAGATCGTTCAATACACGTTCAACGCCTTCTTCGGTCAGCGCGTCTTTGTCTCTGGTTTGTGATGCTGGAAGAATAAACAAGTTATCGCAATGTTTGTCTTTAATTAAGGCCTGATTAAGTGTTGCTTCGTTGTTAACTACATTGATCAGGTCATATACTACGCGTCGTTCGCAGCCCATGATCAGATCAAGATTGCGTAGGCCAACATCAAAATCCAGGACAGCAGTTTTATGACCGCGCATGGCCAGGCCTGAGGCAAAGCTGGCGCTGGATGTCGTCTTGCCGACGCCCCCTTTACCAGATGTTACAACGATGATTTTTGCCACGAAAACTCCTATTTTTTTAAGAATTAAAACTATGATCTGGAAGGCGAATTAAGTGATATCACATCAATTCGGTCGCCGTTAAGCTGAATTTGTGCCGCCTGTCCCTTCAATTCTGCAGGAAACCCATGTTCAAAGGTCCGATATACACCCGCTATCGATACCAGTTCAGGCTCCATCGCAGTGGCGAAAATACGTGCTTTGGTATCGCCGCTGGCACCCGCTAGCGCCCGGCCGCGCAAGGGCGCATAAACATGGATACTGCCATCTGCAATGATTTCGGCACCGTTATTGACCATCGCTGTAATGATCAGGTCGGAGCCACGGGCATAAATGCGTTGACCGGCGCGCACTGGCGTGTCGACGATCATGGGTTGCTGGAGTGGTGTAGCCGCCGATGTGGCTAGCGTCGCCGGAGGCTGGGATACCACCACCTCTGGGGCGTTTATAGTCAGCACCTCAGTCGGTTGGACAGCGGGGGCATTGGGTTCTGCTCTGGGCGCGATGACGGTATCAATACTGAGGCCATTCGCGATAATCGCAGGATGAATGGTATCCGGCGCATTGCGTACTGCAACTGCATTAAGTTGATACGTTTTCAGCAGTTTGACGAGGGCGCTCCATTCAATGTAGTCATTTGACTCGCCCAAAGCTGCGATGTCGATTACGGCAAATTCATTGTCAAAAAAGTCCGCATTGCCGCCGGTCATCTCTTTTAATGCGTCATCTAAAACGGCAAGATCCACGTCATGAAGAATGACTGAAACTGCTACCACCGTTGCTATCTTTATTTCAATTGGCTTGCGTGTCTTATTTTTGGGCATAAAGCAACAGATTGAATAAGCGAACCACAGTGCAACCAGAGGCCGCTAACGACTCGCAAATAGGGTTAGGAATCAGTTTGGCATGCATAAAAATAACGTATCCAAAAAAACTTGGAATGAACGATCTTACCAAATCTCCGCCCGATAGCAAAAAAAAGCTACGTCGGCGGTTGCCTCGCGACACATAAGTGGTAAACCCGCGACAAATCGAAGAAAAGCGCCGAACCTCAGATAATGTCCCGGTTATTGAAAGAAAATGAAAGATAAGGACCGTTTTATAGCCAACACAGGAAGCGTTTGTTGGCTATTTAACGGGGCAATGGCTCACGCCTTTTTATTTCTTGTAGCCGTTGCCTGTTTTGATAGAAAGCGGCAAGCAATGGCGATTTTGTTATGAATAGCGTCTATGCGTAGATTAACGAACTTATCGAACGCAGGTCAACTGCGGTTTAGGCGCAGTTCTAATTGCGTAATCACGCGCTGCAAATTCGCTTCCTGGTCTTTAGGAACAGTCAAAAACCGGCACCCGAAGTGATAAACCGGATCATTAAACGTTTGGCTATTATGAATAAAGGTGATTTGTATATCCAAAGTCATTTTTCCCAAATCATGAAAGTCGAACGTGGCGTCTGTTAGGTTCATAGCAATAGCAAGCTCACCGATACTGGCATCGGTCGAGCGAAGTCGAACCCCCGATGGTGACAAGTCGACAATGTAGAACGACATCCGGCGTTGATCCGGCAAGGTGGCGGTACAAATATAGGGATTATTCGTCGGTGTCTCTACGCGGAAGTGTTCGCGTCGTTGGATGCGATACAGACTTTCCGGTAATTGCGACTTAAATGCTGGCAGGCCGTCATAAAGCTGGGGTTCGGGATGGCCGCAAACAAACTGGATATGCGCACCGGATTGCAAGCTCGAAAACAGATTTTCTCCAGACTCCTGATGCTGTTGATTTTCAGCATCACTGCCGCTGTAATCGTAGAAAAAAGAACCTGTCGTTTCATCGACTGCCAAAATACGCGTGATGATGCGTGATCCTGATCTGCCGAAGGAAATACTTAGGGGGTCTTTTTGGTGCGCGAGTTGGCGCAGTACGTACACGACTTCTTTCGGATGGATGACCCGAAAATCGTCCAATGCGGCGAGTGATGCCGCCAATGTTGGCGAAGGAGGGAGATCAGTGCTTGTTTCCGATACTGGACTGGTGTTTTTCATATCTTTCCAATGTGTATCAAAACTCGCTTTTAAATGCGAGAAGCAGAAAAAGAGAGCAATTGTCACAAATATTACCTACTTTATGGCAGCTTGAGACAGTTTTTTGCGGGCAAGTATTTAATCTACGCCATAGCCATCAAACTTGCCAGGCATCATCTCTGTAAATAACGCACTCGTCGAGGGTGACCGTGTTCGTCACCGCAAAGACGTCAATATGGTATCTGGCATCGGCGCGCTTAATTGCCGCTTTATTGTAGACCCCATGCTTAGCGCCCAGCGATAAATGTATGCCGCACATCCTCTCATAAGTGCCAATATCGCTCACCATACGGTTTTGCGAAAATGCACGATTCATACCAAAACCAAGTTCACGCAGCCAGACTTCGCCTTCGGACGCGCGGATGTTTGCCAGCACCTGATCAAACTCAGGCGTGGAATCAATGGCCTCCGTCACGCGGCCTTTGACGATCACCAGCGTGATCGGCGTAGCGGGTTTGTTGACGTGAAATTGCGTGTCGCCGAAAACAAAAATACGTACGCGGCCATTGACTGCTTCCAGGTCTTGCGCTTCGGTAAAAACCTCACCAATAGGAAACTGACCGCCGACATTTTTCATGCCGCTATAGTCACCAATGTTGAGTTTTGCAGATTCAAATGGCGAGTCAAAAACCAGGATTTCGCCGCCGCTATCGATGACGCCGATGCTCGCGCTATCAATGCGCGCCTTCAGTGCGACCCCAACGTCGCGATAGTACGTCGGGTCATAGGCCAATGCGTCGATGTAATACAGCGCTTCTGGTCCGGTCATGCGCGAAAGATGAGGATGTTCTATCACCTTTAATGCGCGTTTAAAAAGTTCAACGCGCAGTCGAAACGCTTCAAGCCTAAAGTTGGTGGATTGAATCAATATCACCAAATCGTTCGGCGCAAGGGGTGTAAAAGAGGCAAGCACTACTTCGGGCGTTACTGCGTCGAAGTCGATAAAGGTGGCAGTTGGAAGGCATCGCCGATACGCTTGCGTCAACGCTACTGAGAGAGTAGAGCGGGTATCAAACACCACTAACGCAGCCTGCGCTGGACTGTGTTCGATCGCTATCGATAATACGTCGCGGAGATGGTTTGCTGCCTTACCGACAACCGTCTCGGTAATAAGGTCGCAGACTGGTTCGGAAAGTGTTGCGCTCGGAGTGGAGGTCATTGTCATTTCATCGCATCAAAAATAGTAAAAACGTCACGCGGCCCGGCTTTTCGGGTGTAGCGACGTTTTCTATTGGAGACACATTTTAATCGACAACCACATCAGTGCACGAATAACGTAAGGATGAATGCCAAGACTAGATACAGCGCGAAGTCTGAGACTTCATGCTGTCATTTTAAATGACAAAAAAACCATGCGTCCCATCAAGCGCTAATTGATCCACTAAGCCATACTCCCAATCGAGATAGGCTTGCATGGCAGCGGCTGGATTGTCGGTACCTTCATAAGGACGACGGTAGCGATCTATTCGCGGCGATGCCAGCGCTGATTCACCAGATTCTTGGGGAAGCCCGGCTGCAATCCACGCGGATGTGCCACCTTCTAGCAGCCACACCGGCGTCGTTGTTAACGCTTGCAGGTCTTTGAGGATATAGCGTGCCAGCAAACTCGTGCCGCAAGTGAGTACATAGCGACATGCTGGCGGAACGTTATCCAGCGCGGCGGCGAGTTGCGAGCGGAGTGCAAACCAAGCCCCGGGAATGTGGTGTTTGACATAATTGGCGCTGCTGGTGAAATCAAGGATGACCGTTTCGCCCTCGGCGGCGTTGCTTGGCAGGTCATTTTCCAACCAAGCCGCAAGCCCTTGCGCTGTCACACTGTTTGCGGTTGGTACAGGCGGCAGAAAGGCTTGATCGTTATCGGCGTTCGTACCCTGTTGCGTGAAGTCTTGCGGTCCAGCACCATCAATGACGAACACTTCCCATCCCATTTGCGCTAACCAGGATGCGGTCATATTGGCGCGCACGCCGTCATCATCGGACAGGACGATACGCGCACCGCGCACCGGCGCAGCGTGATCGGTTTCTTGCACGAGCTGCCCACCCGGAGCAGAGCGAAAGTCGGGAAGGTGACCGGCTGCGTATTCCTCGGGCGTGCGCACGTCGAAGCGATAAGTCGTCCGCGTGTTGTCTTTTTTCCATTCTATTAATGTTTGGGACTCGTCTTGTAACGATACTCTTGATACGCGCGCCTTATCAGCCACTTTGCGCGCTGCACGTTGCGCCTGCGCGTGATCCTCAGGCGATAGCGAACCAAAGTCGGCAAATTGGCGAGTTTTGCGGGTATCCAGCGTTTGACCGGCCAGCGTCCAGCCTATCGTGCCGTTGCGTAGTGCAGAAACCGGGTTAGGAATACCCGCATTGACCAGAGATTGTGTGCCGATGATGCTGCGCGTGCGTCCAGCGCAATTAACGATGACGCGGGTTTCGGGGCGCGGCGCAAGCTGTTGCACGCGTAATACTAATTCTGCGCCAGGTACGCTGATGCCAGTGGGAATACTCATCGTGTTGTATTCATCAAACCGACGCGCATCCAGAACCACCACATCCGCATTGGCATTCAATAGCGCCTGCACTTCTGGCGCCGACAGCGAAGGGGTGTGACGTTGTACGTCAACCAGTTCGCCGAAGGCTTTGCTCGGCGCATTCACATCGCGGAAGATTTCACCACCGGCGCTGCGCCAGCCAGCCAAACCGCCATCCAGCAACTTGATGTTGCTATAGCCAAGTTGCTGTAAACGCTGCGCAGCATTTCTCGCAAGGCCTTCGCCATCGTCATACACGACAATCAACGTATCAAGCCGCGGTATGCGTGCGGCACTATCCAACTCAATTCGAGACAGTGACATATTGGCAGCAAATAGCGGATGAGCTTCTGCGAACGGCGCCTCTTCCCGCACATCCAGCAATGCGATTTCCTTGCGCTGCAATAATGCTGTGCGGCATTGTTGATAAGAGATCGTCTCAAAAATTGGTTGAGAAGAACTGACATCAACAGAGTGTGGGACGTTTGGCGTGTTCGTGGAAGGGGATGGCGTCAGGCGGGTCATGGATCGTTGGGATGAATTTATTTAAATGGTTATTGAGTTTTGTTGCATTTTGTTGGATTCAGCAGAGCGATCCCAAATATTGGGTAATAGTGTGTTGGAATAGCCCGAAATAAACTGTTTGGTGCCGCCATCTTCCGTGTAGACCGAGCGTTGCACAGCGCCGATGTTCGCACCATAAACATGGATGCTGATGGATGGCCGGTCGATGAACGCATTCTGTACTTTATGGATATCGCCGATCGTGGGCGAGACGGCCTCGACATCTCCCGGCAATAGATGGGTTGGCGCGCCAACGGGGGTGAAGCGACCATCCCGATCTTTATCTGGCTGATAGCTTTGCGAATATTCAGCGCCCCGCAACATGCCGATCAATCCCCATACGGTATGATCATGAATTGGTGTGGCTTGTCCGGGACCCCAGACAAAGCTCACAATCGAAAAGCGCTCACGCGAATCTACGTGGAGCAAAAATTGTTGATATCGTTCTGGATTTGGAAGCGCGAATGCAGGCGGTAGCCAGTCGTCGACAGCGATAAGCTGTCGCAACAACGCGCCGCCATCGCGCAAAATCTCGGCCTCCGAGGGTCTGCGGTCAAGCAATTCCGCCAGTTCCCCGATAAAACCCCGCAGACGGGCTACGTTCGGCGCGTTATTTTTTCCGATATTTATTGAGTTTGAAAGTGGAGACATGCTGACACGCCTTATTTCTGTAGCGGAAAACTACGATCGAAACCATTGGAAACACTGATCTTATGCTGGATGATACCCGCTTCCGCATAAACGTCGGCAGTATGTTGCTGGGTTTTGATCACAGTATCATCAATCGGTATCCATTTGCCCTGTCGCCGCTCCCAGGATAGTTTGGCTACTTCTTTTGGTACACCAATAAGTTCGGCTAATGACGCGGAATAGGCATCTATATGATCGTTAGACCAACGTTGAGATCGCACCAGGCGTTGCAGCAGATCCTGTAGTGCAGCGTGTTTGGGTTTGATGGCGTCCTCATGGACGATCAGATAACTAAGCCCGGCTGACAAGCCGCGCCCATTCACAACAATTTTCGCGTGGTCAGTCAGTTCAGCCGTTGCCGTATAAGGCTCCCATGTCGCCCAGGCATCAACGGAATTGCCAGCTAACGCCGTCTTGGCGTCAACTGGTGACAAAAATCTAAAAGAAACATCACTGGCCTTGAGGCCAATAGATTGAAGCGCGGCCAGCGTCAGATAGTGACCAATGGAGCCTTTTCCGGTAGCGATGCGTTTTCCCTTCAAACTGGCCGGGCCGGAAAGTGGAGAATTTGCATTGGCAATAATGGCTGTACCAAAGGGATCTGATTTGTTCACTCCTATCGCTTTGAGCGGTGCGCCAGCCGCCAAGGCAAATACCAGTGGTGCATCACCTGCGTAGCCGACGTCGACTGCGCCAGCATTTAAAGCTTCCAGTAACGGCGCTGCGGCCACAAACTCCGACCACTTGATGTCATAGGGCAGATTTTTAAGTTCACCGGCGGCTTCCAGTTGCGATCTTAAGCCGCCTTTCTGATCCGCTACCTTGAGTAGTATTCTGGCCGGTACATCGCCCGCTGATGCCAGTGAAGTGGCTGCAAGACCAAGCGTCATCAAGCTAAGTCCGATGAAACGTTGCAAGCGAACACTGAATAGATTGGACATTTACTTCTGCTTTCGTTGAGCGATACGATCGGCGCTGCGTGCAGCAACTAGTTGCCGTGTTAGCGGTATCAATTTTCGGCCGTAATCGATAGCATCCTCCAATGGATCAAAGCCGCGGATCAAAAATGTCGACACACCAAGATCAACGTAATCTAGCAGCGCATGGGCAACCTGTTCCGGCGTCCCGACCAACGCTGTTGAATTGGATCGCCCACCAATTTCTTTGGCAATCGCGGTCCATAGGCATCTATCGTGACGATCGCCGCGTTCCGCTGTCGCTAACAGACGCCGCGCACCTTCGCTTTGTTTTGAATCACCCGATGCGCTGCTTAAACCACTGGCTTTACGAATACGCCTGGTTTCCGCCAGGATACTTTCAGCGCGTGCCCATGCAGCCTCTTCCGTATCTGCCAGGATGGGGCGGAATGACACAGAAAAGCGTGGTTTGCGACCGTGTTTTTCCGCTTCCGCGCTGACTTGGCGAATGATGTCTCGTACTTGTTCATGGGTTTCTCCCCATAGCGCATACACGTCGGCATGTTTGCCCGCGACCTGCACGGCGGGTGGTGAAGCCCCGCCAAAATAAATGGGAATATGCGGTTTTTGTACTGTCCTGACTTCAGAGTAACTATTTTTGAATCGGTAATATTTTCCCGCATGGTCGAACGGTTGATCATTGGTCCACACTTTGCGCAAAATGCCGAGATATTCATCAGTGCGCGCATAGCGTTCATCGTGGGATAAAAAATCGCCATCGCGTTGCTGCTCTTCATCGTCACCGCCAGAAATAATATGTACCGCCAATCGTCCACCACTGAGTTGATCAAGCGTCGCGAACTTGCGCGCTGCCATTGTAGGTGCAATAAAGCCGGGGCGGTGGGCAAGCATAAAACCGATTTTTTTCGTGGCAGCGGCAGCGTGGGATGTCACCAAAAATGGATCGGCATCGGATGAGTGCTGCGCGATCAAAATCCGATCAAAACCTGATTGTTCATGCGCTTGTGCAAAGCGTGCGATGTAATCCGGATCCAGCGCCGGTCCTTGTGCCGGATGAATTTCAGATACTTTTTTCGGACCGATCATACCGATGAATTCGATGCTCATAGTGGCTCCTGACAAAGCTGACGTAAGTGTAAAGAGTCAGGCTAAAGGATCGTCTTAGTAATCCCAACGAATAATTCCGTATGTCGATATGCGGCCGATCACCAAAGAAAATTTTGCGCGGGAACGTAATGTGCCATAACGCATCTAATCACCCATTAGTGTTGTGGTCATTTTGGAAACTCAATAAAAACTAGATAATTTGACAATATTAAAGTGCGTTTTTTGAAGAGAAAAGAGGTTATCGTGCAAACTAAATGCCCGCTTTTCTATTAAACTTAGGAATAAATTCTGAAGAGGTACGAGTCAATTTATTATGAAAATAGATGATATAGACGCTTTTGTCGCCACCGTGCGATGTCAATCCATTAGCTTAGCTGCAGAAGCATTGCAACTAACGCAGTCTGCGATCACTCGCCGCGTACAAAACTTCGAGGAAGAATTGGGTGTTGAACTGCTTGATCGCACCACTAAACCACCGCGCCCCAATCCCATGGGAAAAGTGGTGTATGAACAGTGCCGCGTCGTACTGCGCGAAGTTGAAGAGCTGCGCGATATGGTGGGAACTGAAGTTGCCCCCGTCGGTACTTTTCGCCTTGGTATTACACAAGCCATCGGCGACGTTGTTCTATTGGATGCACTTAAGCAACTCAAAGGTACTTATCCGGAACTGAGCACGCAGGTATCGACCGGATGGGGAACGCAATTAGTTGCCAAGGTCGCCAACGGCGAGATGGATGCCGCAGCAGCGCTGTTTCCTTCCACTAAGGTGCTTCCTGATAATGTTATTGGTGAGACATTAGGACGTGTTGAATTGGTGGTGGTTGCGGCGAAGGGAATGATGACAAAACGCAGTTATAAACTAAAAGACTGTCATGATATTGGTTGGGTCTTAAGTCCGGATGGCTGCGGTTTTCGTGCGGTGTTACAACGGGCGCTGATCGGTCAGGGATTATCGTTCAAGGTTGGCCTGGAATCTTTCGGCGCTGATCTTCAACTTGGTCTGGTTGCCGCCGGACTTGGTTTGGGTTTTATGCCAGTCCCGCAACTGGAGCGCAGTGCGCACCGCGATCAATTGGATATCATCAATATTAGCGACTTTAAGTCGGTCCTCGATATCTGGCTGATTCAATCACGTTTGCCAACCCCGTTGCAGCAAGCAGTTGATTTTTTCAGTAATTCGGTTGCCACTGCTTTTTCAGACAAAGCAACGGTTTTAGACATAAAGCCTCGTCGGCAGCGGGCAGCTTAATAGGTTACCCCTTTTTTTGAAGGGGCAACTTATTCGATAGGACGGGTGAATAAAGCTATTCCTATAATTGATATTATTTGGATAAGATTATTCCCTCCCCAAAAAAATGCGGTGCCGCACCAATTGGATGCGCATCAAATTAAAATAGCGCATTCCCGTCTTCAATTCTTTATCAATCTTCGATAAACCGTTACGGTCAAGGCCAATTCATATTGGCATAAGATTTGCTTAGTAGTGATTAACAGAGTCAATGATGATTCCGTACTATCAACTATTACGCAGATCTAAAGAAGGATCTGCCAGGACAACGGCGTCCACCTAGCTAGGTATTTTTACCGAGCTAAGTGGGCGCCTTTTTGTTTTTATGGGAAAAAGATCATGACCAGCAAAGCTACCAGCATCAAACTTTTTAGTTTTAGTACGCCGCAAATGCGCGCCTTCCATCTGACCTGGATGGCTTTCTTCGCTTGCTTCTTTGCATGGTTTGCCTGTGCACCCTTGATGCCCGTTATTAAGGGCCAATTCGGTTTAACTATCGGGCAAATCGCCAACATTAATATTGCCGCAGTCGCCGTGACGATTTTGGTTCGTTTAATTATCGGGCCAATGTGTGATCGCTACGGCCCACGTAAAACGTATACCGGTCTTTTGCTGCTAGGAGCGATTCCGGTATTCGGCGTGGCGTTCTCGCAAAGTTATGAAAGTTTTCTATTCTTCCGTTTATGCATCGGTGCGGTGGGTGCCAGCTTTGTGATTACGCAATATCACACCTCAGTGATGTTTGCGTCGAACGTCGTCGGGACTGCCAATGCTGCTGCCGCCGGTTGGGGTAATGTCGGCGGTGGTGCTGCGCAAGCATTGATGCCATTGTTGTTGGCCGCGGTGTTAATGCTCGGCGTCAGCGAAACCATGGGATGGCGCCTTGCGCTGTTGGTGCCGGGCGTATTGATGGTGATCATGGGTGGCGTGTACTGGCGCTATACGCAAGATTGTCCTGAAGGTAATTATGCCGAGTTGCGCGCTAAAGGCATTACGGTAGAAGGCGGCAAAAAAGGCGGCTGGGCCAGTTTCCGCGCCGCTAGTCTTAACTATCGTGTATGGCTGCTGTTTGTCACTTACGGCGCTTGCTTCGGTGTAGAAATTTTTATTCACAATATCGCCGCCATCTACTACGTTGATCATTTTGGTCTGTCATTGAAAAGCGCTGGTATGGCCGCAGCAAGTTTCGGATTGCTCGCATTGTTCGCCCGTGCTTTGGGTGGCTGGTTATCCGACAAAGTGGCGTTGGGTGGCAACTTGAATACTCGCGCCACACTGTTGTTCGTCATGATGGTTGGCGAAGGTTTGGGCCTGCTCTGGTTTTCACATGCAAATAGTGTGACGTTGGCGATCTGCGCGATGTTGACTTTCGGCCTGTTCACCCACATGGCATGCGGCGCAACGTATGCATTAGTGCCGTTTATTGATCGTAAAGCATTGGGCGGCGTAGCGGGCATCATCGGCGCTGGTGGAAACGTCGGAGCGGTTTTGGCGGGGTTTTTGATGAAGGGTTTGGGCGACGTTCAAAGCACCTTGAGTGTGCTGGGTATTTTGGTCACAGTCTCCGCACTGTGCGCCATCGCGATTCGCTTTAGCGCGGCACACAATGCCACCGAGCAAGTCCTCGACAGCAACACCCTGGCCGCTTAAGGAGCCGCAGATCATGAAAATTATCGTCGTTGGTCATGGCATGGTGGGCCACAAATTTCTGGAAAGCCTGGCTGATAGTGGCGCTCCACATCTGGAAGTAACCGTCTTGTGCGAAGAGCCACGCCCAGCATATGACCGGGTACACTTGTCAGAATTTTTCTCTGGAAAATCAGCAGAGGATTTGTCATTGGTTCCTGACGGTTTTTTTGAGCGCGATAATATTTTGCTCAAACTGAATGCCAAGGCCAGCGTCATTGATCGTGTTGCCAAAACGGTGACAGTGAGTACCGGTGAAACGCTGCCTTACGACAAGCTGGTCATCGCTACCGGTTCTTATCCTTTTGTGCCACCGGTGCCGGGGAAGGATCGTAAAGATTGCTTTGTGTATCGGACTATCGAAGATTTAGAGGCGATGCTTGAATGTGGTCG
Organism: Glaciimonas sp. Gout2; assembly: GCF_035018905.1. NCBI lineage: Bacteria > Pseudomonadati > Pseudomonadota > Betaproteobacteria > Burkholderiales > Oxalobacteraceae > Glaciimonas > Glaciimonas sp. Gout2. The sequence continues at coordinate 429,549 of NZ_JASJXA010000001.1, read as the reverse complement.
TCGCTCAAAAACCGGCGTCGTTATCGGCGGCGGTTTGCTTGGATTGGAATGTGCCAAAGCCTTGCGCGACATGAATCTGCAAACGCACGTGGTTGAATTTTCACCACGTCTGATGGCAGTCCAAGTCGATGAGGGCGGTGGACGTGTTTTGCGCGCCAAGATAGAAGACCTTGGCGTCACCGCGCATACGCAAAAAAATACAGTCGAAATCGTCGATGGCGAGACCGGCACACACCGCATGAACTTTTCTGACGGCAGCCATCTTGATACCGACATGATCGTGTTCTCTGCCGGTATTCGTCCACGTGATGAATTGGCGCGTGTCAGTGCGCTGGCAGTGGGCGAGCGCGGCGGCATCGTGATCGACAATAGTTGCCTGACCAGTGATCCTGATATCTACGCGATTGGCGAATGCGCACTATGGAACGGAAAGACTTTTGGTCTGGTCGCGCCAGGTTATGACATGGCACGTATCGCAGCCAAACATCTGCTGGGCGAAAACGCCGAATTCAACGGTGCCGATATGAGCACTAAACTCAAATTAATGGGCGTCGACGTTGCCAGTATCGGCGATCCGCACGGCAATGTTCCCGGTAGCCGTTCGTATCATTTCACCGATGAACGCAAGCAAATTTACAAGAAGATCGTCGTCTCCGATTGCGGTAAATTTTTGCTAGGCGGCGTGATGGTTGGTGATGCCAGCGAATATGGCACGCTGTTGCAAATGATGCTGAACCGCATAGAACTACCCGAAGCGCCTGAGTTCCTGATTCTGCCGCAAGCCGACGGTAACGCCAAGCCCGGTTTGGGTGTCGATGCGTTGCCGGATGCGGCACAAATTTGCTCGTGCAATAACGTCTCCAAAGGTGATTTATGCGCAGCAGTATGTGGCGGCGCAACGAATATCGGCGACCTGAAAAGTTGTACTAAGGCAGGTACTTCATGCGGCGGTTGCGTGGCACTCGTCACGCAGATCATGAAGTCAGAAATGAAGAAGCAAGGTCTGGCGGTTAACAACCATGTTTGCGAACATTTTCCCTACAGCCGTCAGGAGCTTTATCACCTCGTCAGAATCGGCAACATCAAGACTTTTAATGCATTGATCAGTCAGCATGGAAAAGGCTTGGGTTGCGATGTGTGCAAACCGGTAGCTGCCAGTATTCTGGCTTCTTGCTGGAACGATTTTGTGCTCAAAAAAGAACACGCTGGCTTGCAGGATTCGAACGATTATTTCCTCGGTAATATTCAAAAGGATGGTACCTATTCTGTCGTGCCACGTATGGCTGGTGGCGAGGTCACGCCCGATGGTCTAATCGCAGTCGGTCAGGTCGCAAAAAAATATGGCCTATACACCAAAGTCACTGGCGGTCAGCGCATCGACTTGTTCGGCGCGCGGGTTGAGCAATTGCCGCCGATCTGGGAAGAATTGATCGCAGCAGGTTTTGAATCAGGTCATGCGTACGGCAAGTCGCTGCGTACCGTTAAATCATGTGTCGGTTCAACCTGGTGTCGATATGGTGTGGACGACAGTATGGGTCTGGCAATTGCGCTGGAAAATCGCTACAAAGGTTTGCGTTCACCGCACAAAATCAAATTTGGCGTATCCGGTTGTACGCGCGAATGCGCCGAAGCGCAAAGCAAGGATGTCGGGATCATCGCCACCGAAAAAGGCTGGAATCTGTATGTCTGCGGCAATGGCGGCATGAAGCCACGGCACGCTGAATTATTGGCCTCCGATCTGGATAAAGCGACGCTGATTCAGACTATTGATCGGTTCCTGATGTTCTATGTTCGCACCGCAGACCGTCTGCAACGCACCAGTGTCTGGCGCGACAATCTTGAGGGCGGTCTTGATTATCTGAAAGAAGTGGTCTTGCAAGACAAGCTACACATTGCAGCCGACCTGGAAGCAGAAATGCAGGCAGTCGTCGATACGTATGAATGTGAATGGAAAAAAGCGGTTAACGATCCAGAAACACGTAAGCGTTTTCGCCATTTCGTCAACACCGATCAAGTTGATGAAAACGTCGTCTTTATGGAGGAACGCGGACAGATTCGTCCGGCAACGTTAGTTGAGCGATCGGCCCGTGTGATTCCGATTATTCCGATAGTGGCTGCGCTTGCAGAGACGGTCTGATTGCTCGACCATTGAAATCAGGAGAATAAATATGCATAGCGATACCCAATTGGGGCAGCTGGATAACTGGATTTCTGTCTGCGAACTCGACCAGATCTTACCAAACACAGGTGTGTGTGCATTGATCAACGGCGCGCAAGTGGCGCTGTTTCATGTCATTGACGGTGAAGACCGTGTATTCGCGATTAGTAATTTTGATCCCCATTCTCAGGCATCGATTTTGTCGCGTGGCATGGTCGGCAATCTTGGTGAGCGTATCGTCGTAGCATCGCCGATGTACAAGCAACACTTTGATTTGCAAACCGGAGAATGCCTGGAATCTCCAGAACACTCGGTCAGCGCCTATCCGACGCGGGTTGTCGACGGAAAGGTGTGGGTCGGCGTATGACCACAACACCAGGCAAGCAGGCTAATCGAACAAAACCATCGCTGGTGGTCATCGGTAACGGCATGGCTGGTATGCGCACGGTTGAAGAGTTACAAAAGCTGGCACCGGATTTGTACGACATTACCGTGTTCGGGGCCGAACCGTATGGCAATTACAACCGCATATTATTGTCGCCCGTGCTCGCTGGCGATAAAAGTGTGGAAGACATTATGTTGCATACACGCGAGTGGTATCAGGAAAATAATATTACGTTGCATGCCGGTGATCCAGTTGAGATGATTGATCGGCGTCGTCGCCTTGTGCGTTCGCGCGCAGGTCTTGAGGTCTCGTATGACCGACTGTTGCTGGCTACCGGTTCCACCCCTTTTATTATTCCTGTACCGGGACATCAATTGCCGGGCGTGATTGCGTTTCGAGATATTCAGGATGTAGAAACTATGCTGGCAGCCGCACGTGATCATCGCCATGCGGTCGTGATCGGCGGCGGCTTGCTGGGTCTGGAAGCCGCCAACGGATTGCTGCGTCAGGGGATGGACGTTACCGTAGTGCACGTGTGTGATAGTTTGATGAATCAACAGTTGGACAAGCCAGCATCTGCGCTCCTGAAAAAAGCGTTGGAATTAAAGGGCTTGCGCATCATGCTCGATACGCATACCAGCGAAATCCTGGGGTCCGAGCGGGTGACAGCCGTGCGGTTTAAAGATGGTAGTGAGATACCGGCTGATCTGGTCGTCATGGCGGCAGGCGTGCGACCCAATATTGCCCTCGCGAAAAAAGCCCTTCTGCATTGTGATCGCGCGATTGTGGTTGACGATACATTGCAAACCTATGATCCACGGATTTATGCAGTTGGCGAATGCGTCCAGCATCGCTTGTCGACGTTTGGTTTGGTCGCGCCGATTTGGGATCAGGCGCGGGTGTGCGGTGCGCATCTGGCTGGTGCTGGTCATCGTCGTTATATCCAGCAAGCGACCGCGACCAAGCTCAAAGTAACCGGCGTTGATCTGTATTCTGCTGGCGATTTTATTGGTGGTGATGGTAGCGAAGATCTAGTGCTGCGCGACCCACGTCGCGGTATCTATAAACGATTGGTATTGAAAGGCAATCTGATCGTGGGAGCGGTACTATACGGAGATGTGAAAGATGGTCCGTGGTATTTTGATTTGATTCAAAACAAAACCGATGTCTCCTCGCTGCGCAATCAATTACTATTCGGCCAGGCGCTATGCGTCCAGGCCGCTTGATGAGGAATCTCCCGTGAATCTCTCCCAGCCTCCGCTGTCATCTGCGCTGTCATCTCTTGAGGCATTCAAAGGCGACCTGATACCAAAAAGCGTATTCACGACATGCCCTTACTGCGGTGTCGGCTGTGGTGTTGCCGCTACAGTGCTGGCTGATGGAAAAATCGGCGTCACAGGAGACGCTGCGCATCCTGCGAATAAAGGGCGTTTGTGCGTCAAAGGTTCGGCATTGGATGAAACGGTTGATCTTCAGGGCCGCCTTCTCTATCCGCAGATTAGGGACGCCGTCACCAATTTGATGCAGCGTTCAAGCTGGGATCACGCGCTGGATAAAGTAGCGTCGGGATTCAATGACATCATCGCCCGTCACGGCCCGGACGCGGTGGCGTTTTACGTATCCGGTCAGCTACTGACCGAGGATTATTACATCGCCAATAAGCTGATGAAGGGTTATATCGGCAGCGCCAATATCGATACCAATTCGCGTCTGTGCATGTCATCAGCGGTAGCGGGGCATAAGCGTGCGTTTGGTGAAGATCTGGTGCCGGTGTGTTACGAAGATCTGGAACTGGCTGACGTGGTGGTATTGGTTGGGTCGAACACCGCCTGGTGTCATCCCATCCTGTTTCAGCGCATTACCAAAATCAAAGAATCTCGACCAGATATGAAACTGATCGTGATTGATCCACGCCGCACCGCGACCTGCGAGTCTGCCGATTTGCATCTGCCGGTCAAGTCAGGAACCGATGTCTGGTTGTTCAATGGATTGCTGCACTATCTGGCAAATAACGGCATGACCGATAGCGGCTTTGTTGATGAGTACACTAATGGTTCCAGCGAGGCGCTTGCCGCCGCCGCAGCCAGCAGCCCTGATCTGCTCACCGTCGCTAAGATATGCAAACTTGACCCCCAAGATTTGCTAACGTTTTATCAGCTATTTGCCGGATCAAAAAAAGTCATCACTGCTTTTTCGCAAGGTGTTAACCAATCGTCGTCCGGCACCGACAAAGTCAACAGCATTATCAATTGTCACCTGATCAGCGGACGTATCGGTCAGCCCGGCATGGGACCATTTTCGATTACAGGCCAACCCAACGCAATGGGTGGTCGTGAAGTCGGTGGGCTGGCGAACATGTTGGCTGCGCACATGGATCTGGATAATCCGGCCCATCGCCGCACGGTTCAGACCTTCTGGGATTCGCCCCAGATTGCCGATAAGGTCGGACTGAAAGCGGTTGATCTGTTCCAGGCAATCGAACAAGGTAAAGTCAAAGCGGTGTGGATTATTGCCACCAATCCGATGGTCAGCTTGCCGGATGCCGATCAGGTGCAACGCGCCCTGTCCAAATGCCAGCTCGTGGTCTGCTCCGATATCATTGAAAAAACCGACACCAATGCGTTTGCTGACGTGCTGTTACCCGCTTTGGGCTGGGGTGAAAAAGACGGGACAGTAACCAATTCAGAGCGCTGCATCTCGCGTCAGCGTGCATTTTTGACCGCACCTGGAGAAGCCCGCGCCGACTGGCAAGTATTGTGCGATGTAGGACAGCGCATGGGGTTTGGCGGATTTGATTTCAGCAGCCCGCACGAAATTTTTGATGAGCATGCACGCTTAAGCACTTTTGCTAATGGCTCGGCCGCAGGCGATGTCACGCCGCGAGTGTTTAATATCGCTGGCCTGACCGGCATGGATAAAGCGCAATTTGACGCTTTGCAGCCTATCCAATGGCCAGTGTCGCGTGACGCGGCAGGTGAGCTGATCAGTACTCAACGACTGTTTGCAGATAACCGTTATTCCCACCCGGATGGCAAGGCCCGCTTTATCGCCACGCCACCGCGCGCGCCGATGCATGCGACGGATGAAGACTTTCCGCTTAACCTGAATACCGGTCGTGTGCGCGATCAGTGGCACACAATGACCCGTACCGGGAAATCAGCAAAACTGGCTGATCATGTGCCGGAATCTTTTATCGACATGCATCCGCAAGATGCATTGTTATACGGCGTGCGTGAAGGCAGTCTGGCGCGTGTTTCATCAAAGTGGGGTGCGATGGTGGCCCGGGTGCAACATGGCGGCGGTATCGCCCGTGGCAGCATTTTTGTACCCATTCACTGGAGTAATCAGTCCGCATCCGATGCGCGTATTGGTGCCGTGGTCAATCCCGTGGTTGATCCGGTTTCCGGCGAACCAGAGTTCAAAAATACACCCGTCAGAGTCGATGATTTTCCGGTCGCCTGGCACGGCTTTATTCTCAGTCGTAAGGAGCTGGACTTGGATAGCGTGACACACTGGACGCGGATTCAGGGACGCACATTTGCGCGGTATGAATTCGCCGGTCGAAATATTATCAACGACCATGGACAGTGGACGCGTGAATTATTAAAAATCGCCGATCCTGATGCTGACTGGCTAGAATACGCCGATACCACCGCAGGCGTGTATCGGGCAGCGCATCTGGTGGACGATCGGATTGATATTTGCGTATTTATTTCTCCGCGACCAGATCTTCCATCAAGAGCCTGGCTGGCGAGTTTGTTCGCAAAAGACTATCTTGAAGATGCAGATCGCGTCGGCCTTTTGATCGGGCAACCAATTGAAAAAGGGGCAGATGCGGGACCGACTGTCTGCTCGTGTTTTGGGGTTGGGCGCAATACGATTTGCAGTGCTATTCGTGAGCAAGGATTGACGACGGTGACGCAAGTGACGACTTGTCTCAAGGCTGGCGGGAACTGCGGATCTTGTGTTCCTGAGATTAAAAAATTACTGGCTACTACGCTGGTGGAAGAAGCGGTATCCCACTAATCACCGCACGGTGAAGAAAGCGAGGCGACAGTTCAGTCGGCAAAGTGTCTATTGCAATGTCACGCCGCGCCGTTAGAATAGCGGCATGACCGCCTCTACTTTCTTCCCGTTACAAAGTCCTTTTGATGAAGGCTATCTTGACGTCGGACAAGGGTATCGCCTTTGGTTTGCGCAATATGGCAATCCTGACGGCATTCCGCTGCTTTGGTTGCACGGCGGACCCGGCAGCGCCAGTAGTCCACGCCACCAAATATTTGCCGATCCGTCGGTCTATCGGCTGATCCTGTGCGATCAGCGTGGTTGTGGTCGCAGCACGCCAACTGGCGCAACCAATTACAACAATACCGAACGGCTACTACAAGATATAGATGCACTGCGTCACCGTTGCGGCCTAGGGAAAATCCTTTTAGGCGGCGGCTCGTGGGGCGCTTGTCTGGCGCTGGCTTACGCCCAACGTTGGCCGTTAAACTTGCTTGGTGTGGTGTTACGTGCGCCTTTTCTAGCGGGAAATAGTGATATTGATCGGTTTTTTCAACCCCGCCCTGATATCGCGGATACAGCGTGGGAGACCTTTGCCGCGCACGTACCGGCGCATGAAAGATCGCAGTTGTTACCCTATATCGCGGACCAGTTTTCAACCGACGGTTCACAGGTGTCGGTGCTGGCGCAAGCATGGCATCGCTACGAGGCAAGCCAGGATCAGCCTGAGGTGATCGTTGAAGCCAATTTTGATTATGTTGAGGTGGAGAAGCTGACGCAACGCTATCGAATTCAGGCACATTACCTGATCAATCATTGCTTCCTGAATGAGGCAGATTTGCTGGACGCAGCGGCCAGTTTAAGCAGTTTTCCGGTTGCTATCCTGCAAGGCCAGGATGATCGGATATGCGATCCCGACAATGCGGTTAGATTGCATGCGCGAATAGCAGGAAGCCGCTTGCGCATGGTCGTGGGTGCTGGCCATAATCCGTTCCATCCCGATATGGCGACAGCATTGTTAGAGGCGCTGAATTGTTTTGCCTTGGACGGAAATTTTGAACATTGGTGACCAGGTAATGAATTGGTGATTAATTGATGCACATAATTATTTCTTTACAGCCAAGGGTGTAAAACCATCATTCAGTGTCTTCAAAAACACAATGACATCCTTGATTTCAGCATCAGTTAACGCTGGACTTCCGCCGATCTTTCGATCGAATGGCGGCTCAACGTTGACGTTAGCGTGATATTGCAACGGCAAATCATTGAATTTCATAACCTGACCATTCTTTCCACGGGGATACCATTTCTGCGGTTGGGTATCGCGTTCGACGTAAAATTTCAACACCTGTTCCAGACTTTTGAAAGCGCCGTTATGGAAAAAAACTCTGCGCGTAGCCACATTGCGCAACGAGGGTGTTCTGAATAGTCCGCAATATTCTGTTTTGTCGCGCAAATCGGTCCGATCAGGCCCGCATAAACCCATATCAAAAAATGCCGGATCAGCATTCGACGGGATGTGCATATTGCGCGGTACGCCGATCGCAATCAAACCATAGTCAGTAAATTGCGGAAATCCGCCATCCGGTTTGATCGCGCTGATATGACAAGACGCGCAATTACCTTTGGCGGGATCATTGAATAGGGCCAGACCACGCAATTCCTGTTTGTTGAGCGCTGTTTGATTGCGTAGAAAGGCATCGTATTTGCTGTTGTAGGGATAAAAATCTGCAGGGCTTTCCTGAAAGATTTCCAGTGCCATTGTTGCTTGTGTGAACGCGCTCTGCGGATGATCAAAAATATCCTGACCTAACGTTTGTCGGAACAATACAGCGTAGGAAGATTTTTTCAGTTTCTCTACAACAGCGGCCGGATTGAGATTACCCATTTCGTGGGCTGACAACAAGGGAATCGCCGCCTGATCGTGCGCTGAAGAGGCACGACCATCCCAGTTACGACCACCGGTTGGACCGGCATCGATACTATCGTCACCGTCATTGTCATAAAAGTGTTCAGTAAAAGCCGGGACGTTTTGCAGATAGCGCAGAGAGGGGACCGCCCTGGTTCCCAACGTTGCCATTTTCTTGCCGCCCAACTGGACCGCCAGATTGTTCGGTGGTCCAAAGGCGTGATCGGGACTATGGCAAGAGGCGCAAGATAGCTTGCCCGAGGCCGATAATGTGCGATCAAAAAACATCACACGGCCCAACGCAGTCATCGCTGCGACGCTGGGTTGCTTCTTAATGTTTGGCGCATAGGCGGCTCCAAGCGAAGCGGGCGCTGTCTGATTTACGGTGTTGGATGCCAAGCTAGTCGCCAAGGCGGCACTTGGTCCGATGCCAATGACGATTAAAACGGCGATGCCACGCAACCAGCTAGTTCCAATACATGGCTTTAACGATGTCATCAGATATTTTTGCACGGCGGAGTTGGTGCTGATTGAAACATCTTTCGGTTCTCGGTCCATGTTGATGGAGTGCAAGATTATCATTTTCCTGTGACTGTTATATGACGGCCTACCCTACTATCCTAATATGACACTATTGATCATATCCGGTGCGTAGAGTGATAGTTGTAATTAGTTGCACTTAATTGTAATTTTGATATTATATTATTTCTCATGCGACCTAATTCATAACGTTGACATATTAGAAGATTACGATGGCTTTTTTTGTCGCTTTAGGAATGTAATGAACCCATTATTTTATCCACTCAAGTTGTCGCTATCGATAGTGATTTTGTCGTTTGGGCTCAGCGCTTGCACAGGCATTGGCAATACTGATTTTGCGGGCAACTTGGGTGGCAATCCTGGTGATATGACCACTGGGCAGGTAATCGGCAGCTACTATGAAAATGCACGGGTTTGTTTTGAAGATAAGGTAAAAAAAGCCACCTGTGATGCGCGGTCCGCGATTGTTAAAACAGGCGGCGATGGATCGTTCATGCTTCCCGGCTCTGCGGTGCTTCCAGTCGTGGCCATGATCGATAATGAATCGATTGAACATGAAGTACCTGGTGATTTAGGTAATGAAGTAGGCCGCACATTGATTTTTCGTGCGCCATCAGGACACACGCGCTTTATCAGTGCGATATCAACGGAACTTGCCGCAGCGATGGACACCAATGGTCGTAATTTTGTGGACGCCAGCACAAAATTAGCCGCAAAATTAACTATAGATCCCGCCACTTTGACGAGTGACTTCAATCAGCTTTCTGGTGAGAATGCAGCAAAAATTCACGCTGAAAATACTGCGGTTACGGCGGTGATAGCATCCGTGATCGCAACTCCGACGGCCACCGCTGTCAATGCCTTTATAGGGGACACACTCAATAAAGCGCTGGCGATGCGCAATATACAGACTGTCGTCGTGATCTATGCCGAGAATCGGGGTTTCGATAATCTCTATGGTTTATTCCCCGGTGCCGATGGTATTCCTGGCGTTAATCCAAGTTCGCGTTCTGCTGCTTATCCACAGAAAGATTTTGACGGTAATACGCTGCCTGCGTTGCCGCCGAGTTGGGGCGGGATGACTGCGGCAGGTCAGACAAAAGTGATTACGCAAGCGCAGACAGCCAACTTCCCGAACAAGCCGTTTCAAATTGACGACGTGAACGGCCCCGTATTTACCGATTCGTCAGTGGTCACGCGTGATCTGGTGCATCGTTTTTATAACAATCAGATGCAAATCAACGGCGGCAAGAACGATCAGTTTGCGGCCTACTCGGATGCTGGCGGTTTAAGCATGGGTTACTACGATGGCAGTAAAATGAAACTGTGGGATATCGCCAAAAAATATACGCTCGCCGATCGTTTTTTCATGGGCGCATTTGGCGGCTCCTTTCTCAATCACCAATATCTGATTTGTGCCTGCGCGCCGACTTATCCGCATGCTGATAACGCCGCTTCTCCAGCCAAAAACAATATTTCGGCTGTTGATGTTGATGCCCAAGGCAACATGTTGCGACTGACTCCCGGCATTGGCAATCCTACTTCTGTACTGAACGGTGCACCGGTCTACCTAAAGGACAGCACGCTCACGCCGAAGGATGCGTCCGGAATGTTTTATGCTGTCAATACGATGCAACCGTTGTATCAGCCAAGCGGTAATGCGGCCAGCGCGGACGCGACGTCCACCTATGCTGACGCCAGCAAAGCGACGACATTACCTGCGCAAACACAGCGCACCATTGGTGATCAACTATCTGCAAAAGGTGTCAACTGGGCCTGGTATTCTGGCGCATGGGATGCCGCGTTAGCTGACGCATCGAGTGCGCGCCGCAACGTCATCTATGCAGGCAAAATTCAGTTCCAGCCTCATCATCAACCGTTTAATTATTATCGCCGTTTCGATCCGGCAACCGCCAGTGGCGTTGCCGAACGCGCAAGTCATCTGAAGGATTTTGACGCCTCTTTTTTACAAGATGCCGCAGCGGGAAAACTCCCGCCAGTGTCTTTTTATAAACCGCAAGGTAACCTGAATCAACATCCCGGCTACGCCAATGTCGCCGATGGCGATGCCCATATCGCCGATGTGATCGCCAAATTACAAGCCAGCCCGCAATGGAAGAATATGCTGATCGTCGTGACCTATGATGAAAACGGTGGTTTCTGGGATCATGTTTCACCACCAAAGGGCGACCGCTGGGGACCCGGAACGCGTCTGCCTGCAATTTTGGTTTCGCCGTATGTAAGGAAGGGTTTTGTCGACCATATGCAATACGACACCGCATCCATCTTGCGCTTCATTACGGGTCGCTACGGGTTGGTGGAACTCGATGGTTTGAAAGCGCGAGACGCAGCGTTAGTGGCGAATGGCGGAGCGGCGATGGGCGACTTGAGTGGCGCGTTGGCTGTGGTGCCTCAGGAGTAGGGAGTTGTTAATAATACTTTGCGATAGCAACATAGCGGCGCCGTGATTGGAAAAACCGGTAAAACGGTCGCCGACCTGAAACAGTGCTTTGGGGATGATAATCTGGATCGCCCCCTCTGTTGCTTCAGCGTTACCGAGGCGTCCACAAACTCGAATACGTAAGGTTATCAATACGATCAACATGGCAACCTTACCCGCACGGACCTAGAGCAAGATGGTCGACCTTACTGCAACACTATTGCTAACAACGGCAATCACTTAACTGCAACCACCAGTGATGCGGGTGCTGTCTGCGTTACTGTGGTAGTTGCTGGGCTCGTTGCCAACGCGGTTCCTGTCGGATGCCAATGCCGATTAAAACCTTTATACCGCACATCATGCTCGTGCCAATGCATTGGTTTAACGATGTAGCCAGATTTTTTGCGTGGTGGAGTTGGTACTGATTGGATATCTTTGGATTCACGTCAACGATAACGGGGTACCCGTATATCATTTCGTGTGGCACCTATATAGCTGGTATTTCATGTAATTGACGTGCTAGAAAAATACTTCTAGCATCAGCGAATTCATATAGTTGACATATTAGGGAATGCTATGGGTTGTTTTGTGGCTTTAGGAATGTGATGAATGCATTTTTTTATTCACCCAGGTTGTGTCTATCGCTGGCTATTTTGTCGTGTGGTCTGAGCCCTTGCAGCGGGATTGTCAACACTGCCTCAGCGGGTATCTTGGGTGGTAATTCCGGAGATGCCACGACTGGTCAGGTCATCGGTGGGTACTATGAAAATGCACGGGTTTGCTTTGAGGATAAAGTAAAAAAAGCGACCTGCGATGCGCGCTCCGTGATTGTTAAAACAGGTACGGATGGATCGTTTAAGCTTCCCGGATCTGCGGTGCTTCCGATTGTGGTGATGATTGATAATGCGGCGATCGAACACGACGTGCCCGGTGATCTAGGTAACGAAGCAGGCCGCACATTCATTTTTCGTGCGCCATCAGGACACACGCGCTTTGTCAGCGCAATATCAACTGAACTTGCCGCAGCGATGGACACCAATGGCGGCAATTTTGCGGATGCCAGCAAAAAATTGGCCGCAAAATTAACTATTGATCCCGCCTATCTTACCGGTGATTTCAATCATCTATCTGGTGAAATCGCAGCAAAAATTCATGCGGAAAATAAGGCAGTCACGGCGGTGATAACATCCGTGATCGCTGCACCGACGGCCACCGCTGACAACACTCCGATCGGGGATACAATTAATAAAGCGCTGGCGATGCGCAACATACAAACTGTCGTCGTGATCTATGCCGAGAATCGCGGTTTCGATAATCTCTATGGTTTATTTCCCGGCGCTGATGGTATTCCTGGCGTTAATCCGAGTTCGCGTACTGCAGCTTACCCGCAAAAAGATTTCGATGGTAATACGCTCCCTGTATTGCCGCCAAGTTGGGGCGGGATGACTGCGGCAGGTCAGACTACCGTGATTACGCAAGCGCAGACAGCCAACTTACCGAACAAGCCGTTTCAAATTGACAACGTCAACGGACTCGTATTTGCCGATTTGTCAGTGGTCACGCGTGATCTGGTGCATCGTTTTTATAACAATCAGATGCAAATCAATGGTGGCAAGAACAATCTGTTTGCGGCCTACTCGGATGCCGGCGCTCTCAGCATGGGTTACTACGATGGCAGCAAAATGAAACTGTGGGATGTGGCGAAAAAATATACACTCGCCGATCGTTTTTTCATGGGTGCATTTGGTGGCTCGTTCCTCAATCATCAATATCTGATTTGTGCCTGCGCACCGACTTATCCAGATGCCGATAACGGCACTTCGCCTGCCAAAAACAGCATTTCAGCTGTCGAGGTGGATGCCAGTGGCAACCTGGTGCGACTGACTCCCGGCATTGGCAATCCTACTTCTGTGCTGAACGGTGCGCCGGTCTACTTAAAGGACGGCACACTCACGCCGAAGGATGCGTCCGGGATGTTTTATGCCGTCAATACGATGCAACCGTTGTATCAGCCAAGCGGTAATGCGGCCAGCGCGGACGCGACGTCCACCTATGCTGACGCCAACAAGGCAACGACATTGCCTGCGCAAACACAACGGACCATTGGCGATCAACTATCTGTCAAAAGTATCAAATGGGCTTGGTATTCCGGCGCGTGGAACGCCGCATTGGCTGACGCATCAAGAGCGCCTCGTAATGTCATCTATGCTGGAAAAATCAATTTTCAGCCCCCTCATCAACCGTTTAATTATTATCGCCGTTTCGATCCGGCGACCGCCAACGGCGCTGCCGAACGCGCCAGTCATATGAAGGATTTTGACGCCTCTTTTTTACAGGATGCCGCAGCAGGAAAACTTCCGCCGGTTTCCTTTTATAAACCGCAAGGAAATCTGACTCAACATTCCGGCTTCACCAACGTCGCCGAAGGCGATGCACATATCGCCGACGTGATCGCCAAATTGCAGGCCAGCCCACAATGGAAGAATATGCTGATCGTAGTGACCTATGATGATAACGGTGGATACTGGGATCATGTTGCGCCGCCAAAGGGCGACCGTTGGGGGCCGGGCACGCGTCTACCTGCAATTCTCGTTTCGCCCTATGTAAGGAAGGGTTTCGTCGATCACACCCAATACGACACTGCATCCATCTTGCGCTTCATTACGCGTCGCTACGGGTTGGTGGAACTCGATGGTTTGAAAGCGCGAGACGCAGCGTTAGTGGCGAATGGCGGAGTGGCGATGGGCGACTTGAGTGGCGCGTTGACGGTGGTGCCTCAGGAATAAAGTATTGGTGGTAATAATTGGGGTGTCAGCGCGGCGGTGAAACGGAGATGGTCAACGTGAATTGGCTTAGTCAAATAGCTTAAAGTGTTTGATGCTAATGCTTACATATTGTCAATACGCCAAAGTGCTTGCAGTATATAAGTAAAAAAATTGACAAATCTTACCGCGCTTGAAAAACATCCAGAACCTGTTGCCGTAGTTTGAGGACAAATAAGTTGCCTCAAAATGTCCTGACAAAATGTGATCAGGACGTTTCCATTAGGATTATTTCGGCTCATAGGCGAACAACTATATATTGCGGTTATAGGCCTTTTTTTTCCTCCTTTTTTGAGGAAAATAATTGACACAAAAAAGGATCAACGTCCCGCGATGGCTCCAATGGAATGGACGCACTCTTTCAAACGGCAACGTGCCAACATGGGAGTATTACCCCTAAATAAAAGGAGCGTCCAAAATGAAGATGACTTCGATTGGAATCGATTTAGCAAAAAATGTATTTCAAGTTCATGGCGTCGATGATCATGGAAATGCCGTGCTTCGAAAGAAACTAGATCGCGTAAAAATGGCTGAGTTCTTTATTAAACTGCAACCGTGTTTGATTGGAATGGAAGCGTGTGGCAGCGCACATTACTGGGGCAGGAAGCTGACCGGGATGGGACATACTGTGAAACTGATGGCTCCTCAATTTGTGTGGGCCTATGTCAAGACCAATAAAAATGACATGGCCGATGCAGAAGCAATTTGCGAGGCCGTTTCTCGACCTAATATGCGCTTCGTTCCAATAAAAACGGACGAACAACAAGCTGTTCTGTCATTGCACCGAGTGCGTCAGTCTTTTATCAAAGTGAGAACGGCTCAAGCAAACCAAATTCGCGGATTGTTGTCGGAGTTCGGCATAGTTATTCTGCAAGCAATTGCGAACATCGCCCGGCGCCTCTCGGAACTCAGGGAAAAATCAGATTAGCCGGCAAGCTTTCGAGATCTGCTACAACGTTTATATGATCACTTGAAAGACATGGATAAACAGGTCGATGAAATGGATGAGAAAATTCAACAATGGCACCGTTCTTCAGAAATGAGCAGAAAACTTGCAGAAATACCTGGAATAGGTCCCATCACTACCACGGCATTAGTGGCTTCAATTGGAGATGAAGTGATGGCAAACCAGGTTAGACCGTGGTCAGGAAAACCTGTAATGCGACATGCGCTTCGAGCGTGTGGTTCTGATTAGGACCTGGCCAGCAAGTTCCATCAGGGACAGAGGCGCAAACCTCAATGAAAGTCCGAATATATGGCTGCAATCTTACCCTTATACTCATCATCGATTTAATGCTTGGCAAACTGAGGGCGTCCATATATGTCGCATTATCCAAACCTGCGTGCCGATCAGGCAGACTACTGGGTCCCAGAGTAATGGACGAATCGAGATGCTCAAATTTAACGGAATGCGATTTCCAATCGACGTGATTTTGGTCTGCGTCCGCTGGTACGCAGCCTACCCGTTGAGTTACCGCCACCTGTAAGAAATGATGAAAGAACGCGGCGTGGTTGTTGATCACTCATCGATCAATCGTTGGGCGATCAAATTCTTACCGCTGCTGGAAAAAGCATTCCGCAAATACAAGCGTCCAGTTGGTAGAGGCTAGCGGAGGGATAAGACCTATATTGAAGTCAAAAGTGTCTAGAAGTGACTCTATCGATCCATGGACAAGGAAGGCAACACGATTGACTTTCTATTGACCGCCAAACGAGACAAAGTGGCTGCACAACGTCTTTTCGACAAGGCCATGCACACGCATGGCGCTCCTGAAAAAGTCACGATGGATAAAAGCGGTACCAACCAGGCCGCGATCAATGCGATCAATGAGATCAATGCTGGCAGAGAAATTCGGATTGTCGTTCGACAGGTCGAATACCTCAACAATGTGTTCGAGCAGCACCATCGGGCTATCAAACGCGCGACCAAACGATGCGAAATTTTAAATCAATGCGATCCGCTCAAAACGTACTGGCCGGCATCAAACTCATGCACATGATTCGCAATGAACAGATGATCGTCACAGCAGAAAATATGATGTCGTTTGCCGATCAATTTTAGGCTTTGGCAGGACAAATCCGTTCGGTTTGAAGCTGGATCAAAAAACTACGAGCAGTCCGATTTTTCTCTGTTAATGCGACAAAGTCAACGCGACGACCAGCTTCAAGTTCTCTTGGGCATCGCGGGAATACTCTCCATGAAATGTAGTACATCCCCCCCTTATCACACGCGGTCACTTGGTTTAATGTTTGATTCATAAAAAAATACGATGACAACCGTCGCGCTTCATAGCCAAGGGTACTTGACGCTCGCCAAGGGGA
This sequence comes from Glaciimonas sp. Gout2, assembly GCF_035018905.1. NCBI lineage: Bacteria > Pseudomonadati > Pseudomonadota > Betaproteobacteria > Burkholderiales > Oxalobacteraceae > Glaciimonas > Glaciimonas sp. Gout2. Next base: position 412,968 of record NZ_JASJXA010000001.1, on the reverse strand, counting down.
TTCATAATGAATAATTCGCATGTGATTTTAAAGCACATCGCTGTCGCGCTATGCTTAATTGCTGCTTACGGAGTTATACCTGATGTTGCAGCTAATCCTCTTTTTGCGAGACAAACAAGTCTGAAGTGTGCGTCCTGTCACACTATTTACCCTGAGCTAACGCCCTTTGGCCGAAAATTTAAGCTGGGAGGCTATACGCTGGGAGAACGCTAGAAGATTCCACTTTCTCTGATGGCGATCGTTTCGGCTAATTCGATTAAAAACAATACTGACAAATCGACCGGCGATCAGCTTTTCGGGAAAAATCGCGAATTTGTCGCAGAGGCTATCAGCCTCTTTTCTGGCGGCAAATTTAGCGACAACGCCGGGGGTTTCATCCAATGGACCTACAACAACATCAGCACATCGGACAACCGGAATTTTTCAGGGCACAGTGCGCTTGATAACACCGATCTGCGCTTTGTGAAAATGGCTGGGACAGATGAAAAACCGACGTTTTTTGGTGTGACATTGCATAACAACCCTACCGTTCAAGATGTCTGGAATACCACACCTGCCTGGAGCTATCCGTACTATAGCCCGAGTCTTGCAGCCCCAGGTCGTGGCGTTCCAACGTTTCTTGAATCGGGTGCGCGGGTCGCCGGGATTGGGGCATATGCATACGTGCTTGATTCGCTGTATCTGGAGGCGACCTCCTATCAGACGGCGAAAGGTCCGCTTTCGGTCTTGCGCGCGGGCACTCCCGATAATCAGAGGGTATCGCTATCGGGGTCTAATCCTTATTGGCGCATCACCTATACGTTCGGCGATGAAAACCAGAATTTAACAGTCGGCCACTTTGGAACAACAGTCTCCTTAAAAGGGCAGGATGGAATCAACCCCGGGGACCAATTCCGCGATCTGGGGTTCGACGCGCAATACCAATATTTTAGTAAAGATGCCCACCATATCGTCACCGCTCAAGCTTCCACGATCAAAGAAAAAGCGGAGTGGCGATCCGGATTCCCCAACAGAAATGACAATCCCAGTTCGAGCCAACGTTCTACCCGCGCCAAGATCACCTACCTTCTAGACCGGACTTATGGTTTTACGGTCGCCGGGTTCAATGTTGCAGGGGACGCCGACTTCTTAAGATTTGGGACAACTAATGGGAAGCCGGATACAAGAGGGTATATCGTCGAACTAAATTATTGGCCGCACTACACATTCGATTGGGATCCTCAGGCGAACGTCCGACTGGGACTCCAGTATACGGGCTACACCAAGTTCAACGGGGCCAAATCTAATTACGACGCGACGCTCAGGGACGCTAAGGACAACAATACCCTTTACCTTTACGCGTGGTTAATGTTTTAAGAAGCACTATCAAGCATCAGTCGCTTCCCACTTCGCGCAAGCCCAATCTATTTAGGGAAGCAAGTCTCGTTTTGGATATTACATCGGGAGCAGAAGTCATGAATAAGACCAAACCAATATCGCGCCGGAGTATGCTCCGTCAAAGCACTGTGATGTTGGGCTCAATCGTTATTATTCCTATCGCGATTTACTCGCGGTGCGCAAATGCGGGGTCCGCGAGTAAGGGAATGCTTAATTATCAAGATCATCCCAGGGATGGTCAAAGGTGCGCCGACTGCGCTGCATTCAGGCCTTTGTCCACCCCAGATACAGTTACTGGCACTTGTAAAATTGTGGCAGGACCGGTCAATCTTAGCGGCTGGTGTATGGCGTTTTCGTCAAAGTGATGCGTGTGAAATAAATGTAAGCGCTCAGTCACCCGATAGCGTGCCGCGCCCGGCTGTCCGTATGATTCAGGACGCATCCACATAACTGACATTGCGTTTGGGCAGCAAGCCATACTGCGGCCTTAAAAGATTGACGCCACGTCCAACCGCCACTGCGCCAGCCTGGGCGAGGTATCGATCTTGCCTACACTGCCGGTCAAGATCTTGTTGGCAACGCTGGCTGCCATGATTTCTCATCCAGATAGCCAAGAGTTTGCATGCATTGGGTTAGGCGTGCCCGTGTTGCAATTCGAAACACCTGATACACAATCTCGCTGTGTAAGTGACCGATACGTTCGTACAATAAAATCACTCTCAACGTTCTCTGGAGTATCAAATGGAAGTCAGTCAATCAACACCGCGTATGCATCCATTAGTCGCCGGCGCGGCAGGATCTGTTATCTTGGCAAGTCTGCTTGGCGTCGCAGCGATTGCGGGCTTGCTACCGAATTCTCACGGGAATGCAGTGGGATCGCAAGCGCCAGTAGCAACGCCTGCCGCACAGATGGCGATGTCGGTTCCCGCGGCATTGCCGGCGGGCGCACCGGTCTTAGTACAGACACCCAACGGTTACCAATACATGCAGCCAGTGGCTTCACCTGCGGTGGCGGGATATCAGGTTGCCCCGACGCCCAGTATGACTAAACAAAAAACGGTAGTCCATCATGTTTATCGGCATCATGATTCATCTTATGCACAGGCCGAACGGACACCCCAATATGAAGCGCCGATCCAACAGTCCCGCCAAGTAGCTCAAGCCAGTCCGGTGTCACAAATGAGTCCGTTGGGGATAGCTACCGGCGCGGTGATCGGTGGACTCTTGGGACATCAGGTGGGCGGCGGAAACGGTCGTACGCTTGCGACCGTTGCAGGTGTAGTTGGTGGCGGGTATTTAGGTAATACGGTGGCCAAGAATTACGGCTATTAATTGATCTGTGCTGGCGCTAAGGAATGGATCATTAGCTGCGGCAAAGTCAACGCCGCAAGTCAACAGGCCAATGCAATATCGCGTGTGGCTGATCGGACTGGTAGCGGCCAGCCCAGGAGAGCCTGCAAAAGGTGGGGAGATGAGTTGGTTGCCCGTGCTGTTGAAATGACCTGTCGTTCGCGCGGGGCTTACGCAAATCGCTGGCCGAGGTTGATCTGACACCGAAGACGCCGAGATTGGCGGGCGACAGTTCACCATTGAGAACCGCTACTCTGACCTGCACCAGGCAGTGCGCGCGTTCGTCGGTCCAGCGCATCTGGCGATATTTGGCCATGCGGTGGCTAACAACCAGATTCACTCCCATTTGGCGATGCTGCTGCTGATTGGCAGGCCCGTCCGATAACGGGCACCATAGTTGGACCGCAAGATGACATCTTTTATAAGTTGTTCCAATGGACGTGTTCGGAAAAGCAGCATGAGTATGCAAGAAATAAAATCCTTACCGGATGAGTCGGTATAAGCTATTCAATTCTTTCCGTCACATAGTTAACTTCTTTTCCGTCCCAATGATATTCCAGGTAGGCGGCATGGTTGCATTCACTCAAAATGGCAGTTTTGAATGCCGCGACACAGGTACCATTTTCTCGTCTTACACTTGGGTAGCAAATCCCATTCGAGCCACTTTCACGGATTTCTTTTCCTAATGATTGGGAAGATAAATAACTCTTCAGTGAAAATATCTCTGGATGGGTGTCTTTGTCGGGAAATAAATCTGTCACCAAACCTTTAACTCGCGTTTGGTAAAGACGCATTTGAAGGTAAATCGGCTCCTCATGTGTTGCCAGCATAAAGGCTGCAAAATGACGTTTCGTTTCTGCTATGGTAGTTTCTTTTTCTTTTGCCGCATAAAAAACACCATAACTCCCATTCGAAAACCGGCTTCCATCAGGGTTGAGGTGCGTGAAGGCTACCATGATGGGGCCGCTGCCATTCCCATATATGCGCTCACTTTCTGGTTCCAAAGAAATTTCGCCGATTTCATTTCGAATACGCGGATTTGTCATCGCTTCAATTTCATAGAGCGCGTCAAAGTCTGCGGCTTCGGCCACGCGATCAAATATATAAATTGAAGGAAATCTGGTTGAAATAATTCTGAATCAGGGAAGCCAATCGAGTGTCATCTCCGGCAATTGCATTACGACCATCCACCACGAGCAGCATCAAGATATTGGCGCACCACAAACAAATCAGCCACATTCCCTGACAGCATGCGATCCAGCGCACTTTGCCCGCCAAATAGAGGAGTATTGTTTGGCTTGCTAATCCAGGCATCAGCGGAAATAGTATTTGGAAGTAATATTTGTAAGGATTTATAGATGCCTAGCAAATAAGAAATCCGCTCTAAGGTATCGCGACTGAGCAATGCCGTTCGGGCGCTTTATTCCACTTGAAATAGGCCGCACGGCTAGGATTGCCTAGCAAAATGATTTCTTGGTCGTTTTTTAAATGCCAGTCGCGGGCAATATTAAAGAAGGCTCTTAGCCCTGCGCTCGACAGTCTTTTAGGGGCAACTGTAGCTATCTTTGGGTGTAATACAGTCTTAGAAATCCTATTTGTATATAAATGGACTTATTAATTATATTAATCTACAAGTGGATAAAGTGCCAGAAAGCTCACGTTTAGCTGCAAAACGATGCATACATTCAATTTTTTGTTTTTTCGTTATATATTTCTATTTTGCGCTAAAAAAATCGCCCATCAATGATTGACCGATAACGGTTCAAAGATGGGCGATGCCACTCGCTTGCATGGCGACGAGCAATCCTGGCGTTGCTATTTCGGCATTCTTCTTAGACGCTACTAAGCAGCTTCAGATCCGCATGAACCGGAAGCCACTCGATAAAACCAGCGCTTAGTTACTTAGTTATTGAATGTTAATTCGGCGTTATAGCCGGGTTGGACCCATAACGTGTTGCGGTATTGACTTTTCAACGTCGTGAATTTATCTTTTCCAATCATTTCACCGGCACGCAAGGTAACAAACTCGCTATTGATAAAGTCCGCCAAATGTTTCGGCCATTCATAATGACCATTTGCGCCCTTTGTCACTGCGAATGATTTTTGGGTTTGATGGCCTTCTGGGTCGGTCAGTGTAATGCGCACGTTGCTGCCGATCTTCAGGTCGCCGGTTGAGGTGATCGCACTGGCGTTTTTCCAGGTTGGCGCACCGTCAGTTGCCGGGTTTACCGTCACCGTTACTTTTGCATCTTTTGCTTGCGACCAGATCACGTTGAGATACTGGCTATATTGCGGTGCAAAGGACCCATCTTTCTGTTGGACGCCTGCGCGGAATTGCGTGGTGTTATTGAGTTGATCGGCGACATACTTGGGCCAGCGATAATGGGTATTACTACCGCTAGGCAAGATGATGTCGATACTCGTTGGTTTGGCGTTAGGCGCTGTCGCGGTAACATTTACCATACTGCCAATCGGTAAGTCACTGGTTGCATTGATCTGTCCAGCCTTGATCCAGGGCCGGCTAATGATCGGCTCATTGATACTTTTGAGCACTTGGCCGGTATTGGCCAGATTACCGCGGGTTTTAGGCCATGGACCTTTCGCCAGCGGTGTACCGTCGCCTTCAATAGCCATAATGGCGCGGGAATAAACCGCATATAGTGTGCCATCCAAGCCTAGTGTCAATTGCTTGATGCCAGAATAATCGGCGCCCAATTTTTTCCAGATAGGCTCGCCTGTGGCGGCATTGAGCGCGTAGAGGCCGTCTTGAGAAGCAACATAGACTGTGCCTGGAATACCTTCTTCTGGTTTACCCTGGCTGACGACCGGGGTCGCAGCGACAGTTGCATTACTCATATCTGGATTGTCTTTGAACTGATAAATCCAGATAGGACCTTGGCCGACGCCCTGTGCGTTTAGTTTCAGCCCGGCGATAGCACCGTAATACTCTCCCTTCTTCTTTACATCGAAAGGGAAGTAAATCCGTGATCCCGCGATAATCGGCTCGGCGACCCCTTCGTAACCGATATACGCTTTTGCCCTTTTAAAACTGAGCAGAGACTTAAATGATTGATCCGGATAAATGGCATAAAGCGTATATTCACCAGGCTTGTAGTCAGCGGTAGGGGGAAGGTGAGGATTGTCAGGATTGCTCTGGCGGTAGCCTAATGAATACACGATATCGTGGTCACCCATCACCGGTTGGAGCAAGCGCACCGGAAGTTCTTTGCCGGCGGCTGTGATTTGATCCCGATCAGGATGAAATGTGTGGACGTGTCCTTTAAATACCGTGCCTTCGCCGAATTCAGTCAATGGTGAATCAGTTACCTGTGTCGAGATATGTACGGCACCATCTGCGCCGACAATCGGCGAGAGTGGAACGTATCCAAGCCTGATTCCACCCTTCTCGAAAGTGCAGGCTACCTCGTCAAGTTGTTGTTGCCACTTAATATGGCCGTCAAAGCCGACGCTGTATAGCTTATGAAAGGCTAATGTATCTGTCACCGCCTGGCAGCCGTTGAAATACAGTCTTTCATCCATGCCTAACGCGCCAGCGTTTGCCCGCATTCTTTTTACCCCGACATTCTCGATATCATCGGCTGGCAGTGTGGTACTTTGAATAATTTTACCGGAGATGCGATCAATGAACAGTAACTCTGTGTGATCCTCTTTTTTTGCGACGATGACATCATCTTTAAGTAATAAGTTATTAAACGATTTTCCGTGGCTGCCGGTGCTATCAAGTTGGTAAATATGTTCCCATTTTTGTTCGAATTTATTACTTGCGCCTTTGAATGAAAGTAGGCCGTATGCATTTGGCGCTGCGCTATCAGTTCGAGGCAACTTACTCATACCGGTATATAAATCGCCTTGTGCATCCACTACTATGTCTTGAAACTGTGTGAACGTCGCAGCAGTACTCGGTTTATGTAACCATTTTAGATCTCCAGCATCAGCATAGGCCGCGTTGGAGATGAATGTCATCACGATTGCCAGCGGAAGGATGCGCAAAGCGGGGCGTTTCAGATTGGATACGATTTTCATTGTCTTATTTGATTCCTGGGATGGGTGTTACGGTCGCGTGACGTGATATGCGCCATTTTGCAATGGGGTGTGTGAAATGGATATTAGCGGGATTTAAAGGCTACATATTTGCCGGTTATATAAAATGTTAATAGTTTATATTGTCTAAAATATATGCTCATGTGAAATATAAATATTTATAAAAGCGGATTTTAAATTATTTTAATAATTGCGACAAATACGCTTTGGTCGTTATATGTGTAAAACACACTATTCATAAAATATTTATTTGATGGTGAAGGCGTTACCGTGTCAATGATTAAGATTAATCTGATATGAGGCGATTTTATTATGGGAGATAAATCTTATGCGGGAGAATAATCTCGTCAGCGTAACGAGGGAATTTTTTTATATAAATTAATAGTATGTTTCCGCCATTAATAATGGGATATTAGAAAGAGTGAGACTTATATTTTCATTATTATTATAATAATAATGTTCATGTTCATGTAAAAGTCTATCCAGAATGTATCCAAGATAAATCTTGAAATTATTGTCCGTATCGTTCAAGAGTAATCGCGTATAAAAATAGATTCTTCTATATTTTTGATGGTCGCGGCGTGTAGTCGCTTTGGCTCGGTAAGCTTGGACAAAATTGAATGCGGATGAGAGGTGAGATGGCAGCAGTTATGTATAGCCGTCACGTATAACCGGCATGAAGTCTTCAAAAAGCTGCGGCTTTTTTGAGGTAGTGCTGTGAGGAGGTTCTTGCGGATGGTCCGATTATTGGCTCTGACAGGCAAAGCCAACTTTTGCAAATCTGAAATATTTAGGACGGAATACTCAGCACTGCATCGCGCTTGCTGAGGAGATGACTGCGCAATATCGCTGAGAGTCTTTTTCCATCTCTAGCTTCAAGTGCCTCGATCATTTCGCCATGTTCATGTGCGGCGTTGTCCCATTTTTGTGCTTGAAAATTTGATTTGAAGCGCAACGCTTTGAGACGTCGATTCAGGCCCAGATAGGTTTGTCGCAGTACGGAGTTTTTGGCTGCTTCATTAATGCGGTCGTGTATCTCTTGATTACGCACGTAATAGCCCGGTAAGTCATTTTGCGCTTTACAAGCCAGCATCGCGTAATGAAGCGCTTTGATTTCGGCTAGCTCAACCGCGGTAATCCGCTCACAAGCCAACTCTCCCGAGAAGGCCTCAATGCCACTCATCAGCTCAAATGTTTCCCAGATTTCGCTTTCTGTCATCTTTGATACCGACGCGCCGCGATTGGGGGATATCTCAATTAAGCCTTCTGCTGCGAGCACTTTCATTGCCTCACGCAGCGGCGTGCGAGAGATGCCTAGGGTTTCGCAAAGCTCTCGCTCGTTGAGTTTCATGCCAGGTATAAGAACGGCCTCGACGATGAGGTTGCGCAAATGCTCGACCACCGTATCGTGCAGTCGCTGACGCTCTAATTTGGGTAGCAAGGGTTGCGTTGGTAAGACAACTTCGCCCTCAATTGTATTTTTCATTCAAAAAATCCTATTCTCTATCCCGCAATTTTATCATCAAGTGAGGAATTGCCCGAAAATTGTGTTATCCAAGATAGGTAGAAAGTAGGATATCTTTCCGCTAATAACCCTATAAATCTTACATTTTTATTAAATTAGTACCGTATGGCTCAATTCTCCTCAACAGAAAGTTTACTTTACGTTTTGTATTTTGGCTGATAAAGTATTTTGTATTCAAAATTCAAAATACTTTAGAGGCACATATGCTAACACTTGATTTCCATCCAGCCGGTCGTCATTTCTTGCAAATTCCAGGCCCAAGTCCTGTTCCAGACCGTATCTTGCGGGCGATGAGTTATCCCACTATCGATCATCGCGGGCCTGAATTTGGTGCGTTAGGCTTGCAAGTATTGGCGGGCATCAAGAAGATTTTTAAAACCGAGCAGCCGGTTATTATTTATCCCGCGTCCGGGACTGGCGCGTGGGAAGCAGCATTGACCAATACGCTTAGTCCGGGTGACGCGGTGCTGATGTACGAGACCGGGCATTTTGCGACGCTGTGGAAAAAAATGGCGGAGGCGTTAGGTCTTAAGCCGGAGTTTCTTGGTCTGCCGGGCGTGGAGGGATGGCGACTTGGTGTGCAGGCCGATTTGATCGAAGCGCGGCTGCGCGAAGATACGCGCCATGTTATCAAGGCGGTGTGCGTGGTGCACAACGAAACGTCGACCGGCGTGACCTCCAATATCGCGGCCGTGCGTAAGGCAATCGACGCCGCAGGCCATCCTGCATTACTGTTGGTTGATACGATCTCAGGATTGGCGTCGGCCGATTATCGGCATGATGAATGGGGCGTCGACGTGACCATTTCAGGTTCGCAAAAAGGGTTGATGTTGCCACCTGGGATTAGCTTCAATGCTGTCTCAAAAAAAGCCATTGCGGTGGGAAAGCAAGCTACATTACCGCGTGCTTTTTGGGATTGGACCGACATCATAGAAATGAACGCAACCGGCTATTGGCCGTACACCCCCAATACCAATCTTTTGTATGCGCTGTCCGAGGCACTGGATATGATTTTGGGCGAGGGTCTTGATAACGTGTTTGCACGCCATCAGCGTCTTGCCGCGGCATGTCGTGCAGCAGTTCAGGCGTGGGGACTGGAAGTGCAGTGCGCTGATCCCGCCGTGTATTCGCCCGTGCTGACCGGCGTGATGACACCAGTTGGTTTTGATGCGGATGCGATTCGCAAGACGATCTATGAAAATTTTGATATGTCGCTGGGTACCGGACTAGGCAAGATGAAAGGCCGTATGTTCCGCATCGGTCACTTGGGCGAAGCCAATGATTTGACCTTAATGGCGACGCTTTCCGGTTGCGAAATGGGGCTGAAACTTGCTGGCGTGACATTGGCGGGTAGTGGCGTCCTGGCGGCGATGGATTATCTCTCCACGCACAAGAGCGCATCCATGCTGAAAGCGGGCACATAACAAGCCACAAACCACAAACCATAAGTCACATCATTACTGCCCGAACCAAGCAGCCCACGTGCTCCATTAGCGACGCTGCCCGTTGACCACAAAATCGCAGAGACGATTTATGGTGAGCGGCAAGAAAAAACGCTTTAGCTTGACGACCAATACATATTGGAGACAACCTTGAAACACCTACGCTTTCGCGCGACCACCATCGTGCTTCTCATGCTTTGCCTGATGTATTTCATCACTTATCTGGATCGTGTGAATGTGAGTACCGCCGCGGCAGGATTCGGCAAAGAGTTCAATCTTTCTAAAACCGAAATCGGTCTAGTCTTTTCCGCCTTTGCTTATCCTTACCTTGTATTCCAAATTATTGGCGGCTGGGTCAGCGACAAATTTGGCGCGAAGCGAACGCTGATTTATTGCGGTATTTTGTGGGCCATTGCAACCATTCTGACCGGCTTTGCTGGCGGTCTGACGTCTCTATTGTTGGCGCGTCTTTTGCTCGGATTGGGTGAGGGCGCAACATTTCCCGCCGCGACCTCAGCGATGGCACGCTGGATACCGAAAGAGAAACGCGGATTTGCGCAAGGTATTACGCACGCATTCGCCCGTATCGGTAACGCAGCCGCGCCAGCGGCAATCGTTTTCGTCATGGTGCAATACGGATGGCGAGAATCGTTCTACATCTGCGGCGCGTTAAGCCTGGTTTGGGTGCTTGTATGGGCTTTTGTATTTACCGAAGATCCCACCAAGCACCCGCGCATAACGCCCGAAGAATTGGCTGCGATGCCAGCGCCCAAAACAGGCAATACCAAAACGCCGTGGGGGCCGCTCTTTAAGCGAATGTTGCCTGTCACTATTGTGTATTTTTGCTATGGCTGGACGTTGTGGTTATTCCTGAGCTGGATTCCGCAGTACTTTTTGCACAGCTATAACCTCGACATGAAGAAATCCGCTATCTTCGCCTCCAGCGTCTTTTTTGCCGGTGTCGTCGGCGATACGCTGGGCGGGATTGTCAGCGATAAATTGTTGATACGCACCGGCAATCTGAAGATCGCCAGAAGTTACATGGTGTCTGTCTGTATGTTGCTCACCTTGTTGTCGTTGCTGCCGATCATCTTTACCCATAACCTTTATGTCTCGATAATCTGTCTCAGCGCGGGCTTCTTCTTTGCGGAAATGACGATTGGTCCGATGTGGGCTATTCCAATGGATATCGCCCCCGAATCGGCGGGTACAGCCAGCGGCATGATGAATACGGGTTCGGCACTGGCAGCGATTATTTCACCGGTTTTGTCGGGCTATTTAATTGACCGATATGGTAGTTGGGAATTGCCATTTGTCGGCAGCATGATCTTGATGGCGGTAGGTGTGGTGCTGGCGTTCCGTATGCAGCCAGAGGCGAAGTTTGCCTCGGCCGATGGGCTCAAGGCGACGATGGCATCCAAAGTGCAGGTTTAGTCTGCACGCGTACGATGATTAGGTGGCAATATGACGTCCGGGGTGAGCGTGGCAGGAATAATGTTTTGCACGTTTTCCCGCTCGTTTCATCCGACCATTCAACCATCCACCATCTAATGTAGAGAGATTTTATGAGCACAATATCCGCGACCGATTCTGCGACTGATTCTGTAAATGCGTTAGCCGATATCTTGAGCGTCGCGTATAACGGCAACACCACAATATCGGTACCAGCAGCGCTGGAACCAGAGAATAGTGACCGCGCTTACGCGGTTCAGCAACGCATTCTGAAGAACTGTCATGTCAGCATCGGCGGGTGGAAAATCGGAGCGAAGTCCGATATCGGACCGATTCAGGGCGCGCCGTTGCCACAGCTGCGCATCTATGCGGCATCTGCTTCAACACCTGTTTCAATTGCGCGAAAAGACTATCCCGTGCTTGGTCTTGAACTGGAGATATTCTTTTCATTTAACAGGGATTTCTTGCCGCAATCTGAGCCGATTCCAGAGCAAGAAGTATTAGAAAGTATCAGCGGGTTTGGTGCTTCCATTGAGATCGTTTCAAGCCGGGTAAATGGTTGGCGCGATGCGCCCAAGCTAGTCCAGCTTGCAGACTTGCAAAATCACGGTGCATTGATGATTGGTCAGATGGTCGCATACCGTGGGGATTTTTCTACGTTGAATCCGGTTGTTGATTTGCGTCTCGACGGCGTTCCTCTGTTTAGCGGAGTCGGTCAAAATCCGGCTGGTGATCCGCGGCGATTGTTAAGCTGGCTAGTCAATCATTGCAGCCAGAAAGGGCTAGGATTGTTAGCCGGGACCATCATCACCACGGGTTCTTATACTGGCGTGGATTTTCCTACAAAAGGCGGCACGGTGGCTGGTGAAATTGCTGGACTTCCTGCCGTTACTTTCGAACTGATTTAGGCAATTTTTTAGCGCCAGTCTAAAGCTAATTTTGACCGCGCTTTGACGTTGCTTGCTTGTGGCTTTTTATTTATATCGTGAGTCCAATTATGTTGATTAAGCCTATTTTCCTCGCTCCACCAAGCAGTGGTAATGGTTCGGCAATAGCGACTCTATTGAAGCGTGAAATGCGTGGTGATGTTTTGTTTGGAAAAGCAGACCGTGGCAGATACGCTACGGATGCCTCCATTTATCAAATCATGCCGATCGGAGTGGTCGTGCCGCGCGATCAGAAGGATCTCTTGCTGGCACTCGACATCGCGCGTAGCCATAAGATGCCGATTTTAGCGCGGGGTGCTGGCACTAGTCAGTGCGGGCAAACAGTCGGTGACGCGCTGATTATTGATAACAGCAAGTGGCTCAATAATGTGATTGACTTTGATCTGGAAGCGCGCACTGTCACGGTCGAGCCGGGAATTGTGCTCGATCATCTGAATGCGTGGTTAAAACCGCATGGGTTATGGTTTCCTGTCGATGTATCGACCGCGGCCCAATGTACATTGGGCGGCATGGCGGGTAACAATTCTTGCGGTTCGCGCTCGATTGAATACGGCAATATGGTACATAACGTGCTGGCAATCGACGCGGTACTTGCCGATGGCGTGCAAGGTCGGTTTGGCCGGCTGGATCAGATGCCCGATAGCGGGCGCCTGCACGACATCGTGCTGGGTCTGCAACGGATTGCGCAACGTGAGCGAGATGAAATTATTGAACGCACACCAAAGGTTTTGCGTCGCGTGGCCGGTTATAACATCGATATCTTTGATTGCCAGAATCCACGGGCGTATACCGATGATGGCATGGCTAATCTGGCGCAGATTCTCGTGGGTTCTGAAGGCACGTTGGCCTATACCCGACAGATCACGTTAGCTCTGCTGCCGATACCGGAACACAAAGTATTGGGCGTGGTGAATTTCCCCACCTTTTATCAAGCCATGGATATGGCGCAGCACATCGTCAAGCTTGGACCGACCGCTGTGGAGCTGGTAGACCGCACGATGATTGATCTGGCGATCAGTAATCCGGCGTTTCGTCCAGTGATAGAAAAGGCATTGATAGGAAAGCCCGCAGCGATTTTGCTGGTTGAGTTTTCGGGCGAAGATCTGGATGTGCAGCGGAAAAAATTATCTGCGCTGGCGGAGTTGATGAGCGATCTGCATTTGCCCGGTTCAGTGGTGCAGATGTCGCAGGCTGGTGAACAGAAAGCTTTGTGGGAAGTACGCAAGGCGGGATTAAATATCATGATGAGCATGAAGGGCGATGGCAAGCCAGTGTCCTTCATCGAAGATTGTGCTGTGCCGCTTGAACATCTGGCCGAGTACACAAGTCAACTTACTGAAGTCTTTCATCAATATGGGACGGAAGGCACGTGGTACGCGCATGCCAGCGTAGGAACCCTGCACGTTCGGCCGATTCTGGATATGCGGCGAGAGGGCGCAAAGGACATGCGCGAAATCGCCGAAGCGGCATCGGCATTGGTGCGCCAATACAAAGGCGCGTACTCAGGAGAGCACGGCGACGGACTCTGTCGCGGTGAGTGGGTGGCGTGGCAATATGGGCCAAAACTGAATGCAGCCTTTGCCGAAATCAAAGATTTGTTCGATCCTGAGAATCGCTTCAATCCCGATAAAATCGTTCGTCCACCAAAAATGGATGACCGTAGAAATTTCCGTTACGCGCCGGGTTACCGTGAATTGTCTTTGGTTCCCGCACTTGATTGGTCACAGTGGAACGTCAACCGTGATCCGCTTACAGGCGAAGAGACTGCGCCCGGCACTGGCGATGATCGCACAGGCGGATTGGCCAAGTTGGTAGAAATGTGTAATAACAATGGCCATTGCCGTAAGTTCGATGCAGGAACAATGTGCCCAAGTTATCGTATTACCAAAGACGAAAAGCATGTGACGCGCGGTCGCGCTAACACTTTACGTTTGGCAATGTCTGGTCAGTTAGGAGAGGACGGTCTTGCTAGTGAGGAAGTGAAGGAAGTATTAGATCTGTGTGTTTCTTGCAAGGGATGTAAACGCGATTGCCCAACCGGCGTGGACATGGCTAAGATCAAGATTGAAGCGCGCGCCGCATGGACCAGAAAAAACGGTCTGCAACTACGCGATCGTCTGGTTGCTTTCATGCCACGCTATGCGCCGTATATGCGTAACGTTGGCGGAGCGCTGGCGCTGATAGAAGGGGTTCCGTATCTTTCCGGGTGGATAAAAAAATCGCTGGGATTGGCACCGCAGCGGTCCTTTCCACGCTTCCGAAAATCGTTTTTGGGCAATGCAAAAACGAGTACGCCGGACGTCCATCAGCGTAAAGAAGTTCTCTTGTTTGTGGACACGTTTAATAACTATATGGAGTCGGAGAACGCTGTTGCCGCACAGCAGGTTCTGGAAGCCGCTGGATATACCGTGCGGTTTAATATTGTTCCCGGTCAGCGACCGTTATGTTGCGGTCGGACCTATTTATCTGCGGGATTAGTCGAAGAGGCAAAGGCCGAGGCGCGGCGTAGTCTGGATGCATTGATGCCGTTTGTTAATCGGGGTGTACCGATAATTGGTCTGGAACCGTCCTGTTTGCTCACGCTGCGCGATGAGTTTTTGAGCTATGGTTACGGCGAGGAGGCAGAGAAGTTATCAGGCTCCGCTTATTTACTTGAAGAGTTTTTGGTAAAAGAGCAAAAGGCGGGGCGCTTCACGCTGGACCTGAAACCGCTACCGACTAACAAAGTATTGCTGCACGGTCATTGTCATCAAAAGGCATTTGATGCTTTTAGTCCGGTGCAGACTGTCCTAAAATGGATTCCCGAAGTTCAATTGTCGGTGGTGGAGTCGTCCTGTTGCGGAATGGCAGGAAGTTTCGGTTACGAAGCGGAGCACTATGAAGCATCACTGGCGATGGCGGAACTGGCATTGCTTCCTGCGGTGCGCAAGGCGGGTAAAGGCGCGATTATCGTGGCCGACGGGACCAGTTGCCGTCATCAGATTCATGACGGGACCGAGGGAGAAGCGATGCATGTCGCGTGCGTTCTTGCGCTGGCGTTGGCTGGTAGTCAATGATCGCAGGCTCGCCAGAAGTCCGTCGGACCTGCGCGGCGCGATTTCATGGGTCACCCGTATAACATAAATATCAGAGAAAACGGAGATTGCTTCATTTAGCGATCATCGTCGTGTTTTTTGGCTTCTCCTTCCCACATCAGGGTGATGCGCATCAACTTTTTGTTTGCCCTTGATCAAATAGATAGCTTCCAATTCCGGCGTCAGATCGTTGGATGCCGCGACTAGCGTATACTTTCCTATTCCAGGCAGGGTTAAGCGGTCTCACGTCGGCATTCCAAAAAATCCCAAGATAGCTAACTTCTCAGTAAATTCCGTATTAAAGCAATGTTATTTCGACATCGATCCTACGACCGAATTTTTTCAAGAGTTTCCTCTGCTACTATCATGTCCGAATTGTTCAATAGTCACCACGTTCCTAACTTTTTTAGCGTTTATTGCAGGGAGAAAAACCTGGTGAGGATGTGATTGATGGAAATTTTCGTTGGTGTAATCATTTTTTAGGCCCATTTAGGGGCTGAGCACGCAGCTACACTATGTTTCACAATTTAACGTGAAGAATTTTTGCGAATTGTTTAAAATCCATTTTTCGGATTTACTTAGACATTTCGAATAACATTTGTTCGGTCCCCATCAGGGGCAGTTGACCTCCATCGGTAAAATGAGTAAAAAGACAACGCAAACAACCAGTTCGCTGAAAGTACGTGCACGGCGCAGGACAGTGATCGGTATTGCCTTGTCGGTTTTACTTCATGTGGGTCTGCTGACGTTTGTATGGTTTCAGATGGATGAGGATGTGCCGCCTCTGAAGCCAGACGCCGCGCCGCTGGTGGTTTCGCTTATAAAAAGTAAGCAGGAGACACCTTCCAGAGTGGTTTCGTTGCCGCAGCCGAAAGCCGTGCCGCATCCGCCCGCCAAGCCGGTTGTTCGGCCTAAAACACCGCCTAAACTCGCCGCACGTCCTTTACGTCGCCCAACGCGTCCGACCTCGACAGCGCGGATAACGCCTGCACCCTCGCCAATA
Organism: Glaciimonas sp. Gout2; assembly: GCF_035018905.1. Lineage (NCBI taxonomy): Bacteria > Pseudomonadati > Pseudomonadota > Betaproteobacteria > Burkholderiales > Oxalobacteraceae > Glaciimonas > Glaciimonas sp. Gout2. The sequence continues at coordinate 396,736 of NZ_JASJXA010000001.1, read as the reverse complement.
CAGGCAACGTCACCGACCGATACGATTAAACCCGCGCCGCCAGAAATGGATATGAGCACGATGCTCAACTCCGCCCGTGATCGCCGACGTGCTGAAGCCGAAGCCGAGGGACGCCCTGACCCTGATCCGGGTGCGCCAGCAGAAAGCAATGCACCTGCTGATAATGCGGTTGCAAAGGCGAATATTCAATTTTTAGCGCGTAAAGGCGAAGGCGGTGGCGGAATATTCCAGATCATCAGCAAAGGGCCACGCGTCGCGCAATACGTATTCCGTGGGTGGGGCGCAACCGCCCGCGAGAGCCGCCGTCAGACGATTGATGTGGATGCTGGTTTAAATGGCGATATCAATGCCGCTATTATAAAGAGCATGATCGAACTGATTCGCAAGCGCTATCCGGGCGACTTCCAGTGGGACTCGCAACGATTGGGGCGGGTCATCACGCTGTCAGCCAGAGAAACTGACGCCCAGGCTTTGCAGGCATTCCTAATGCTGGAATTTTTCGGCCGGCCTTAAGCGTGATGGTGGGTCAGCACCAACCTACCAGTGGCGGGCTACTTGATCAACGGCAATAGTTGACGAAAAGCCGGGTGTTCACTATCGCGTACCCATTCGTAAGCCACCATTTCGACCGTAACGAGTTGCGCCCCGGCTTGCTGTAACCGCGCCAGTGCGGCGTCGCGGTCGCTTTCCCGGCGCGATCCGACGGCATCAACCACAACCCGTACCACAAAACCGTGCGCCAGCAGGCCGAGTGCCGTTTGCAGCATGCAAATATGCGCTTCGCAACCCGCTATGATAATTTGTCGCCGCGGGCGCGGCAGGATACCTAGCAATCCGTCTGCGCAGGCATTGAAATGGATTTTGCTGACAGTCGTCTGGCACAGTTGCTTAATAGCATCTTCATTCCCGCCAAGTTTGGTTGGGCTCTGTTCCGTTCCAATGATGGGCACGTTGACCAATTGCGCGATGCGGCCCAGACGCACCGCTTGCGCTGTGACCGTTTCACCCTGATGAATCGCAGGCATCAGGCGTGACTGGAAATCCACTAACAATAAAGTTGATTTTTCGACGTCGATCAGCATGGTGTTCTCCCTTAATTTTTATATTTTCTTGCGTTGACTTTATTTGCAAGCGCGGGGATCGGCGGCGGCGCTGGTCCTTACTTTTAATTATAGAACCACCACGCGATCAGTGAAGGATGTTTTGTATTCTGGTCGCATCTGTGGCGCTATTGTAAAGCGGTGTTCCAATGGCATAATCGGACAACGTATTGATTTCGCTAGCTAACGATTGCCCACACTTCGCAGGAACTTCAACCATGATTACTGTGCACCATTTGAATAATTCGCGCTCGCAGCGGGTACTTTGGCTGCTAGAAGAACTCGGCCTGGAATATGAAGTAAAACGCTATCAGCGTGATCCAAAAACCATGTTGGCGCCGCCATCTTTGCGCGCCATTCATCCGCTTGGGAAATCGCCGGTGATTACTGATGGCGATAATACAGTCGCAGAATCGGGCGCAATCATCGAATACCTGATTCAGCAATATGGCGGTGATCGTCTGAAACCGCCGATTGGGAGCAAAGATGCGCAACGCTATACCTATTGGATGCATTATGCAGAAGGTTCTGCGATGCCGCCATTGCTGATGAAATTGATTTTCGAACGCCTGCCGAAGCCGCCAATGCCGGCGTTTTTGAGGCCTTTTGCCAGACTGATTTCGGGCGGCGTACAAAAAAGTTTCATTGATCCGCAACTCGTCACGCATTTAAATTTCATGGAAGCCGAACTGGGAAAAAGCACCTGGTTTGCTGGAGAGGATTTTAGTGCAGCTGATATACAAATGAGTTTTCCGCTAGAGGCGGCGAATATGCGTGCCGGTTTAGATAAGACGCGCCCACGCCTGATGGCCTATTTGCAGCGGATTCATGCGCGGCCTGCTTATTTGCGTGCGATCAAAACAGGCGGCAAGTACGATTTTATGCAGTAACTTAACTGCTAGGTATTAAGTCAAACAAGCCTATGTCGGTTTGCATTTAAGCCTGTTATGTTTTTAAAACAGTGTATGCGCCACAATCAACGAGGACGCACCTCCAATAAGCGCTGACTGTTTCCACTTTAAGGGGTTTCGATTGAAAATCATTGGCTTAATCGGCGGCATGAGTTGGGAATCGACTGTGCCGTATTATCGTCAGATCAACGAGGCGATTAAAGAGCGTCTGGGTGGCTTGCATTCTGCAAAGATCATCTTGTATAGCGTCGATTTTCACGATATCGAACAGTTGCAGCACGTGGAAAATTGGGACGCAGCAGGAGCGTTGCTTGCTGGCGCCGCACGCTCGCTTGAATTGGCTGGTGCCGACTTTTTAGTTCTTTGTACAAACACCATGCACAAGATAAGCCCTGCCATCGAGGTAGCCGTGCGCATTCCTTTGTTTCACATTGCGGATCCAACCGCTCATCAAATCAAACAAGCGGGGATTACGACGGTCGGTCTGCTTGGTACCCGCTTCACGATGGAACAGGATTTTTATCGCGACCGACTGTGTACACAGCATGGGCTTAAAGTGCTGATCCCAACGTTCGAGGACAGGGAAACGGTTCACCGAATCATTTATGAAGAACTCTGCCTTGGGAAAATTGTTGCTGATTCCCGGGCTGAGTATCGCAAAGTGATGGCCAAACTGGTGACGCAGGGCGCGCAAGCAATTATTCTTGGCTGTACCGAGATAGCGCTTCTGGTCGGGCCACAGGATTCAGAGGTGCCACTGTTTGATACTGCTAGTATCCACGCGCGCGCGGCGGCTGATTGGGCGCTTTCAGCGACGTGAGCGTTTAGACGGATGTCATCATATTGTCGCAATTGAGACGATGATGTGGAAAGCGGCGCGCGCTGCTGCTTTGGTCGTTTGATCGCTTGGCAATCGTGTCTGGATTAGTCCTAGGACTATTCTCGACAATTTATGTGCGTTTAATGATATGGCGCTGTCAGAATATCGGCAATCCCAGTAGAATCAAAACAGACCGATTGAAATTGCTCCGTTCGGTCAGGCCGCTGTGCAGGCAAAGTTTTTAATGTGATTTTTTATCATTTGACCTGTTCGAGTATTCAGAAATTTGGGTATGCAGGTATCTAGGGAGAAGCAATGTTCAAAACTGAAAAATTTACAGACCCACAAGCCGCCGTTGAGCGTGTTTGCGCCATCTACGAACATAACACCGCGTTGTTGCGGGATGCTTTTAAGCGGTTTTCCAGCGGCGAAGTTTTACCGGGGCGGGTGCGTGCCTGTTATCCATTTGTGCGTATTACGACCGAAATCAATACGCGCGCGGATACCCGTCAATCGTTTGGATTTGTTGCCGGCCCAGGCGTTTATCAGACCACGTTGACGCGGCCTTCGTTATATACCAATTATCTGGTTAGTCAGTTCAAATTGTTGCGCGACAATCACGACGTGCCGCTGGAAATTGGCGTCAGTGAATTACCGATTCCCGTCCATTTTGCTTTTTCTGAAGGCATTCACGTCGAGGGTAATCTGGACCCGGAACATTTGCGCCATCTTCCAGACGTATTCGATTTGCCTGATCTGGCGTCAATGGATGATCGGATTGTTAATGGCACCTATCAACCGCTACCGGGCGAGCCACATCCGCTTGCGTTATTTACCGGGCCACGCATCGACTATTCGCTACATCGTCTGAAGCATTACACAGCGACCTCGCCGGATCGTTTTCAACGTTATGTGTTGTTTACTAACTATGCGTTTTATGTTGATGAATTTATCCGCATGGGACGCGAATTGATGCAAGCGACCGACGATCCTGAGCAGCGCGCCTATCGTCAGCAATACACCGCGTTTGTCGAGCCCGGCGATCTGACAACCTGGAACGCTAATCTGGATGACTTGCCTGCGGATCGCACCATCACGGGGATCGCACCTGCGCGTCAGCCCCAAATGCCAGCCTATCACCTGCAACGTGGCGACGGTACAGGTATTACGCTGATTAATATTGGCGTTGGACCATCCAACGCCAAGACGATTACCGATCACGTCGCAGTGTTGCGACCGCATGGCTGGATTATGCTCGGACATTGCGCGGGCTTGGCGGCATCACAACGCATGGGCGATTATGTATTGGCGCATGCGTATGTGCGGGATGATCATGTCCTGGATGATGACTTGCCACTTTGGGTGCCGATCCCGGCATTGGCCGAGGTTCAGTTGGCGTTGCAGGATGCAGTGGCACATATCACGCAGTTGGAAGGGTACGAACTCAAGCGCATCATGCGTACCGGCACCGTGGCGTCGGTCGATGATCGCAACTGGGAACTGCGCGATCACAGAGTGCCGTTGTTACGTTTTAACCAAAGTCGGAGCATCGCGCTGGATATGGAAAGCGCCACTGTTGCCGCAAATGGCTTCCGCTTTCGAGTACCGTATGGCACGTTACTATGCGTCTCCGATAAGCCGTTGCATGGTGAAATAAAATTGCCTGGAATGGCAAATCGCTTTTATGAACAACGGGTTAATCAACATTTGAAAATAGGGATCAAGGCGTTGGAATTATTGCGTAATCAAGGCGTCGAGCAATTACATAGTCGCAAGCTACGTAGTTTTAGCGAGCCTGCATTCCGTTGATATTTTTTAAAAAATTTGGAAAGGATACTAATGCAGTATCGGCATTTTAAAGGTGGCATTTATGACTTCATTTGCGAAGCCACGCTGGAGTCTGATCCGACGGTGACGATGATCGTCTATCGCGCGGCGAATGGCGCAATCTGGACGCGGCCCCGCAGCGTTTTTTTTGAAGAGATCGAACGCGACGGAAAAATCACACAGCGTTTTGTGGCGATTAAAACCGACGCTCAACAATAGCGATAACTGATAGCGCTAATGGCATTAGCAATACGCTTGATGGTTGAGTAAAAAAATCCTGGCAAAATATTCTGCCAGGATTTTTATTATCAGGTTTGCGCTTTTTTCGTCTTGTAGACCATCATTCCAAACAAGCATGCGCCAGCTAGCAACGCTAGGGCAGCAACACTGAGCGATGCTGTGAACGACCCAGTACGTTTTACCAGATAAGTGGCTAGCGGAGGTCCAATAATTTGGCCCAAGCCGTAAACGGCTGTCAACCAACCCATCAGGCTACGCGCATGATCGCCATACAAGCGCCGTGCTTCGCGCATCGCGAAAAGTGTGATGGCGGTGAATGGCAGGCCGAGTAACAGACAACCAATTGCAAAGCCTGATACCGTCGGCAACGCAGTTCCCATCATCACTCCAATCGCTTGCAGCACATAACAAATCGCGAGTAACAGGCGGTTGTCGTAGCGCATCGGTATGCGGGTACCGAGCAGCGCACCTATCGCAACACCGATGCCGAACAGAGGCCAGAGTAAATCGGGCCAATGCGAGTGGGGCAAAGCCTGCCGCGCTATGACTGGCAGGAAAGTGGCTGTGATGATGTAGCCAAATCCACCCACTCCATAGATCAGTACCAATTCGGTGGCCTGGCGTCTGACCTGAAGTGGTTCCGATGCATGAATGCTTTCGGCAAATGGTGCTGGCGTATCGGCAGACTTAGAAAAAGTGCGCCACACGCTTGCACTGAGGACGAGCGCTAACGCACTAAAAAGTAGCCATCCCTGCGCCGCCGACCAATCGTGCGCGACCATTGTGCTGGCCGGCAAACCAGTCACTAAAATGCCGATGCCAGGGCCGCAGTAAATAATGCCGCCTAAAGCTGGAGCGCCGAGTTGGGTCAAGCGCTGTAAACACCAGCCGGATGCAAATACAAATACGAGTGAACTGGTGATGCCGGATAGCGTGCGCAACAAGATGAGCAACCGCAGATCGGGGGCGTTCGACAACCCCATGCCAAGCGTCAGTAATACGGTGGCGATCAATCCGAAGCGAATAAAATGGGTTGGACTGCCGCGCAATATGACGCATAGCATTGCGCCAATAAAATAGCCGATATAGTTGGCGGTCGCCAGCCATCCGCCCGTGGTGAGATTGATCACGCCATCGTGCAGCATGATGGGTAGCAGCGGTGTGAAGGCAAAGCGCCCGATTCCCATGGCGACAGCCAGCGTTAGTGCTCCAGAGAGCGCAACCCACAATGCTTCCTTGCGCATGACTGCTGACGACATTTCTTCTGTTGACAGGACGGCGGGCATTATTTGCCCTCCCTCCGCTGTATGGTAAGGCTTTCTCTGCCGATTACCCAATTGTTGTTGCCGACTTTATCGTCAACGATCACGCGAGTGAGTGAATGTTTGCGCAGTCCATTGGCTAACAATTGGGATGCTCCGGTAATGCGTGCAGTTTTTTGTTTGGTGGTTCCGTCCTGAGTCATTTTAATGCTCACGTGAGGCATGGTAATAGTCCTGAAAAGTGCGTTGGATATGAGGATGCTGCATATACATTGACAAACGCATTCTTAAAATTGAATAATAAATAAAGTAAGAATGAAGGTAACAACGCTGGTAACAACTTGGGTAACAAAGCAGCTAAAAGCAGGTTGGGGCCGGACGAGGGCTTCATATCTATTGAGATGCTCCCCTTAAGTCGGTCATCGTTAAAGGATAAGTTCGACTGCTGGAAGAATTGGCTGTAGAACGATATGTTGCAGAGCGAACCTTGCTGCCACACCTTAAAACAAAGCATGAACCCACGCCGCTCCCTGCCGTTGACCATGCCACAATTTGCCATTTCCACAGTTTACCAGAAGCGACTATGTCCCAAGAAAATCCACAAAACCCGCTGCACGGCATCACCCTCGAAAACATTTTGATCGCCTTGGTCGATCATTACGGTTGGGAAAAGTTGGGCCAACTCATTGATATACGTTGTTTTCAGAGCGATCCAAGTATTAAATCCAGCCTGACATTTCTCAGAAAAACACCTTGGGCACGCGAGAAGGTGGAAACCCTTTATACCAAATTGAAGGCATGAAATTGATTCCGTAGTTAGCGCTGTGGTAGTTTATGTCAGCGCAATGGTTGGTATTTAGTCAAATGGATGCCGCGTCAAATACATTTTCCCGTCTAAACTCCCAGAATCTGTGGGCTTCCAACATCATCGCTATTCGCTAAGGAGTGCCAAATGGGCCGCAGTATTCTTGATGAATTACACATTCACCCCGCTATTCGGAGCAAAATATCGCAGGAAAATGTTGATATCGTGCAGGAGGTACAGACGGCAATTGCGGCGCATCCGGTGGTCGTTGTTGGCATGGCGCAGAATCCTTTTCCAAAGAAAGCACGCAAGGCGCTGGACGCGCTCGGCACGCCTTACATGTATCTTGAATATGGCAGTTATCTAAAGGGCTGGCGTCGGCGCAGTGCTCTCAAAATGTGGAGCGGATGGAGTACTTTGCCGATGGTGTTCGTGCGCGGCACGTTGATTGGCGGAGCCAGTGAGTTGCAAATTCTTATTGATAATGGCGGCTTCGGTCGCTTGCTTGCTGAAGACCCGATTAAGTAATGTTGCTGCGGTAGTGCGATATTGCTGGCAGATAAACATGCATACACGTCTGCCTGACAGCGCAATCCGGATCTGGTTGAACCATGATCCCGATCGGTTAATTGGGCAGAAATCAGATCGTAATTAATCAGGGTCAGAGTCAGTTATCCAGATAAAATGATGTATCTACAACTGAAGTGTTGCTCGTTATGGCTCGCCTTGCCCGTTTAGTAGCTCCTCATCAGCCACATTATCTGATTCAGCGTGGCATCGATCAGCAAACCATTTTTCGCGATAATCAAGACTATCTTGCCTTTTATAACTGGCTGAAGACTGCTGCGCGACAGTTTAAGGTGGGGATTCACGCTTACCTTTTGATGGGAAACCAAATCCAACTACTGGCAACTCCATCCGACGCAGAAGGATTAGCGCGCATGATGCAGTGGGTAGGGCGCTACTATGTACCGTACTTTAACCAACGATATGCACGGGTTGGTACGCTCTGGCAAGGGCGTTACAAGGCGGCAGTCATCGATCCCGAGCAATATTTGATGAAATGCAGTCTGGCAATTGATTGTTATCCGGCTCACGACGGTTTGGAAGTGGTGTTGGGGCAGTTTGCCTGGTCGAGTTATTTGCATCATGTCGGTGTTAAATCCGATCCGCTAATTTCCGATCATCCCCTTTACTGGGCGCTGGGGAATACCCCTTTTGACCGGGAAGCTACCTATAAAGAACTTGCTGAGCAAGTACTTACTCTTCCTTGGGATGATGGATTAATTAAGGCGGTCGGAAAAGGTTGGGTACTTGGATCGGAAGCATTCAAGTTTCGCTTGGAGCAACAATACAACCAGCGGGTGCGTCCGGCGAGGCGAGGGCGCCCCTTCAAAATAGTGGCCACTACTGCTGCGGATTGAACCATTAAAAATACAATGATTGGCACTAATACGCGCCTCCGAGGATGTCCGTTATGGCCTCTACGTCGCGGCTAATTAATCTGTGTTTATATTCACTCTGTCCCTAATTTAATATTTCAAAAAATTAAGCTTGCTTAATGCTACTCTGACCCTAATTATTCTAGTTGTAGTCTGTCCGACTCTGTTCTATTCTTATAACCTTACTGATAGAGTGGTGGAGCACGGAATGCAAAAGAGTCAATTGGGGCAAACGTCACATGCTGTGCCCGCACAAGGTTTATACGACCCGAAAAATGAACATGACGCTTGTGGTGTCGGTTTCATCGCGCACATTAAAGGCAACAAAAGCCACTCTATCGTTGAGCAAGGTTTGCTCATCCTGAAGAATCTGGATCATCGGGGTGCGGTTGGCGCGGATGAATTGATGGGTGACGGTGCCGGTATCCTGATTCAGGTGCCAGACCAATACTATCGTGAAGAAATGGCGAAGCAAGGTGTGACGTTGCCGCCACCGGGCGAATTTGGCGTCGGCATGGTTTTCTTGCCGAAAGAGAACGCATCGCGCATCGCTTGTGAGCAAGAAATCGAACGCGCCGTGTTGCTTGAAGGTCAAGTCGTCCTGGGTTGGCGTGATGTGCCAGTTGATGTCGATATGCCAATGTCGCCGACTGTGCGTGAAAAAGAACCAGTCATCCGCCAAATTTTCATTGGTCGCGGTCCTGACATCATGGTCACTGACGCGCTTGAGCGCAAACTATATGTCATTCGCAAATCTTCCGGTCACGCGATTCAAGCGTTGGACCTGTTGCACGGCAAAGAATTTTTCGTGCCGTCGATGTCAGCCCGTACCGTCGTCTATAAAGGTCTTTTGTTAGCGACCCAGGTTGGCGTGTATTACAAGGACTTGCAAGATCCGCGCTGTATTTCAGCGTTAGCGCTGGTCCACCAACGGTTTTCGACCAATACGTTCCCTGAATGGCCACTGGCCCATCCTTACCGCCTGATCGCCCATAACGGCGAAATCAACACCGTTAAAGGTAACTTTAACTGGATGCGTGCGCGCGAAGGTGTGATGAAATCGGCTGTGTTGGGCGACGATCTGCAGAAGTTGTTTCCACTGATTTATGAAGGCCAATCCGACACTGCATGCTTCGATAACGCGCTTGAGTTGTTGTTGATGGCGGGATATCCGATTGCGCAAGCGATGATGATGATGATTCCCGAGGCGTGGGAAAATCACACCACGATGGATGACAATCGACGTGCATTTTATGAGTATCACGCTGCCATGATGGAGCCGTGGGACGGCCCTGCCGCGATGGCGTTTACGGATGGTCGTCATATCGGTGGAACACTGGATCGCAACGGTTTGCGTCCGGCGCGCTATATCGTCACTGACGATGATCTGGTCGTGATGGCATCCGAATCCGGCGTCTTGCCGATTCCTGAATCAAAGATCATTCAAAAATGGCGTTTGCAACCCGGTAAAATGTTTTTGATCGACCTTGATGCCGGTCGCATCATCGACGACAAAGAACTCAAGGACATGTACGCCAATGCCAAGCCATACAAGCAATGGATTGAGTCGGTGCGTATTAAGCTCGACGCGTTGAAGGAAGAGCCAGCGCAATCCGGCTCGACAATTCCACTTCTGGATCGTCAGCAATTGTTTGGTTACACGCAGGAAGATTTGAAGTTCCTGATGTCGCCAATGGCCGCTAATGCGGAAGAGGCGATTGGTTCGATGGGCAATGATTCGCCGCTGGCTGTCATGTCCAATAAGAACAAGACGCTGTATAACTATTTCAAGCAATTGTTTGCGCAAGTAACCAATCCGCCGATCGATCCGATTCGTGAGGCGATGGTGATGTCGCTGGTGTCTTTTATCGGACCGAAGCCAAACGTACTTGATACCAACAACATCAATCCACCGATGCGCCTTGAAGTATCGCAACCGATTCTGGACTACGCGGATATTGCCAAGTTGCGCAATATCAGTGCCCATACCGGTGGCAAGTTTAAGTCGCATGAGCTGAACATTTGCTATCCCGTCGCTTGGGGTAAAGAAGGCATCGAAGCACGTCTGGCCTCGTTGTGTGCTAAAGCCGTTGATGCGGTTAAATCAGGTCACAACATTCTGATTATTTCTGATCGTAAGGTCGACGCTGAACAAGTCGCCATTCCGGCCTTGCTGGCAACTTCTGCAATTCATCAACATCTGGTTACCAAGGGTTTGCGCACTTCGACAGGTCTGGTGGTTGAAACTGGTTCAGCACGTGAGACGCACCACTTTGCATTGTTGGCCGGTTACGGCGCGGAAGCAATTCATCCGTACCTGGCGATGGATACGCTGAGTGAAATGGCGCACGGTTTGCCAGGCGCGTTGTCGCCAGAAAAAGCGATCTATAACTTTCAAAAAGCCATCGGTAAAGGCTTGTTAAAAGTCATGTCGAAGATGGGTATTTCGACGTATATGTCGTATTGTGGCGCACAGATTTTTGAAGCTATCGGCCTCAACAAAAACATGACCGACAAGTACTTCAAAGGCACCTCATCGAACGTTGAAGGTATCGGCGTATTTGAAGTTGCTGAAGAAGCGCTGCGTCTGCACCGTGCTGCGTTTAGCAATGATCCGGTGCTGGCTAATGCGCTTGATGCCGGCGGCGAATATGCGTATCGTATTCGCGGTGAAGAGCATATGTGGACACCGGACGCGATTGCTAAATTACAGCACTCGACCCGTTCTAATAATTTCAACAGCTACAAAGAATACGCGCAGTTGATCAACGACCAAACCAAGCGTCATATGACGCTACGTGGTTTGTTTGAGTTCAAGCTCGATCCAAGCAAGGCTATTGCGCTGGATGAAGTCGAGTCGGCAAAAGAAATCGTCAAGCGCTTTGCGACCGGTGCGATGTCTCTGGGTTCGATCTCGACAGAAGCGCATGCCACGTTGGCAGTTGCCATGAACCGTATCGGCGGCAAGTCGAATACCGGCGAAGGCGGCGAAGACGTGAATCGTTATCGTCAGGAGTTGAAGGGCATTCCGATCAAGAAGGGTGACACGCTGGCATCGGTGATTGGTCCTGAGAATATTGAGGTCGATACACCATTACTTGCCGGTGATTCGCTACGCTCAAAAATCAAGCAAGTCGCCTCTGGACGATTCGGCGTCACCGCCGAATACCTGACTTCTGCCGACCAGATTCAGATCAAGATGGCACAAGGCGCGAAGCCGGGCGAAGGCGGTCAGCTACCGGGTCATAAAGTGTCTGAATACATTGCGCGATTGCGTTTCTCCGTGCCGGGTGTGGGATTGATTTCACCGCCGCCGCATCATGATATTTATTCGATCGAAGATTTGGCGCAGCTGATTCACGATCTCAAAAACGTCAATCCAAAAGCGTCGATTTCGGTCAAGCTGGTGTCGGAAGTTGGCGTTGGTACGATCGCCGCCGGTGTCGCTAAAGCGAAGTCTGATCACGTTGTGATCGCGGGTCACGATGGTGGCACGGGCGCGTCGCCATTGTCATCCGTCAAACATGCCGGTTCACCGTGGGAATTAGGTCTTGCAGAAACCCAGCAGACACTCGTGTTGAATGGTTTGCGTAGCCGTATTCGGGTGCAGGCTGACGGTCAGATGAAGACCGGCCGTGACGTTGTTATCGGTGCTCTGTTAGGCGCGGATGAGTTCGGTTTTGCGACTGCACCGCTGGTCGTTGAAGGCTGCATCATGATGCGCAAATGCCACTTGAATACATGTCCGGTTGGTGTGGCGACACAAGATCCTGTATTGCGTGCCAAGTTCTCCGGCAAGCCGGAACACGTGGTTAACTTCTTCTTCTTTATTGCCGAAGAAGTGCGTCAGATCATGGCACAACTTGGTATTCGCAATTTCAACGATTTGATCGGACGCTCAGATTTCCTCGATAAAGCGAAAGCGATTTCGCATTGGAAAGCGCAGGGCCTGGACTTCTCAAGAATCTTCTATCAGCCAGCGCTGCCAGAAGGCGAAGTCTATTACCACACCAAAGAGCAAGATCATGGCTTGCACAAGGCACTGGATCATAAGTTGATTGCACAAGCCAGAGCCGCGATCGATAAGGGTGAGCGCGTATCGTTTATTTCGCCGATCAAGAATTTGAACCGAACCGTTGGTGCAATGTTGTCAGGTGAAGTTGCCAAGAAATATGGTAACGACGGTCTGCCGCACGACACCATTCATATCCAGTTGCAAGGTACTGCCGGTCAATCTGCCGGTGCGTTTTTGGCGCACGGGATTACACTTGATCTGGTGGGCGAAGGCAACGATTACGTCGGTAAGGGATTGTCGGGCGGACGCATTATCGTTCGTCCTAACACCGAGTTCCGTGGTCGGGCAGTGGATAACATCATTGCCGGCAACACCGTCCTGTACGGCGCAACTGCCGGTGAAGCTTTCCTGAACGGCGTAGCTGGTGAGCGCTTCGCAGTACGTAACTCGGGCGCCATTGCAGTGGTCGAGGGAACTGGCGATCATGGTTGTGAATACATGACCGGCGGCACGGTAGTGGTGTTGGGCGAAACTGGCCGAAACTTTGCAGCCGGTATGTCAGGTGGTCTGGCGTATGTTTACGATCCTGATGCGCAGTTTGCATCGCAGTGCAACTTGTCGATGGTCACGTTGGAGAAAGTACTGAGTCAAGGCGAGCAGGAAGCGACCATCGACCATGCGATCTGGCATGCGACAACCCGTGCTGATGAAGCGCAAACTGATGAAGCGATTTTGAAGGGCTTGATCGAGCGTCATTTCAAGTACACCGGCAGCACGCGTGCGCGTTATCTGCTGGATAACTGGGTCGCTTCGCGCGCAAAATTCGTCAAGGTATTCCCGACAGAATATAAGCGCGCACTCGGTGAGTTGAACGCAGCGAAAGACGCTGCGCCATTAGCCAAGGAAAAAGTCGTCGCTTAATTTTGAGGTTGGCTTCAGGCTGTTTGGATTCTCCGAATCCGGCAGTGTGAGGCCAATATAACGATATCGATTTACTGCGCGACCCCTTTGTAATGAACAGTGAGCAAGGATCCGGATCACAAAAATCCGGATGCCATGTGGATCAATGCAGGGTGGATCGCTTAGCTAAGAATGTGAGTGGAAAATGGGTAAAGTAACGGGCTTCATGGAATATAGCCGCATGCCAGAGACGTACGAGGCACCGCTGGCACGTAAGAAACATTACAAAGAATTTATTTTGCAGCTTGGCGATAAAGAAGCCAAGGTACAAGGCGCACGCTGCATGGATTGCGGTATTCCGTTCTGCAACAACGGTTGTCCCGTGAATAATATTATTCCTGACTGGAATGATCTGGTGTATCGCGGCGCGTATCAGGAAGCGCTGGACACACTACATTCGACCAATAATTTCCCGGAATTCACCGGTCGTATTTGTCCTGCGCCTTGCGAGAGCGCGTGTACGCTGGGGATTAACGATGATCCGGTCGGGATCAAATCGATTGAACATTTCATCATCGATAAAGGCTGGGAAAACGGTTGGGTTGTCGCACAGCCAGCGCTGGTAAAGACCGGTAAGAAAGTCGCGGTAGTTGGTTCCGGCCCAGCAGGTCTGGCGGCAGCGCAACAGCTAGCGCGCATCGGACATGATGTGACTGTATTTGAAAAGAGCGATCGTATCGGCGGCTTGCTGCGTTATGGTATTCCTGATTTTAAAATGGAAAAAAGCCATATTGACCGTCGCGTCGCACAGATGGAAGAAGAAGGCGTTGTTTTCCGTACCGGCGTTTTGGTCGGTAAGGATTTTCCTGCTAATGTGAATAATTGGTCTAAAAAAACAGTTTCTCCGGAAGAGTTGAAGGCAGAATTTGACGCAGTGGTGATTGCTGGTGGTGCCGAGCAGCCACGTGACTTGCCAGTGCCTGGTCGGGAATTGAAGGGCGTCCATTTCGCGATGGATTTCCTGCCGCAACAAAACAAGATCAATGCCGGCGACAAGGTCAAGGATCAAATTCTGGCTGGCGCGAAAAACGTGATTGTTATCGGCGGCGGTGATACCGGTTCGGATTGCGTTGGTACGTCTAACCGTCAAGGCGCAACATCGGTGTCGCAATTCGAGTTGATGCCAGAGCCACCAGAAACAGAAAACAAGCCGATGGTATGGCCATATTGGCCAATCAAATTGCGTACATCTTCGTCGCACGAAGAGGGCTGTGACCGTGATTGGGCGGTTGCGACTAAGCGTCTTGAGGGCAAAAATGGTCGGGTTGAAAAGCTGATTGCTGCCCGCGTCGAATGGAAGGACGGCAAGATGCAGGAAGTACCGAATTCCGAATTTGAAATGAAGGCGGATCTGGTATTTTTGGCGATGGGATTCGTCTCTCCTGTGGCCCAAGTGCTGGAGGCGTTTGGGGTTGATAAAGACGCCCGGGGCAATGCCAAAGCAACGACCGATGGCGATGGTTCGTATAAAACCTCGGTCGATAAAGTATTCGCGGCGGGTGATATGCGTCGCGGTCAGTCATTAGTGGTCTGGGCAATTCGGGAAGGTCGTCAGTGTGCACGTGCAGTCGATGAGTTCCTGATGGGCGCATCAGTACTGCCTTTGTAAAACAGGTTGTAACGACCTTTTTCCTTTAACTACGATTGCGCTGTAAACAATATAGAGCAATAGCAGAACTAAATGAATTTGGCCTTATTGACAAAAACAGGTTCGCATCTAGCATGCGGACCTGTTTTTTTATTTTTGTAGAACAGAAGCCGCAAAATCGGCCAATTAATAAATATAAATTGTATTATTAGCAATGTTTGGTGTGGATACCCACAGTCTTTTGTTACGATAGATTTATGCAGCGCAATTCAATCTTTATATTAAGATTGAATTGTTTATTTCTTATGAGAACTTGTTTTTTATATCTTTAAGGTGCATTTTATGTCGTCGGATCAAACTCTAATGTTGCAAGTGCACTACAATGTCGCCTTTGATCTAAACGGTGGGCTTAGTGGGTAATATTGTCGAAATCCGAGATGTGGAGTTTAGCTATGGTGATCGGCCGATCTTATCGTCCCTTAGTATGGACTTCCCGCGAGGAAAAGTTATCGCGATCATGGGTGGCTCCGGATCAGGAAAAACGACCATTTTGCGACTGATTGGCGGCCAATTGCAGCCAAACGGCGGGAAAATCGTTGTTAACGATCAATTAGTCGCTACGCTTAACAAGTCAGATTTGTACGCTATGCGACGTAAGATGGGTATGTTGTTTCAGAATGGTGCTTTATTTACCGATTTGTCGGTATATGAAAATGTCGCCTTTCCGATACGTGAGCATACCGATTTGCCAGATGAATTATTAAACAACTTGGTGTTAATGAAATTACAGGCTGTCGGTTTGCGCAATGCAGCACAACTTATGCCGTCTGAAATATCCGGTGGGATGGCGCGTCGCGTCGCGTTGGCCCGTGCGGTAGCGCTAGATCCATGCTTAACCATGTATGACGAGCCATTTGCCGGACTGGATCCTATCTCGATGCGCGTGACCGCGTCACTGATTCGTAAGCTCAATGATGCATTAGGTTCAACTTCAATCGTGGTGTCACACGATGTGGACGAGTCGTTCGCTATTGCAGATTATATTTATTTCCTATCGCAAGGGAAGATCGTTGCCCACGGCACGCCGGATGAAATGCGAGCCTCAAGCGACCCGTTTGTGAAGCAATTCGTTTACGCGGAAGCAGATGGTCCGGTGCCTTTCCATTATCCAGGTAAGTCGTTCGCGGCCGATCTTGGCCTGGAGGCGCGTCCGTGATCGTTAGACTATTTGAGTCAGTTGGCAGGAGTGTGCGTGAAACCGTATCTGGCATTGGTAGAGCGACGCGGATATTTTTTGCCATTTTGCGGGCTTCCGGAGGCTTGCTAAAGCGCCCTCGACTAATTACCGATCAGATCCATTTCATCGGTAATTATTCGATGCTGATCATTGGTGTGTCGGGTCTGTTTATCGGATTTGTATTAGGTTTGCAGGGTTACTACACGCTCAATAAGTATGGCTCCGAACAGGCGCTGGGTTTGTTGGTCGCCCTGTCGCTGGTACGTGAGTTGGGTCCGGTAGTGACGGCGTTGCTGTTTGCCGGGCGCGCTGGTACATCGCTGACTGCCGAAATCGGGCTGATGAAAGCTGGCGAGCAGTTGGTCGCGATGGAAATGATGGCGGTTGATCCTTTGCAGCGCGTGATCGCACCGCGCTTCTGGGCCGGAATTATTGCAATGCCGTTGCTGGCAGCGGTCTTTAGCGCGCTCGGTATCTTGGGCGGCTACGTTGTTGGTGTACGTTTGATTGGTGTTGATGAAGGTTCTTTCTGGTCTCAAATGCAGGCAGGCGTCGATGTTTGGAAAGACGTCGCTAACGGGGTCCTGAAAAGTGCCGTGTTTGGGGTAGCAGTGACTTTTATCGCGTTGTATCAAGGTTATGAGGCCAAGCCAACTCCAGAAGGTGTTGCGCGTGCAACAACAAGAACCGTCGTGATAGCGTCCCTGACTGTGTTGGCACTGGACTTCTTGTTAACTGCATTAATGTTTAATTAAAACGCCGCTTAGAGCGACGATCGATGTAGTTATTTGGTAACGCATTGTGTCGTTCGATACTTTTTATTAGTACCTATGGCAGTATATCGAGGCAGACAAAGTGCTTCGGCTGGCATTCTTAAGGTGATAAATATGCAACAAAAATCTGTGGATGGTTGGGTCGGCTTATTCGTCGTGTTTGGTGCGCTGGCACTTATTTTTCTGGCTTTTAAAGCCGGTAATTTGGGTGGCGCATCGTTTCAGGCCAGTTATCCCGTGATATCGAAGTTCGATAACATCGGCGGTCTGAAGCCACGCGCGCCTGTGAAGAGTGCGGGTGTTGTTGTCGGGCGGGTGGGTGCGATCAATTTTGACGACAAAAACTTTCAAGCTGTTGTAACGTTAAATATGGATGAGCGTTACAAATTTCCGGTAGACAGCTCGGCCAAAATTCTGACCGCGGGTTTGTTGGGTGAACAATATATCGGCATAGAAGCTGGCGGCGATACCAAAGATCTGGTCGCTGGAGAAAACATCAAAATGACACAATCAGCGATCGTGCTAGAGAATCTGATCAGTCAGCTTATTTATAGCAAGGCAGCGGACGGAAAGGATAGTTCCCAATGAAAACCACGACGCTCGTTAGTGCTTTAGCTGTTGTAGCGGTCATGAGCGGTTGCGCAACCACCGGTGGCGCCAGCAATCCACAGGATCCGCTGGAAGGCTTCAATCGGGCGATGTTCACAGTGAACGATAAATTCGATCAAATTGCCTTGAAGCCTGTGGCGACTGCGTATAGAAACTGGTTGCCGTCTTTTGTACAAACCGGGGTTAATAACTTTTTTGGTAACCTTGCTGATGTATGGAGCGCAGCTAACGGCTACTTGCAGGGCAACGGTGTGGATGGTACGACGGCCGTGATGCGGGTAGCAGTCAATACTACGTTCGGTCTGGGCGGTTTGCTGGATGTCAGTTCGGCAGCTGGCTTACAAAAAAAGAACAAAGATTTTGGTCAAACGCTAGGCGTATGGGGCGTCGGTTCAGGTCCTTATCTGGTGTTACCGTTGTTTGGTCCATCCAATATTCGTGATGCAGCGGCGTTGCCAGTAGATTTCTACGGTGATATCTGGACTTACAAATATCCAGTGCGCTGGCGTAATACCGGATCGGTGGTACGTTTGGTTGACAAGCGTGCTAACTTACTTGATGCCTCTACATTACTTGAAGATGCGGCCCTTGATAAATATGAATTTGTGCGTGATGCGTATACGCAGCGCCGTCAAAGTCAAATCGATGGTCCAAATAAAGAAGACAACTAATAGCGGTGATTTTTCGGTGGTTGCGTAGGAAATGGTTACAACTATTTTTATTAGGCAATCCTTACGCCGGAACAAGTTAAGGAATGCGGCGTCATAGTAAACGTTACAGTTCGCGTTACAGTTTGGATGTGAAATACATTCTGCCCATCAACAAACATTGCGTAAAGTTATTAAAATATGAATACTATAAAAAAATATTTGGCGTTAGCCATGACACTCGGTGCTATGACATTGGCTGGTTCTGCTTTTGCTCAGGAAGCGCCAGATGCGCTGGTTCAGCGCATTAGTCACGAGGTTATTGATACTGCTAAAGCCGATAAGAGCATCCAGGGTGGCAATCAGCAACGCATTCTCTCGCTGGTCGAAGAAAAAATTATTCCATACGTTGATTTCGACCGCATGACGTCGCTTGCTGCAGGGCGTTTTTGGAGAGAAGCAACGCCTGACCAGAAAAAACAGTTAACCGCACAGTTCCGTAGTCTGCTGATCTTTACTTATTCTGGCGCTTTGGCGCAAGTCCGTGATCAAAAAATTGACTTCAAGCCAATGCGTGGAAGTCCTACAGATACAGACGTTGAAGTTCGTTCGCAAGTGATTCAACCCCGTGGCGAGCCTATTCAACTTAATTACCGCATGGAAAAGCTGGCAGACGGCTGGAAAATTTATGATGTCAACGTATTGGGCGCATGGCTCGTTGAGTCTTATAAAGGGACCTTTGCTTCAGAAATCGGCCGTTCGGGGATGGATGGTCTGATTAAAATGTTAACTGACAAGAATAAATCCCTCGCCGCTAAAAATAGCAAATAATTAAATTGCCTGATTAAGTGATTAGAGATAATCACTTAATGTGTTTATCAGGCGTAACTAAATAAATTTGTATCAATAAACTTAAAATTAATAAGTGTCAGTAAGTTTTTGAATTAGTCACTATCTAGCAGTTAAACATAGTTAAATATTATTGATCGACCACCATGTTCAGGCCTTCTCATTCTCTTACTGTCAGTAACGCCAAACTCGCCCTTGAAGCGGGACTTCGGGCGATCGCTGGCGGCGAGACCGAAATTGATTTGGGCGACGTGGTGGCGGTAGATTCTGCCGCAGTAGCAACGTTGCTTGCGTGGCAATGTGCCGCGCTCAATCAAGGGCTTTCGCTCCACTTCTCCAGCTTGCCTGCCAATCTGGAAAGCCTGATTGATTTATATGGTGTATCGGATTTGCTGTCCCCTGCGACACAACCGATCATGATCGACTCCCCCGTGACCCCACATCACTGATCTTTAGCATTGCTTTTGCCTTCTGTTATCTCCTCAATTCTGCCCCTGTTTCCCTATTCATTTGTGCCTGAGTGCAATACGAATTTGCGGCAAACTGTGGATTAAAAACGTATTTAGTTATTCGCTTTCAGATTGGGTTTGTGCCCATAGCCGGTTGCCTTTCGGGAAATCCCCTATAATTGAGGGTTCCGCGCATCACAATTTCATTGTAGTGTCATTGCGCGCTATCCCTTTTAAGAGTAAATCGAGCCACTATGGCGGCCATACAAATTACCAACGTCAAAAAACGTTACCAGTCATTGCAAGCATTGGATGATGTTTCTCTTACTATCGAAGAAGGGGAGTTCTTTGGGTTGCTTGGGCCTAACGGCGCAGGGAAGACGACTCTGATTTCGATTATTGCCGGATTGAATCGGGCTGATACAGGTACCGTCAACATTCATGGTCACGACGTGATCAGTGATTTTCGGAATGCGCGTCGTAAGCTTGGCGTCGTACCGCAAGAATTAGTATTTGATCCATTTTTCACCGTACGTGAGACATTGCGTTTGCAATCCGGCTATTTCGGACTGAAAAATAATGATAAGTGGATCGACGAGGTAATGGAAAATCTCGATCTGACCAGTAAAGCCGATGCCAATATGCGCACGCTATCTGGCGGTATGAAGCGTCGGGTTCTGGTGGCGCAAGCACTTGTGCATAAACCACCCGTGATAGTGCTCGATGAGCCGACAGCAGGTGTTGACGTTGAATTACGCCAGACTTTGTGGAAATTTATTTCCCAGTTGAATCGCGACGGTCATACAGTGGTGTTGACCACGCATTACCTGGAAGAGGCGCAAGAACAGTGTAATCGCATCGCGATGTTGAAACGGGGCAAAGTAGTTGCTCTCGATACAACTGCTGGTTTATTAAAACGCATATCAGGTTCACAATTGATTGTGCATTTGCTCCCAGGTGTGTCATTGCCAGAGGCTTTGCATCCGCTAGTATTGCAAGCCGGTAGCCATGAAGCAGCGGGTAAGTTTGCCTTACGGGTTACCGCGTTTAACGAAGTCGAGCCGATTTTGGCGACCTTACGGACCGCTGGCGTCGTCATTGATGACATGTATTTGCAGCAGGCCGATTTGGAAGACGTGTTTTTGCAAATTATGGATGGTAAAAGCGTGGACGGAATAAACATGGGCGGTGCCCGATGATTGGTTTTCAAACGTTATTTTATAAAGAAGTATTGCGGTTTTGGAAGGTCGCCACCCAGACTGTTGGCGCGCCGATTCTGACGGCAATGTTGTATTTGCTGATTTTTGGTCACGCTTTGAAGGGTCATGTTCAAGTGTATCCGGGCGTGGAATACACCGCGTTTCTGGTTCCTGGTCTAGTGATGATGAGTGTGTTGCAAAATGCATTTGCCAATACGTCGTCGTCTTTGGCGCAATCTAAAATGACTGGTAACCTGGTATTCGTCTTACTACCGCCGCTGTCACACTGGGAATTGTTCGGCGCTTATGTACTGGCCTCGGTTGTCCGCGGTGTCGTTGTCGGCGGCGGCGTCCTGCTGATTACGGGATTTTTTGTTGATTTATCGTTTGTTGCGCCGTGGTGGATCGTTATTTTTGCGGTATTGGGTGCAGGATTCTTAGGCACTATGGGTTTAATTGCAGGGATTTGGGCTGACAAATTCGATCAGTTGGCTGCGTTCCAAAATTTCCTGATTATGCCGGCAACATTTTTGGCTGGCGTATTTTATTCGATTCATTCGCTGCCGCCATTTTGGCAAGCGGTCTCCCATTTCAATCCTTTCTTTTACATGATTGACGGATTTCGTTATGGATTTTTTGGTCAGTCCGACGTTAATCCGTTTATTAGCCTCGCTATTATTTCGGTGTTCCTGTTGGTTCTGGCTACTATAGCGGTCCAGATGTTGAAGCAAGGGTATAAGTTACGCCACTAATTTTGGCTATCACGTCGGGCAACTGCCTTAAGCCACAAATCTAAGCCATGACGTTCACTGCGTTAAGTCACTAGTGACTTAACGCAGTGACACCGTTAAACTAGGGCAGTTTTGAATTAAGCTGGTTTTTAATGAGGTTCCTCGAACGAACTCATCAAACAGTTGCGCCACTCCGTTCACTGAGATCAATCACTACTGACTGAATTCAGTGACACCACCAAATTAATGCAGTTTTAAATCAATCAGGTTCTAATTATGTTCCCCACACCCGAACTCGTCAAAAGCTACATTGCGGCCGGCCTTACTTGCTCGCACCTGGAAGTTGAGGGCGATGGCCAGCATTTTACGGCGGTAATTGTTTCGGAAGCCTTCGCCGGACAGCGTCTGATTCAGCGTCATCAAATCGTTTATGCCGCATTGGGTGACCGCATGCGCGAAGAAATTCACGCGCTGTCGATGAAGACCATGACGCCTGAAGAGTTTCAAAAAAAGAGTGCATTGGCCTCTGATCAAAGTTAAGAAGAGTAAATATGGATAAATTGTTGATTCAAGGCGGTAACCGTCTGTCTGGTGAAATCATTATTTCTGGTGCAAAAAATGCCGCGCTGCCGATTTTGTGCGCCGGCTTACTGACTTCGGATCAGCTGGAGTTGGCTAACGTGCCAAACCTGCATGATGTCTCGACCATGCTAAAGCTATTGAACCAGATCGGCTTAAAGACCAAGCAGGAAGGCCACTCAGTGATATTGCAGGGCGATGCCATCACCAATCTGGAAGCGCCTTATGAGTTGGTGAAAACCATGCGCGCATCGATTTTGGTATTAGGACCGATGCTGGCCCGCTTTGGTGAGGCGAAAGTCTCGCTGCCAGGCGGTTGCGCCATTGGTTCGCGTCCGGTTGATCAACATATCAAGGGCTTGCAAGCGATGGGTGCTGAGATCAACATCGAAGCGGGTTATATCCATGCAAGGGCCAAAAAGTTAAAAGGTGCGCATATTGTTACCGATATGATCACTGTTACCGGTACTGAAAATTTGCTCATGGCCGCAACGCTGGCTGACGGCGAAACCATACTCGACAATGCCGCGCGTGAGCCGGAGGTGACCGATCTCGCGCATTTGCTGGTCGCGATGGGTGCCAAAATCGAAGGTATTGGTACGGATCGTCTGGTGATTCAAGGCGTTGAACGATTGCACGGTGCGTCGCATGCGGTCATTCCTGATCGTATCGAAACCGGTACTTTCCTGTGCGCTGTGGCTGCGACTGGCGGTGATGTACTGTTGAAAAATACACGTAGTCATACCCTGGATGTGGCGCTCGACAAGTTGCGCGAAGCAGGTGTTATATTGACTTCGGGCGACGACTGGATTCGCGTTCAAATGGCAGCACGGCCTAAAGCCGTTAGCTTCCGCACTACTGAATATCCAGGATTTCCGACCGACATGCAGGCGCAATTCATGGCAATGAATCTGATTGCGGACGGGACTAGTCATGTGACTGAAACGATTTTTGAAAATCGCTTTATGCACGTCCAGGAAATGAGCCGACTCGGCGCTTCGATTGACGTTCAGGGTAATACTGCCATGGTCAAGGGTGTCGATAAACTGTTTGGTGCGCCGGTGATGGCAACTGATTTGCGCGCGTCGGCATCGTTGGTGATCGCTGGTTTAGTTGCGCAGGGCGAGACATTGATTGAACGGATTTACCATCTGGATCGTGGTTACGATCAAATGGAGCGGAAGTTGTCAGCAGTTGGCGCTAAGATTGAACGCATAAAGTAAATCGATTCATAAGCCGATACTCAAGCCGATTCTCAAGCCGAAATTCGGCTGAATGTGACTGAAAGAAACAAATGAGTCAAAAATTAACCCTGGCATTGTCCAAGGGGCGCATCTTCGAAGAAACCTTGCCATTGCTGGCGGCGGCTGGCATTGTCGTGACGGAGAACCCGGAAACGTCGCGCAAGCTCATTTTGCCAACCAACGATCCATTGGTGAACGTTATCATTGTTCGTGCATCTGATGTCCCGACCTACGTTCAATACGGTGCTGCCGATTTTGGCGTGGCCGGTAAAGATGTTTTGCTTGAGCACGGCGGTGAGGGTCTTTACCAGCCGATCGATCTGAATATTGCTAAATGCCGAATGTCGGTTGCTGTATTTGCGGGTTTTGATTATGAAAAAGCGGTGCGCCAAGGTGCACGTCTGCGGGTTGCTACAAAGTATTTATTGACGGCCCGCGACCATTTTGCGGCCAAAGGTGTGCACGTTGACTTAATTAAATTGTACGGCTCGATGGAGTTGGCGCCGTTGGTCGGTTTGGCGGATGCGATTGTCGATTTGGTTAGTACCGGCAGCACATTACGCGCTAATCATCTGGTTGAGGTCGAGCATATTATGGACATTTCTTCGCGCCTGGTTGTCAATCAGGCGGCGTTGAAATTGAAGCACAAGCAGCTTCAGCCAATTTTGGAAGCCATTGAGAAAGCATCAACCAGAGCACTTTAAGAAACTATCGCGAACACAATCATGACCCTAAAAATCAGAAAACTGAATGCTAACGATGTTGATTTTCAAGCCCAGCTTTCGGCTCTGCTGGCATTTGACGCGACTGAAGATGATGCCATTGACCAGTCGGCTGCGCAGATTCTGGCCGATGTAAAGGTACGTGGTGATGCGGCAGTTTTAGACTATACCAAGCGGTTTGATCGATTGGATGCGCAGACCGTCTCAGCGTTGGAAATTGGTCAGGATGAATTGCAGGCTGCGTTGATGCAATTGACACCGGAACGTCGTGTTGCATTGCAAACCGCTGCAGACCGCGTGCGCGCGTATCACGAACGTCAAAAGCAAGAATGCGGATCAGATGGCTTTAGCTACACCGAAGCAGACGGAACCGTTTTGGGTCAAAAAGTCACACCGCTGGATCGCGTCGGTATCTACGTGCCGGGCGGCAAGGCCGCCTATCCGTCGTCGGTCCTGATGAACGCGATTCCCGCCAAGGTCGCTGGCGTCCAGGAAATCATCATGGTCGTGCCAACGCCCGATGGTGTTAAAAATGAACTGGTGCTCGCCGCTGCTGCAATCGCAGGCGTTGATCGGGTTTTTACCATTGGTGGTGCGCAAGCTGTCGGTGCATTGGCCTACGGCACGGCAACTATCCCGCCGGTCGATAAGATCGTCGGACCGGGAAATGCCTATGTCGCGGCTGCCAAACGTCGCGTGTTTGGAACCGTCGGCATCGATATGATCGCCGGACCTTCAGAAATTTTAGTGATTTGCGATGGAACGACCGATCCGGACTGGATCGCGATGGACCTGTTTTCGCAAGCGGAACATGATGAGTTGGCACAGTCGATTTTGTTGTGTCCTGACCCAAATTACCTCGATAAGGTCGAAGCCAGCATAAATCGCCTGTTGGCGGATATGCCGAGACACGACATCATTCGCACGTCGCTGACCAATCGCGGCGCGCTGATTACTGTGCGTGACATGGAACACGCGTGTGAGATCGCCAATCTGATCGCAGCTGAGCATCTGGAGATTTCAGCCGCAGATCCGCAACAATGGGCCGATCAGATTCGTCACGCAGGTGCGATGTTTCTGGGGCGTTTCTCGTCCGAGGCTTTGGGCGATTATTGTGCGGGTCCAAATCACGTGTTGCCAACCTCGCGTACTGCCCGATTTTCATCGCCGCTCGGTGTCTACGACTTTCAAAAGCGCTCAAGCATGATCCATATCAGCGAAGCCGGCGCACAAACGCTGGGCAAGATCGCAGCCGAACTCGCTTATGGCGAAGGTTTGCAAGCACATGCGCGCTCAGCCGAGTATCGCCTGAAAGACAGCGCTAAATGATCGTGCAGATGACTACGCCGCGGTTGAAATGCTGAGCTGGCAAAACAAAATTTATGGCGAGGATGCCTTACAAGGCATGGCCCGTATCCCGGATGGCTCGGTTGATTTGTTGCTCGCGGACCCGCCATACGGTCTGGGCAAGGATTATGGCAATGATTCCGACAAACTGGATACCGCTGCTTATTTGCGCTGGACTGAAGAATGGATCGATGCGGCGCTACCGAAGCTGAAGCCAAATGGCAGCCTTTATATTTTTCTTACGTGGCGATACTCGCCAGAAATATTCGTGATGCTGAAGCAGCGCATGACGATGCTCAATGAGATTATTTGGGACCGCCGCGTGCCTTCCATGGGCGGCGGCACTCGACGTTACTCTTCGGTACATGACACCATTGGTTTTTTTGTACGCGGCAAGGATCATTATTTCGATCTTGATGCGATCCGGATTCCTTACGATGTCGAAACCAAGAAAGCCCGTTCGCGATCCATATTCGTTGGGGCAAAATGGCTGGAATTGGGCTATAACCCGAAGGACGTATGGAGCGTATCGCGGTTGCATCGTGAACATCGTGAACGCGAAGATCACCCCACGCAAAAACCATTAGAAATCGTCGAACGTATGATCAAAGCATCCTGCCCGCCTGGAGGAGTCGTATTTGATCCGTTTATGGGGAGCGGCACGACAGCCGTTGCAGCCCGACGTTGCGGTCGAAACTTCGTGGGATTTGAATTAAATCCCGACTATTGTGCGTTGATCGAGCAGCGCTTAGCCCAGCTCGACGGTGAAAAATCATTTGACCCGGCGCCAGTCTGAGATTGCTCCGTTTCATTAAGGATGCGTTAACGAAGGCGGTGTTTCGGGATAATCAGTCGTCATTGAAAACTTGGGCTGAAATACCGGTAAAATGGGGCGCAACCTCCGAATCGGGAAATTGGCCTGGATGCACCTGTTCAAGGACCTAATTTAAGGGCTTGGCGCAAGGACCCAATTCAACGCATACGCTTGTAATGTATCTGTGAGATGTATTTGTAACATGTATCTTGTAACTCCCTATTCTTGATGCCCCGAACAGGGGTCTTTTATCGTCACTTTGGTCCAATCTGAACATGTCTACCGCCCGTACTGCAGCGATTACCCGCAACACCAATGAGACGCAAATTCGCGTCGCTATCAATCTTGATGGTACCGGTCAGCAAAAGCTGAATACCGGTGTACCTTTTCTCGACCATATGCTGGATCAAATTGTGCGTCATGGTCTGATTGATATTGAAGTCGAGGCGGTTGGCGACTTGCATATTGATAATCATCATACGGTAGAGGATGTCGGTATTACGTTAGGACAAGCGTTTGCCCAGGCGATAGGCGATAAGAAGGGTATTCGACGCTATGGTCACGCGTATGTGCCGCTGGACGAAGCGCTGTCGCGCGTAGTGATTGATTTCTCCGGTCGTCCGGGCTTGGAGTTTCACGTGCCGTTCAAACGTGCCATGATTGGATCGTTTGATGTTGATCTGACCCACGAATTTTTCCAAGGCTTCGTCAATCATGCGTTGGTTTCGTTGCATATTGATAATCTGCGTGGCGATAACGCACACCATCAATGCGAAACAGTGTTCAAGGCTTTCGGTCGTGCCTTACGCATGGCAACTGAACTTGATCCACGCTCGGCTGGCACTATTCCATCGACCAAGGGCAGTCTTTAAACTGAAGACCGTGAATAGGCGCGGCACCGGTGCAGGTTAATCTGCAATGTTGCCAAATGTCTCATAAGTGCAAGGCACGGTAGGTTGTCTTTGTGTTAAGTTATGCTGCGTTTGAGATTGTTATTCGGCTGATTCTCTTGATTCCGTTATCGAAATCAAGATGCCTTAACAGATTACAATTGTCAGATATCGTGTGACGTCAAGCCTGACCGTGAATCGCATTTCCCGTCCGAATTTACTTTTTATTATGAAAAAAATTGTTATAGTTGATTATGGCGTCGGCAATTTGCGCTCGGTAGCGCAGGCCTTGCGTCAGGTAGCGCCAGAGGCTGACGTGCGTATTTCAGGTGATGTCGCCGAGATTCAGTCGGCTGACCGCATCGTATTACCGGGTCAGGGAGCAATGCCGGATTGCATGCGCAGCTTGCGTGATTCTGGTGTGCAAGAGGCAGTACTCGTAGCGGCACGCAATAAACCGTTGTTGGGCGTATGCATTGGCGAGCAGATGTTGTTTGACTGGAGCGACGAGGGCGATACGCCAGGTCTGGGTTTGTTGCCGGGCAAAGTGGTGCGTTTCCAACTCGACGAACAGTTGCAGGAAGATGGTTCGCGTTTTAAGGTCCCCCAAATGGGATGGAATCGGGTTCATCAGTCACGCTCTCATCCACTATGGCAGGACGTTGCTGACGACGCGTATTTCTATTTCGTTCATAGTTATTATGCGGTTCCGGCAGATCCTGCTCACACTGTCGGCGAGACCAATTATGGTGCGCCATTCAGTTGTGCGGTCGCACGTGATAATATTTTCGCGACGCAGTTCCACCCGGAGAAAAGTGCCTCTGCGGGTCTGCAGCTTTACAAGAACTTCGTCCACTGGAACCCCTGATTGCGTGATGTTAGCTGGCTAGCCGGTTCGGGTGTTTGGCTGATTTAGCGCCCTCTTGATTGGCTTGTTCAGTTTTTAGTGCGTAATATGCAGCGCTTATATCGGTTTCATATTTATTTTTACGTTTATTTTTTTAACCTACTTCTCAAATTGTAGCCATGCTGCTGATACCTGCAATCGACCTGAAAGACGGTCACTGTGTTCGCCTGAAACAAGGTGACATGAACCAAGCCACTGTATTTTCCGATGATCCGGGCAAAATGGCGCTGCATTGGCTAGAGCAAGGCGCACGTCGTCTGCATCTGGTTGATTTGAATGGCGCTTTTGCTGGCAAACCGAAAAATGAGTCAGCCGTTAAATCCATCATCAAATCAGTTCGCGAGTTTGCATTAGCGCACGGCATTGATGAAATTCCGGTGCAATTGGGCGGCGGTATTCGTGATCTCGACACAATTGAACGTTATCTGGACGATGGATTGAGCTACATCATCATTGGCACTGCTGCGGTGAAGAATCCTGGCTTTTTACACGATGCCTGTAGCGCTTTTCCAGGACAAATCATTGTCGGCCTTGATGCGCGGGATGGCAAAGTGGCGACCGATGGCTGGAGCAAACTGTCGGGCCATGAAGTCATCGATCTGGCGAAAAAATTCGAAGATTACGGTTGCAACTCGATCATCTATACCGATATTGGTCGCGATGGCATGATGGGCGGCGTAAATATTGAGGCAACAGTCAAGCTGGCCCAAAGTATGTCGATTCCTGTTATTGCCTCGGGCGGCGTCCACAATATTGATGACGTTGAGGCTTTGTGTGCGGTGCAAGACGAAGGGATTGAAGGCGTTATCTGCGGTCGGTCAATTTATGAAGGCACACTCGATTTGCGCAGCGCGCAAGAGCGTGCTGACGAACTGACGGAGTCAGCTGACGCGGAAGATGATTTGTCGGAGCAGCCGGACGCTGATCAATCATGACACTCGCCAAGCGTATCATTCCTTGCCTGGATGTGACCAATGGTCGCGTTGTGAAGGGCGTTAATTTTACCGAGCTGCGCGATGCTGGGGACCCGGTCGAAATTGCGCGTCGTTATGATGAGCAGGGCGCGGACGAGCTCACTTTCCTTGATATTACGGCTTCTTCGGACAACCGCGATCTGATTCTTGACATCATCGAAGCGGTAGCCTCGCAGGTATTTATTCCATTAACAGTCGGCGGCGGTGTACGTGTTGTTTCCGATGTCCGCCGTTTGTTAAACGCGGGTGCTGACAAGGTCAGCATTAACACTTCTGCCGTCACTAATCCGCAATTAGTCGCAGACGCGGCCAGCAAATACGGTTCGCAATGTATTGTCGTCGCCATCGATGCCAAACAAACGGCACCCGGAAAATGGGAAGTCTTTACGCACGGCGGTCGCACCGCGACTGGGCTGGATGCGATTGAGTGGGCGCAAAAGATGGAGCTACTTGGTGCCGGTGAAATTTTGTTGACCAGCATGGATCGTGATGGCACCAAGGCTGGATTCGATCTGGCGCTGACGAGTAGCGTCTCTAACGCGGTGAGAATTCCGGTGATTGCTTCCGGTGGCGTCGGTGGTTTGCAGGATCTGGCTGATGGTATCAAAATTGGTCGTGCGGATGCAGTATTGGCGGCGAGTATCTTCCATTATGGGCAACATACGGTACAAGAAGCCAAACGTTTTATGGCTGCACAACAAATTCCGATGAGGCTGGCATGAGTGTGACCTGGTTAAATAAAGTGAGATGGGATGAGCACGGTTTAGTGCCGGTCATCGCGCAAGAAGTCGGATCTGGCGATGTGTTGATGTTTGCCTGGATGAATCGTGATGCACTCGCAAAAACGGTTGCTCTGGGTGAGGCGGTGTATTGGAGCCGTTCGCGCAAGAAGCTTTGGCATAAAGGTGAAGAATCTGGTCACGTGCAAAAAGTACATGAAATCCGCCTGGATTGTGATGAAGATGTCGTGCTGTTAAGAGTTGAGCAAGCCGGTGACATCGCATGTCATACGGGGCGCCACTCTTGTTTCTTCCAAAAGTTTGAAGGTTCGGAAAAATCAGGTCTCTGGAATGCCGTAGAGCCAGTCCTGAAAGATCCGAAGATAATGTATAAATGAATAATGAGTCTGCATCATGAGTGAAACGTTACGGCGGTTGTCCGAAATTATCGAGTCGCGCAAGTTAATCAATGGCGGAGACCCGGAAAAATCGTATGTTGCCCGTTTGTTTTCGAAGGGCGACGATGCGATTTTGAAAAAAATCGGTGAAGAAGCGACCGAAACCGTGATGGCGGCCAAGGATGCGCGGGTCGATGGCGATAAATCACATGTGCTATATGAATGTGCCGACCTTTGGTTTCATTCGATGATCATGTTGGCGCAATTCGATTTGACGCCGCAGGATGTATTGGACGAGCTGGCGCGCCGCGAGGGTTTGTCCGGTATTGAAGAAAAAGCGAATCGCAAGCTGATTGCACGCGAAAAAGAAGAATTACAAGAAATTCCGGTTGTACAAGCAGTGCAAAACAAACAATAACGCGTGACAAAAAATTGCATCGTTAAAATCTGAGTTTTTGCGCCGTAGCAAAACTAATACCACTATGGCGCTATCAATCCGTGGAGATGAATTTGGACAACTGTATTTTTTGCAAGATCGCTTCTAAACAGATATCATCCAATCTCATTTACGAAGATGACGATGTAGTGGCTTTTCATGATCACAACCCGGCCGCACCGGTTCATTTTTTGATTATTCCAAAGCAACACATTTCTACTCTTGCAGATTGTAGCGAGCAACATGCAGCGTTGCTAGGTAAAATGATGTTATTAGTTCCGCGTCTGGCCGAAGAGCAGGGTTGCGGCTACAAAATCGATGCGGAAGGCCAGTCAAGCGGCGGCTTCAAGACTTTATTCAATACCGGTCCAGATGGCGGTCAAGAGGTATACCATTTGCATGTGCACGTTATCGGTGGGCCACGTCCCTGGAAGGGGCAACATTGAGGTGTAGCTGAACTGAAAGCTGAGCCTTTAGGCAAGTTCTAAAGGCGTCATCAACTGTCTTATGATGGCGGCGCAAGATTGCAGGACCGAATTTAGTAATTAAAATTTGTATGTGTACAAGTAAATAAGCACACAGTCCTGCCAGACTATTACTGTCTGGCACTGTGGTCATAGCGTTCCGGACATCATCGTTCGGCAAGGAGATAGTATGGGTTCGTTCAGTATTTGGCACTGGTTAATAGTGCTGGTTATCGTGATGTTGGTATTCGGTACCAAAAAAATTGGCAATATGGGCGCTGATCTTGGAAAAGCCGTTAAAGGCTTTAAAGACGGTGTTAAAGGCGAAGAAGAGAAAGAAGCCGAAGCGCAAGCAGTCAAACCGACCATTGACGTTGCAGCCAAAGAACAGGATAAAACCGGCCGTTGATTGAATGACTCCGGCATAGTGTTGTTTTGCCGGAGTTATGCACATTCAGCGTTTGCCGCAATCACCTCATGATTGATATTGGCCTCACGAAACTCGCAGTAATTGGCGTCGTTGCACTGGTTGTGATTGGACCGGAAAAATTGCCGACCGTAGCACGCATGGCGGGCTCGCTGTTTGGTCGCGCCCAGCGCTATATCAATGAGGTCAAATCCGAGGTCAGTCGTGAGATTGAGCTTGAAGGTTTGCGCAAGATGCAAAAAGACGTGCAGGACGCGGCCAGTGGATTTGAGGACAGTGTTTCACGGACAATCTCGGATACCAAAGATTCGTTGCACGCGGCATGGGATGACAATCTCACAGACACGCCGTTAGTGACAGGCAACGTCGAACAGCTTGCGCGTAAAGCCAAAAATTTTCGCAAGAAAAAACTCGCTAAAAATAGCGCTATTCCGGGCTGGTATAAAAGCCAGAATGGCCGGAAAGCGCGTGTTATCTCAGGCGCTGCGCGTGTTGCAAAATACCGTCCTGCCGGCCGGACCAAAAATAACTCTTCTTTTTACGCATGAGTTTGATCGTCGGTCACAATCTCGTTAATAATTCTGATGGTATGTGTCCATCGGGTTTTCCCTATTTACGCCAGCAGGCTAGTCTGCACAATAACGTTGGTGTGAACCATGACTGAAGAATCAAAAACCAGCGCCGTCGAGGAAACATTTATCTCGCATTTGGTGGAGTTGCGCAATCGCATCATGAAGGCGTCAATCGCGGTTATCGTGGTCTTTCTGTGCCTGATGCCTTGGGCGGCAAATATTTACGATCTGTTGGCCGCACCAATGATCGCAGCACTTCCGACCGGTAGCAAAATGATTGCTACCGGCGTGATAACGCCTTTTCTTATCCCGGTCAAGGTAACGTTGCTGGTGGCGTTCGTTATTGCCCTGCCGTGGGTTCTGTATCAATTGTGGGCATTCATTGCTCCAGGTTTGTACGCGCACGAAAAAAAGCTCATCGCACCGCTGGTGATTTCATCATCTGCCCTATTTATCACCGGGGTCGCTTTCTGTTACTTCCTGGTGTTTAAGGTCATTTTTCACTTCATTAACAACTTTGCACCCAAATCCATTTCGGTCGCGCCGGATATCGATAGTTATTTTGATTTTGTGATGACGATGTTCATCGCTTTCGGCTTGACGTTCGAGGTTCCAATCGTTGTGATCGTGTTGGTGCGTATGGGTCTGGTTTCGCTTGAAAAGCTGAAAGCAATTCGACCTTATGTCGTGGTCGGGGCGTTCGTCGTCGCGGCGGTGGTCACGCCGCCCGACATTATGAGCCAGTTATTATTGGCGGTGCCGCTGTGTCTGCTATATGAAGTCGGCCTTCTTGTTGCCCCTTTGTTCGTCAAGGCAACCCAAGCGCCGAAGGATGCTGAAGAAACTATCTGACGTTTTGTAGCGCGGCACGATGGCTCGTCCGCGCTTCAACTTGATAACTGAGTTATAGCGCTGCACGAAATTAGGCTGACCACTGCCGTCATCCCCATCATGCGCCCATCATCGTTGGTCTATCGTTACCCTAATTTTATGTCTTTCTTTATCTCTTTCTTTATCGCTCTTATCATTCGAATGTGTTGATTTGACGCAGCCAACTGACCAGCGGATAGGCATCCTTAAAGCTGGCGATAAGTTCTTTTTCCATTGCCTCGCCGAGCATTTTATTGATTGGCTGCTCTCGACGCACCAAGAAACTTTTCAGTCGAATATAGTCAATGTGAGGCGATGCAGCGTCAAAACCTTTGGGCGGCCGCACTAATTGTTCGCCAATTTGAAGGCCGTTGTAACTTTCAATTAATTTTTTATTTTTTATTAGCTTACTGAAGCCAATGTTATCGCTCACGATTTGTTGGCGGATAGCCCGTAAACGATCAATCGGCGGTATATATTCTCCTGCCGCGATGCGCAACATGCCATCGGCATTGACGTGAAAATAGTACATTGGCCCGCCGCCCTGGCTTGGTCGCTTTAGGCCGCTAGCTGTTATCGCGGCAGAAAACGTTGTTTTATACGGATTTTTATCGTGCGAAAAGCGCATGTCCCGGTTAATTCTAAACAGCGCTTTTTTAGGATTACAGGCCGCCACTGCAGGATCGAAACGTGTAATTTCCCCGATAAGGCGAATGACTAACTCGAGAAACTCCGCCCGCAAGATGTCGTAACGTGGTTTGTTCATCACAAACCACGCACGATTATTATTTTCCGATAATTCGGCCAAAAATTGCGTCAGGTCGCGCACGTGCATCAATTGCTCTCTATTCTTGTTCTTGTTGTTTGAGGAGCGGACGCTTGCCAATTAACAGATCAATCGCCATTTTTTTTGTTTTACGGATCACTTCCATTTTGACCTTGGTACCGGGCGCAAATTTTGCGACCACATTAAGTAGGTCCGTCGTGTCTGCAATCGGCGTCTCATTAATTGCCACCAGAATATCGCCGGGTTTTATGCCGGCCTTATCTGCTGGACCATTTTTCAGAACGCCCGCAATAATTGCGCCCTTTTTCTGCGCCAGGCCAAAGCTTTCCGCCAGTTCAGGGGTAATATCTTGTGGCTCAACACCAATATAGCCGCGCACCACGCTACCGGTATTGATGATTGATTCCATGACCGTTTTAGCGGTTGATACCGGAATGGCGAAACCGATCCCCAACGAACCACCGGTACGAGAGTAAATTGCTGTATTGATACCGAGCAGATTGCCATTGGTATCAACCAGTGCGCCGCCTGAATTGCCGGGATTGATCGCGGCGTCGGTTTGAATAAAATTTTCGAATGCGTTGATACCGAGATGACTGCGACCAAGTGCGGAAATGATTCCCATGGTGACAGTCTGACCAACTCCAAACGGATTGCCGATTGCCAACACGACGTCACCTACGCTGGCCTCATCGATATGGCCGAGCGTAATCGCTGGCAAGTTTGGCAAGTCAATCTTAATCACCGCCAGATCGGTGTCAGGGTCACTACCGACGACTTTCGCGGTGGCGGTACGCCCATCTGCCAGTCCCACTTCAATTTCGTCAGCGGCTTCGACCACATGGTTATTGGTCAGAATATAACCTTGAGAACTGACGATGACGCCCGAGCCGAGGCTAGACTGCTTTTCTTCTGGCTCTGATCGTTCGCCAAAGTATTTTTTGAATAATGGATCCTGCAAAAGCGGATTCGGCGAGGCCTTGGCTTCTTTTGTAGTGAAAATATTCACGACCGAAGGCATGGCGAGCTTTGAGGCATCGCGGTATGAATTCTGGGCCTTTGTGCCGGGAACTGCTTCTTGAATTGGCACCTTGGAGGTGGCAATATGTAATCGCGTGTTGGCGCTCAATCCGCCGTTAACCCATTCGGGTTTGAGGGTGGTTAAAATGAACCAGATCGCTAAACCGATGGTGACGGTTTGCGCAAACAATAGCCAGAAACGTCGCATATAAGAGGTCTGATAATGCATCAAAAGTTGGTGAGTAAAAAGCCGGTAAGCCGCGTGCAACTTGAAAAATATATGGCAGAAATGCTAAATATTACACAATACCGTGATTATTGCCCAAATGGCCTGCAGGTGGAAGGGCGCACTGACATATCCACACTGATTACTGGCGTCACCGCTAGTCAGGCTTTGCTTGAAGCAGCGCTTGAAGCCGGTGCTGATGCGATACTTGTGCACCACGGTTACTTCTGGCGAGGCGAGGACGCGCGGGTGATTGGGCCTAAACACAATAGACTGAAATTGCTTTTGACGCACGACATTAATCTATTTGCCTATCATTTGCCACTAGATGCACATGCGACATTGGGGAATAACGCGCAGTTGGCAAGCGAACTGGGACTGGTTGAAAATGGACGTTTTGGTGAGGATAACCTTGGCTGGCTGGGTTCCGTCGCTGATCCTGCGGTCCGGACAGTGGGTGATCTGGCGCAATTAATTGAGCGAAAACTGCGGCGTCAGCCAACGCTGATCGGTGACCCGTCGCAGCCGTTGGGGCAGATTGCCTGGTGTACCGGCGCGGCCCAAAATTTATTGGGTGCTGCGATTACGGCGGGTGCCAGCGTATATATGAGTGGTGAAATTTCGGAGCCGACTGTCCATTTGGCGCGTGAATCCGGCGTCGCCTATCTGGCCGCGGGACATCACGCCACCGAACGCTACGGCGTGCAAGCCTTGGGCCAGCACCTTGCGGAACACTTTGGCATGACGCATCAATTTATTGATATTGATAATCCAGTTTAAATATTCTGCTTAATCCGTTTAGTCGTCTTATTTGATTCCCTTAACGCTGTATCAGGGCTGGTATGCAAAATTTAGTAGAAACGGTACGCATCGATAAATGGTTGTGGGCGGCCCGATTTTTTAAGACCCGTTCACTCGCTACAGAGGCGGTTCTTACCGGCAAGGTCGCCCTGAACGGCGATCGGGTCAAGCCTGCGCACAATGTCAAAGTCGGTGATACGTTGGCTATCAACAATAGTGCCAACGAATGGGAAGTCGTCGTGCAGCGCCTCGCCGACGTGCGGGGATCGGCTGCGATCGCACAAACGTTGTATACGGAAACCGAACAAAGCCTCAAAAAACGCGAAGTTGTGGCAGAAGACCGAAAATACTTTCACGAGCCGACGATGCGCATAAAAGGACGCCCAACCAAGCGCGACCGGCGATTGATTGATAAAAATCAGACATGAAGTCCGAAGAAAAGCTAAATAATGAGCGGACTGGACGCCCCAAACGGACACCAGACCTGTTTTTTTTTGGCGATTTACCCATTTATTTTTAGAGCGCTTTGATGTTTTCGTGGCGCAATAAAATTGCTTTTATTTTAAGTAAATTGACTTGATTAAATTCAACAATAATGACTTATCACTGTCTTGGCAGAGGTAAAAGCGCATCACTAGAATTTGCCCTCTAACGTATGTCATAGGACTATTTTTGGTGCATAATAGAACGGTCGTTCGTATTATTTCTACGAGCAGATTATTAACTATTAGGACTTACGCAAAACCTTCCCAGCAATGGAATTGTCAAACCTGCCGACGACGTCGGTATGTTAGTTTTGGGCCGCCTAGGCCGGGCCGTGCAGGTCAGGCCTCGCCGGTGGCTAGAAGAGCACAACGCCGTTGGGGCGATTTTGCGTAAATCCTAAAAAAGATGGGAATACTGTGGGACATACAATCATGGGCACGCAAACTAAATTTATGCGAAAAGGCGAACTCACGCGCGTTGCCATTCTCGATGTAGCGCTTGATCTTGCCAGCCGCAATGGCCTGGAAGGGCTCACGATAGGTTTGCTGGCTGAAAAAATGAGCATGAGCAAGTCGGGTGTATTCGCGCATTTCGGCTCACGTGAAGATCTGCAAATTGAAGTCGTCAAACTTTACCATCGTCATTTTGAACAAGAAGTATTTTATCCAAGCATCAAGGAAGCACGCGGATTACCTCGCTTGCGCGGCATGTTTGCGCGTTGGATCAAACAAGTCACGATCGAGATTTCATCCGGCTGTATCTACATTAGCGGTGCAGTTGAATACGACGATCGTCCGGGACAAATCCGCGACCAATTAGTATCGATGGTCGATACCTGGCAAAAAGCTTTATGCCGTTGCGTGCGCCAGTCAATTGAATCACATCATCTGCGCACCGATACCGATGCCGACCAATTAGTCTATGAGATGTATGGCTTGATTTTGGGTTTACATCACGATGCCCGCTTTCTAAAAAAAGCTGGTAGCGAAGAACGTGCGCAAGCTGGCTTTGATCGCCTCATTCAAAGTTATCAAAGTAATCGCAGCAACATGCCAGAACAAAAAGACGCCAGCAACACGGTGTCAGCAAAAAATCAAACTTCGTCTGCGCATAAAGCAGTCTGACAAATTTAAATATCAGGAGAACACCATGGGTCAATACGTCGCGCCGCTGCGGGATATGCAATTCGTTATGCACGAGTTGTTACATGTCGAAGATGAACTGAAGCAGTTGCCGAAGCATGCGGAGATTGATGCGGATATCATCAATCAGATATTGGAAGAGGGCGGTAAATTTACGTCGCAGGTATTGTTTCCGCTAAACCATTCTGGTGACCGCGAAGGATGCGCGCACGATAAAGATCATAAAACTGTTACCACGCCAAAGGGCTTCAAAGAAGCTTATAAGCAATACGTTGAAGCCGGTTGGCCCGCGCTGTCGTGCGTGCCGGAATTTGGTGGCCAGGGTTTGCCGCTGGTGATGAATAATTCGTTTTACGAGATGATGAATTCTGCCAATCAAGCATGGACTATGTATCCTGGCTTGTCGCACGGCGCTTACGAGTGCTTACTTGAGCATGGAACGCCAGAACAAAAAGCGGTGTATCTGCCAAAGCTGGTATCAGGCGAATGGACCGGCACCATGTGTCTGACCGAATCGCATTGCGGCACAGATCTTGGCATGTTGCGCTCAAAAGCCGAGCCGCAGCCGGATGGTTCTTATCTGATTACGGGCAGCAAGATTTTTATCTCCGCTGGTGAACACGATATGGCCGACAACATCCTGCATTTGGTCCTGGCACGGTTGCCTGATGCGCCGCAAGGATCAAAAGGGATTTCGTTATTTTTGGTGCCGAAATTCTTGCCTAATGCAGATGGCACTCTCGGTGCACGTAATCCAATCACATGCGGTGCCATTGAAGAAAAAATGGGTATCCACGGCAATTCAACCTGCCAGATGAATCTGGATGGCGCGGCAGGCTGGATTATTGGCGGTCCGCATAAAGGCTTGAATGCGATGTTTGTGTTCATGAACGCGGCGCGTCTGGGTGTCGGCATGCAAGGTCTTGGTCTCACGGAAGTCGCTTATCAAAATGCCTTGGTCTACGCCAAAGACCGGATACAGATGCGTAGCTTGTCAGGTATCAAAGCGCCGGATAAAGCTGCCGATCCGATCATCGTGCATCCAGACGTGCGGCGCATGCTATTGACTGCCAAGGCCTACGCAGAAGGCGGCCGTGCATTCTGCACCTATGTTGCCTTGCAAATTGACAAGGAATTAAATCATCCCGACGAAGCGGTGCGTAAAGATGCGGCTGATGAGGTGGCATTGCTGACGCCAATCGTTAAAGCGTTTATCACGGACAACGCCTGGATCGCCACTTCAGAGTGTATGCAAGTCTATGGCGGCCATGGTTATATCGCTGAATGGGGCATGGAGCAATATGTGCGTGATGCCCGTATCAACATGATTTATGAAGGTACCAATACGATTCAGTCATTGGATTTGTTAGGCCGTAAAGTGTTGATGGATAACGGCGTCAAGTTGAAGAAATTCGGTGCCAAAGTGCAAGCTTTTATCGAAGAGAATGGCACGGACGAAGCCTTATCGGAGTTCATCACGCCGCTGGCCGATTTGGGTGATAAGGTCACTAAACTGACGATGGAAATCGGTATGAAGTCGTTCCAAAATAAAGACGAAGCCGGTGCCGCTGCGGTACCCTATTTGCGCGTAGTTGGTCATTTGGTGTATGCGTACTTCTTTGCACAGATGGCAAAAATAGCGTTGGAAAAGCAAGACAGTGGCGATACCTTTTACGTGTCTAAACTAGCAACGGCGCGCTTTTACTTTGCCCGTTTATTGCCAGAAACAGCCATGTTGATCCGCCAGGCACGCGCCGGTTCGGCTAGCCTTATGGCGTTGGATGCTGACCTGTTTTAAATTTTTTGCATAGCGGTTGGAAGCTTCCTCTATGCATTTTTCTGTATTTTTCGTACCAGAATTGTTAAATTAAGGAGACAACAGTGTCCAATTTTATCGTTAAAAAAGTCGCCGTTCTCGGTGCTGGCGTAATGGGTGCACAAATTGCTGCGCACTGTCTAAATGCCAAGGTGCCGGTCATTCTGTTTGATTTGCCAGCTAATGAAGGTCCGAAGAACGGGATCGTGCTGCGCGCCATCGAGAATTTGAAAAAACTCAGCCCCGCACCGTTAGGAAACAAAGACGATGCAGCGTTGATTGAGGTCGGCAACTACGAAGACAATCTGGCCTTACTTGGCGATTGCGATCTGATCATTGAAGCGATTGCCGAGCGCATGGACTGGAAGCACGATCTTTACAAAAAGGTCGCACCGCATATCGCGCCTAATGCTATTTTTGCCTCGAATACTTCTGGCCTGTCGATTACCGGATTATCCGAAGGTTTTGATGATGAATTGAAAGCGCGCTTTTGCGGTGTGCATTTTTTCAATCCCCCGCGCTACATGCATTTGGTTGAACTGATTCCTACCGCGTCGACGCGTCCGGAAATTTTGGATCAGCTAGAAGGCTTTCTGGCTACAACACTTGGTAAAGGTGTTGTACGCGCCAAAGATACGCCAAACTTCATCGCCAACCGTGTCGGCGTGTTCGGTATTTTGTCGACGGCGCATCAGGCCGAGAAATTTGGTCTGTCGGTCGATGTCGTCGATGATTTAACCGGCGCCAAATTAGGCCGCGCCAAGTCCGGCACGTTCCGCACCGCTGACGTCGTGGGTCTGGATACGATGGGACATGTCATCAAAACTATGCAAGATAGTTTGAAAGATGATCCATTTTACGGCGTCTATACAACACCGCCATTGCTCTCCAAGTTGATTGGGCAAGGCGCATTGGGCCAAAAAACCGGTGCTGGATTCTATAAAAAAGTCGGCAAGGATATTTTGCGTATTGATGCTGCGACAGGTGACTATGTTGCTGGCGGCGGCAAGGCCGATGACTTGGTGGCCCGCATCCTGAAAGATAAAGATCCAGTTAAGCGTATGAAAGCATTGCGCGAATCGACTAACCCACAAGCGCAATTTCTATGGTCGATTTTTCGGGATGGCTTTCACTATATTGCCATTCATCTGGATGCGATTGCTGATAACGCACGCGATATCGATTTCGCGATGCGATGGGGTTTTGGCTGGAGTGTTGGCCCGTTTGAAATCTGGCAAGCTGCCGGCTGGCAACAAATTGCTGGATGGGTGAAGGAAGATATCGATGCGGGCAAAGCATTGTGCAACGCGCCTTTACCGGCTTGGGTCTTCGATGGTCGCACTGGTGTGCACAGCGCTGATGGCTCTTATTCTCCAGCGAAGAAAGCGAACGTTGCACGATCTGATCTGGCGGTATATCAGCGGCAATTGTTCCGTGCTCCGTTGGTAGGTGAAGGTGTCGCTGACGGTACTACTGCCGGTACGACTGTATTTGAAGATGAATCGGTCCGTCTCTGGCATCAAAACGACGAAGTCCTGATTATTTCGTTTAAGACTAAGTTGCATGTCATCGGACCGGGTGTTATTGCAGGTCTGAACATGGCCGTGACTGAAGCCGAAAAGAACTTCAAGGGCTTGGTGTTGTGGCACGCGGATGCCGCAAATGGCGGTGCGTTCTCCGCCGGCGCAGATTTACAATCGATGCTTCCCCTGTTTATGTCAGGCGGCGTCAAAGCCATTGAACCGATGGTCGCGCAGTTGCAGCAGGCTTTCATGGGCTTGAAGTATGCGAGCGTTCCGGTGGTTGCTGCGGTGGCTGGTTTGGCGTTGGGCGGTGGCTGCGAATTGGCCCTGCACGCAGCCAAGCGTGTTGCGGCTCTCGAATCCTACATCGGTCTCGTCGAAGTCGGCGTCGGTTTGATTCCAGCCGGTGGTGGTTTGAAAGAAGCAGCAGTGCGCGCAGCGCATGACGCCAGCGGCAACGACATTCTGCAATTTCTTAAGTCCTCATTCCTCAATGCAGCGACTGCGAACGTGTCGAAGTCGGCATTGGAAGCCAAGAAGATGGGCTATCTGAAGCCGAGCGATGTCATCGTTTTTAATACGTATGAATTACTGCATGTCGCCAAGGTTGAGGCCCGTGCGATGTTCGATGCTGGATATCGTCCGCCATTGAAAGCCCTGATTCCGGTCGTTGGTCGCAGCGGTATTGCAACCATCATGGCGCAACTGGTGAACATGCGCGATGGTGGTTTTATCTCGGCGCATGACTACAAGTTGGGTTGTATGGTGGCTGAAATTGTCTGCGGCGGGGAAGTCGAAGAAGGCAGTCTGGTGAACGAACAATGGCTGTTGGATCTTGAGCGCAAAGCCTTTATCGAACTGCTGAATCATCCAAAAACGCAGGAGCGCATCATGGGCATGCTGCAAACCGGCAAGCCGGTCCGCAACTAATAACGGAGATTTAAATGACTAAACAACTTCAAGACGCTTATATCGTTGCCGCGACCCGGACGCCAATCGGTAAAGCGCCCCGCGGCATGTTCAAGAACACCCGTCCCGACGACTTGTTGGTGCGTGTACTGCAATCAGTGATGGCG
The DNA here is from genome assembly GCF_035018905.1 of Glaciimonas sp. Gout2. Classification (NCBI taxonomy): domain Bacteria; kingdom Pseudomonadati; phylum Pseudomonadota; class Betaproteobacteria; order Burkholderiales; family Oxalobacteraceae; genus Glaciimonas; species Glaciimonas sp. Gout2. The sequence goes on along the minus strand of NZ_JASJXA010000001.1, from coordinate 355,032 downwards.
CAAGTGCCGGATCTGGATCCTAAACTAGTTGAAGATGCGATCATCGGCTGCTCGTTTCCTGAGGGCGCACAAGGCCTGAATATGGCGCGTAACGGCATATTGCTGGCTGGCTTGCCGAACACTATCGGTGGCGTCACCGTTAATCGCTATTGCGCCTCCGGCATTACTGCCATTGCAATGGCAGCCGACCGGATTCGTGTTGGCCAGGCCGATGTCATGATTGCTGGCGGTGCTGAGTCAATGTCGATGGTACCGATGATGGGCTTTCATCCATCGGTCAACATGAACGTCTTCAAGGACGAAAATATTGGCATGGCGTATGGCATGGGTCTGACGGCAGAGAACGTTGCGAAGCAATGGAAAGTCTCGCGCGAGTCGCAGGATGCATTTGCTTTGCTGTCGCATCAGAAAGCGATTGCCGCTCAATTGGCAGGTGAATTCGATGACGAGACGACCTCGGTTGATATCATTGAGCGCTTTCCAAATTTGGCAACCGGGCAGATTGATATCAGTACCCGCACGGTTAATCGTGACGAAGGTGCGCGTGCCGAATCGACCTTGGCAGCGTTAGCTAAATTGAAGCCGGTATTTTCGCCTAAAGGCAGCGTCACAGCTGGTAATAGTTCGCAGACCTCGGATGGTGCCGGTGCGTTGATTTTGGTCAGCGAAAAAATTCTCAAGCAATTTAATTTGACGCCGCTGGCACGTTTTGCCTCGTTTGCAGTTCGGGGCGTGCCGCCGGAAATCATGGGAATTGGTCCGAAAGAAGCGATACCGGCTGCGTTGCGCGCTGCGGGTATTACGCAAGACCAACTGGACTGGATTGAATTGAACGAAGCGTTTGCGGCGCAGGCATTGGCGGTGATTCAGGACCTTGGACTTGATCCGTCGAAGGTCAATCCGATGGGCGGCGCAATTGCTTTAGGCCATCCGCTTGGTGCCACCGGTGCGATTCGCGCCGCGACCACAATTCATGCGCTACGTCGCAAGAATCTGAAGTACGGCATGGTCACGATGTGTGTCGGGACCGGTATGGGTGCGGCGGGAATTTTCGAACGTATGTAAGAAGCGTTACTGCTTTGACGTTGATCACATTAAAAGCCGTACTGCTGTTGCTGTGCGGCTTTTTTATTTGGTAAACATTAAAACTTCTTAAACAATTTTTGGCTAATTTTCGAGATAATGCATTCGACGAGAACCAGCATAATCGATAGTTATATTTTGCCTTACAGGAGAATAAATTGGATATTTTGACGAGCAAAGAAAGTGGCATATTGACGATCACAATTAATCGTCTTGAGAAAAAAAATGCGCTGACCGCGGCGATGTATCAAACCATGGTCGATGCGATGAAAGATGGAGAAAGCGATGCGTCCGTGCGTGTGATTCTGTTCGTTGGACAGTCGCAAATATTTAGCGCAGGCAATGACATCGAAGACTTTTTGAAAAATCCGCCGAATAGTCAAAGCAGTCCGGTCTTTCAATTTTTATGGCAAATCAGCCATGCCAGCAAGCCTTTAGTTGCGGCAGTCGCTGGCGCCGCAGTTGGTATAGGTACCACCATGTTGTTGCATTGCGATCTGGTTTACGCATCAGACAATGCCCGATTCTCAATGCCTTTTAGCCAGCTTGGTTTATGTCCTGAGGCGGCATCGAGTTTGCTGCTTCCCCAACTCGCGGGTTATCAACGTGCGGCGGAAAAATTACTCCTCGGTGAAGCCTTCGATGTCACCGAAGCGCATGCCATGGGGTTGGTGAATAAAATATTGCCAGCAGAAGATTTGCTAGCCTTTGCCCACGCTCAGGCTGCGAAATTGGTGGCGTTGCCTGCCACCTCAATTCGCATCTCCAAGCAGTTGATGAAGGGTGCGCAAACAGCCGCGATTGAAGCCCAAATGACGCAGGAAATCGCCCATTTTGGCGTAATGCTGAAAGCGCCGGAAGCTAAGGAGGCGTTCACAGCATTCTTTGAAAAACGCCGCCCGGATTTCGGTCAGTTTAATTAACGCTAAGGTTCTCAGAAAACAGAAATGCCTTTGGTTCGGTGGTGTTCTGGTTTTAACCGGTCACCATTTCTACGCGATAGTCGAACAACATTTTCTGCAATGCAACATGAATGTTTGTTGACTTTGGTTTTTTGGTTCTATATATTTATAAAACCAAAAAAAGAAACTTCATTTTAAATGGCGTTTGCATTCTTTAAAAGAGGATCAAAAGCACATTTTTCATTTTTTTGGCAATTATTAACACCTTAAAGCGGATGTCAGTTTCACTGTGGATCCGCTATTTATTTCTCATTGGCGGTACATTAAACATATAAAACCGTGATTCATTCGTAATGAGGGCGGATTCAAATGCAGCGGTTGAGCCAACAAATTGCCCGGTAGCTGCGAACGTCAGCCGCGATAATTTAATTGCGTATGTTGCATATGCTGGGTAAAAAAAGCTGTTAAACCCTTTAGCGTTTCTGAGAAAAATATGCAGCAAGAAGACACTGTTGAATCAGTTCAACGATTGCCGACCGATCCTGCCGAGGCGATTATTGCGACGATTCTTTCGTTGAGAGACATCACTAAGCGATTTCCCGGCGTGCTGGCATTGGATCGTGTCAGTTTCGATTTGAAAAAGGGCGAGGCGCATGCGGTATGCGGTGAAAACGGTGCAGGAAAATCTACTCTGATGAAAGTCATCAGCGGAGTATTTCAAGCCGATGAAGGGACTATTCTTTATAAGGGTGAGGTGCGCCAGTTTGGATCTAGCGTAGAGGCGCAGGCCGTTGGTATTGCCATCATCCACCAGGAACTGAATTTGGTGCCGCAACTGTCGGTTGCGGAAAACATCTTCCTGGCGCGTGAGCCGAAGAAAGGTTGGTTCATCGACAAAGCTAAAATGTGCGCAGACGCGCAAATGTATCTTGATCGTCTTAAGTTGCAGGTTAAGCCAACTGATCTGGTGAAGTCGCTGTCAGTGGCGCAGCAACAAATGGTTGAGATTGCGAAGGCCTTGTCATTAAACGCGGAAGTCCTGATCATGGACGAGCCGACTTCTTCCCTGACCGAAAGCGAAACCGAGCAGCTTTTCAAGATCATCAACGATCTGAAAAGCAAAGGTGTGTCGATTATTTATATCTCGCACCGCCTCGATGAAATGCAACACATCATTGACCGGGTGACGATCATGCGGGACGGGAAATATGTTAGTACCGATGACTTTTCATCCATTAGCGTAGACCAGATAGTAACCAAAATGGTCGGCCGCTCGCTTGATAGCAAATTTCCCGAACGGACCTCCGTCCCCACCGAAGAGACATTACTTTCGGTCAAAGAATTGACCCGAAATGACGGCATTGGCCCAGTCAGTTTTACTCTGCGACGTGGCGAAATTTTAGGGTTCGCCGGGTTAATAGGTGCGGGTCGGACCGAAGTCGCACGTGCGATATTTGGCGCAGACCCGATTACTGGTGGGCAAATATTTTTAGGCGATAGCGAGGTGATGATCGATTCACCGATTGACGCCATCAAGCATGGGATTGCCTATCTTTCCGAAGACCGGAAAAAAGATGGACTATTAATAAAAATGTCGGTGGCGAGCAATATTTCATTGACTAATATTGATGCTGTTTCGGACCGATTTGGTTTCATACAGTTTGCGAAGGAAGAAACGATCGGTCAGGAATATGTGCGAGTTCTCGATATCAAAACGCCTTCATGCCATCAGATCGTAAAAAATCTCTCAGGTGGAAATCAACAAAAAGTCGCGATCAGCAAATGGCTTTTTCGCGGCTCTAAAATTCTATTCTTTGACGAGCCAACACGTGGTATCGATGTCGGGGCCAAATTCGCGATTTACACATTACTCGATAAGCTTGCTGCCGACGGCATTGGCGTGGTGATGATCACCTCGGAGTTGCCGGAAATTCTCGGCATGACCGACCGTGTTGCAGTTTTTCATGAGGGAAAAATAGCGGCAATGTTGACGACAAAAAATACCTCTCAAGAAGAGATCATGCATCACGCATCCGGTCGATCCGGGATATAAAAATTAAAATAATCTGGAGACAAAGAATGAATGAAAAACAAAAAGATCTGGTCCAAAAGTTCGCCGCATTGGGCAGTTTATTGATTTTGTGCATTACGTTTTCGATGACTAGCAGTGCGTTCTTTTCGATGAGCAACGGGATGAGTGTTGCCTTACAAGTGACATCCATTGCGTATTTGGGTATCGGCGCGACCTGCGTGATCATTACCGGTGGTATCGATTTGAGCGTCGGCTCTGTGTTGGCATTGTCGGGCGTTGTCGCAGCGCTGGCGGTCAAGGCGGGCGTGGCGGTACCGTTGGGTATGTTTCTCGGAATCTTGGTTGGGGCGCTGTGTGGTGCGATAAACGGCTTCTTTATTACCAATCTAAAACTTCCTCCTTTTATTGCCACGCTTGGGATGATGTTGGTAGCGCGGGGTGTGGCATTGCAAATTACTGGCGCGCGTCCTGTCTCAGGGCTTGGTGACGCGTTCGGCGTCCTAGGAAACGGTGCATTGTTTCGGATCGTGAAGGAAACCACAAACGGGTTTCCTGATGTCGTGTTTCCCGGCATTCCTTATCCCGTCATCATCATGGTAGTTCTTGCGGTGCTGGTGTCAATTATGTTGAGCCGTACCACTTTCGGCAGACACATCTATGCGGTGGGATCAAATGCGGAGGCTGCACGTTTGTCTGGTGTCAACGTCGCCCGTGTCACTTTGTCGACTTATGTGATTTCGGGCGCGCTTGCGGGTCTTGCTGGCTGCGTACTGATGTCACGTCTGGTCACAGCACAGCCGAATGAAGGCGTCATGTATGAACTCGACGCAATTGCCAGCGCGGTCATTGGTGGCACGTCTCTAATTGGCGGTATCGGTACCATTTCGGGGACTGCAATTGGCGCTTTTGTCATCGGGATTTTACGTAACGGTTTGAACATGAATGGTGTTTCAAGCTTCGTCCAGCAAATCATTATTGGCGTAGTCATTCTGTTGACGGTCTGGATTGATCAGATGCGCAATCGCCGCTAGAACACTGCCTGATGCGGGACGACCGCTTTGGGCGTTGTAAATACGTAGTTTAATAAAATTGGACTCACGCCAAACCGTCCCAATAACGCGTGCCGACGAAGACAGTACGCTAGTACGGCTAGGAAAGCACAACGTAGTTGGGGCGATTTTGCGTAAGTCCTAAAATATAGAGGAGAACAAAGATGAATAACTTCAAGAAATTTTCTATCGGGCTATTGACCGCTACGCTGGCGTTTTCAATTCACTCAGCGCTTGCAGCCGGTGGAGAAATCGCGGTGATTGTGAAGTCGGCAAACTCCAATTACTGGCAGAACGTTCAAAAGGGCGCAGCAGCGGCGCTCAAGGACACCAAAGGTTACACAATGTCGTTTCAGGGACCGGCGTCGGAATCTGCGATTGCGGATGAAGTCAGCATGGTGGAGAACGCCGTGAACCGAAAAGTGGCCGGTATTGTGTTGGCCCCGTCAGATCCTGATGCGCTGATTCCGGCAATGAAGAAAGCCTGGGAAGCCAAAATTCCCGTGATCCTGATTGACTCTATGGTGTCGGATGGCGGTAAAAAATATTATCAGTCCTTCCTTTCCACGGATAACGATGCCGCTGGCGCGCTGTGTGCGAAAGAGTTGATCGCCAAAATTGGTACGACTGGCAAGATCGCGGTGATGTCGTATGTTGCGGGCGCTGGTTCAGAAATTGGTCGTGTCGGCGGCTTTAAAAAATATATTGCGGATAACTCCAAGCTGCACATTGTGAATACTTTCTATTCGCAATCGCAAATGGCGACCGCACTGAATCAAACCACTGATGTGCTGACTGCTAATCCTGATCTAAAGGGAATCTTTGGTGCCAACGAACCGACCGCAGTCGGCATGGCTCGCGCACTCAAGCAGTCGGGCAAAGCTGGGAAGGTCGTGGCAATTGGTTTTGATGGTAATCAAGATCTGCAAGAGTTTGTAAAAGATGGAACGATTGATGCGACGGCGGTGCAAGGTTCTTATCAAATGGGTGCGCTGGGAATCAAAACGTTGACCAGTGTGATCGAAGGAAAAACCGTGCCGAAGTTTGTCAATACCGGCGTTGTGATGGTAACGAAGAAAAATATTGATCTTCCCGAAGCCAAGAATGTTTTGTATTAATTGCCGGACGCAAATAAAAAGGTCGTTAAAGCATCCTGTGAGTCATGGCGGAGGCGTTGCATATTGATGATGGATTTGCAGGCTTCCGCATGCAATGCGATACCAATCTCGCCATGGCTAAAACGACTCATGGATACTCTTTCGTTTCTTTTTTAAAAGAAATGGGAAGGGTATCCAGGTAGTACTCAGGAAATGCAGATTTTGTAATGAAAAGAGATAAATAAATGATGAAAACCCTTGTCTGTGAAAGCCCTGGCATCCTGCAAATGGTGCAAAGACCCATGCCACAACGTGGGCCGGACGAAGTGTTGATGCGTGTCAGGCGGGTCGGTATTTGCGGCACGGATATGCATATCTATCAGGGCACGCAACCCTATCTTGATTATCCAAGAGTGATGGGTCATGAATTGTCGGGGGAGGTTGTAGAAGCACCTTGCACGTCTGCGTTAAAGGCGGGTGATACCGTCTACGTCATGCCTTATATATCTTGTGGCATTTGCGTAGCTTGCAAAAAAGGTAAAACGAATTGCTGTACCAATATTCAGGTATTGGGCGTTCATCGCGATGGTGGCCTGACGGAGTATTTGTCGATTCCGTTGGCATTTGCTTTTAAGACAGACGGCATCTCGCTGGATGATGCTGCGATGATTGAATTTCTTGCGATTGGCGCGCACGCCGTGCGCCGTGCCGCGATTCAAGCGGGGCAGAAAGTGTTGATCACCGGAGCCGGACCTATTGGTATTGCCACGGCATTGTTTGCGCGTCTGCGCGGCGCAGAAGTGTGTGTATTGGATACGCGGATTGATCGACTTCAGTTTTGTCGTGATGCGATGCAAATTTCCCATACGGTTGAGGTCGGTGAGACGGATAAGTCGCAACTGGCTGCGATGACTAACCAAGATTTTTTTGATGTGGTATTCGATGCAACCGGCAATACGAAAGCAATGGAAAGAGGATTCGAATTTGTCGCTCATGGTGGAACCTATGTGCTGGTTTCGATTGTTCGCGGTGATATCTCGTTTTCCGATCCTGAATTTCATAAACGTGAAATGACATTGCTTGGCAGTCGTAACGCAACCATGGAAGATTTTAAAGAGGTTTTAAAAGCAATGCGTGCCGGCTTGGTACCGACAAAACTGCTGAATACCCATCGCACCACCATGGATGCGCTTCCTGTGGTTTTTTCGGAATGGCTTAAACCGTCGGCAGGCGTCATCAAAGCGATCGTTGAATGTTGAGCTGGTGAATGCGTCTAATACTGTCATTTGACACAAGCCGCTTTCAAATCGCCTTCTTTAGGCGCACGCTGATTGGTACAAAAGTGAAGTGCCAAAGCGTAGAAAAACGTTTCACGGCATCGCGACGGTGCGAGCCAATGTCAAGAGTTTAGCATCGTGAGGACTCGTTTTTTAATGGTAAAATACTATGCAATTATCTTCCCAACCTTCTGTGGTTTCGACTAAGCGCGACACTGCGACTGCACGGTCAATATCTCATGTCAAAACCGCCAACCATCTTCAAAAAAACGACCAACTTTCTGTTGGGGTTTATTGCGCAAAACATGACTGTGTCAGAGGTACTGCCTTCGGAGCAGTATCTGGCAACGGTATGTCACGCGAGCAGAACGGTGGTGCGCAGTGTGATTGCTTATTTGGACGAACGCAGATTAATCAACGGTTTAACCGACCGTCAGTTGATCAGGCTTCCAATCGAGGACGATTATTTCGATGTCTCGGAATTGCAATCAGGACTGGAACGTATCCAGCAAGTGATGATGGAGCGGGTCTTCCAGAAAGATATGCAGCCGGGAGCCGAATTTTCGGAAGCAGAACTAGCGCGAGAAGCGGGGACCAGCACCGTGAGCATTCGGGAGTTTTTGATCGGTTTTTCTCGCTTCGGGTTGATCGAAAAAAAGCCCCGTGGCGGTTGGCGGCTGTGTGCGTTCGATCTTTCATTTGCACGCGAACTGGCAGATATGCGTCAGATGTTCGAGGTGGCTGCGGTCGAACATTTCTGCAGCTTGCTACCGACCGATCCGGCCTACAAAGAACTCGATCGACTGATTGTCAAACACGCACAATTAGAGCCGAAAATGAAGACCCGATATGGCGAGTTTCCCGCACTCGATCGCGAGTTTCATACGTTCCTTATCGGTCTGTTGCGCAACCGGTTTGCGCAAGAATTCTACGATATTGTTTCTTTCGTTTTTCATTACCATTATCAATGGGACAAAGGCGAGGAAATGCAGCGCAACAGTTATGCCTTGAAAGAGCATCTGGCGATTCTGCATGCGCTTTCCGAGCGCAATCCGGAAAAGGCGCTCGACTGTATGCGCAGCCATTTGGATTCCTCTCGCACGTCCTTGATGAAATCAATCCGTACGCGAGGATAGGTTTTTCTGCAGACTTAAATCGCTTTATCACTTTCCGTGCCGGTGCAGATTGCTTTCTGCGTCGGCTTAACATCGCCCAACTATTTTCTTTTCAATTTAACTTGCTTAAGGGGAATGCCGCATGGTGACCTCAACCAGACCCACGCCTGCGTCGTCTGTACTGCTGATGTCGGCACGGGATAACTGCGTGATAGCACGGTCGGCCTTGCGCGCTGGCGACGTGGTACTGATTGACGACCGGGAAGTCTTGTTGACGCAAAATATCGACATTGGCCATAAGTTGGCACGTTGCGCACTTCAGGTTGGTGACAAGGTATTGCGATACGGCGCACCAATTGGCAGCGTTTCGCAACCTATCGCCATTGGGCAACATATTCATACCCATAATTTGGAGAGTGATTACATTCCGACCTATACCCTGAGCGGTGAAGGTCATCATTTTATCGAGAGGTAATACCGATGAGTGCTAGCGAAATTTCTGGCTATTTGCGCGCTGACGGACGCAAAGGCATACGCAATATTGTAGTCGTCGCCTATATGGTTGAGTGCGCTCATCATGTGGCGCGGCAAGTGGTGAACGTGTTTCCTAATCAACCGGTACATCTGATTGGGTTTGCCGGATGTTTTCCCAACGAATATGCTGATCAAGTCATGCGGCGTCTGGTGACGCATCCAAATGTAGGCGCGGTTTTACTCGTTTCGCTGGGATGCGAAGGCTTCAACAAAAATGGATTAGCCGAGGTAGTTGCCGCCAGTGAACGTCCGGTGCACACGATTACGATTCAGGAAAACAAAGGAAGTCGGGCCAGTGTCAGTAGTGGCGTTGAATGGGTTCAATGGGCGCTTGACGACATTGCACGGCAGCCGAGAGTACCTATGGCGCTTAGTGAGTTGGTCGTCGCCACCATATGTGGCGGTTCAGACAGTACCAGCGGCATCACTGCAAATCCGGCAGTCGGCTATGCGTTCGATGTGCTGATCGATGCTGGCAGCACTTGTATTTTTGAAGAAACGGGCGAACTGGTCGGCTGTGAATATCACATGAAGAACCGCGCAGTGACACCAGAACTCGGCGATGCAATTGTGCAAACTGTTGAGAAGGCGGCGAATTATTACACCATTATGGGACACGGCAGTTTCTCTCCGGGCAATGCAGATGGCGGCTTGACGACGCAGGAGGAGAAGTCGCTAGGTGCATACGCCAAGAGTGGAGCGTCATCTATCTGTGGGATTTTAAAGCCGGGTGATCAAGCGCCAGGCGGCGGTTTATATTTGCTGGATGTCGTGCCTGATGGCGAGCCGCGCTTTGGGTTTCCCAATATCTCCGACAATGCTGAAATCGTTGAGCTGATCTCCTGCGGCGCGCATATTACTTTATTTACGACGGGGCGCGGTTCGGTGGTTGGATCGGCGATTTCACCGGTGATCAAAGTCTGTGCCAACCCGCACACCTTCGAACAATTGTCTGACGATATGGATATCAATGCCGGACGAATTTTGAATGGCGAAGCGACATTGGCAGAAGTCGGCACCGAAATTGTGACGATGGTGTGCGATGTGGCGAATGGTGGTTTGAGCCGATCAGAAGAGTTGGGACATCAAGAATTCATCCTCACCTATAAACGATTTGAGCCGTCCGGTCCGAGCTGTTTTCCGCTGCGCTCGCTGTGAATGAGTTGGGTAGCTTGAGTATGAAAGACTTAGCCTGAATTTATCTTTCGTTCGACGTTTAACCTCAAAAAGTGTTTTTTTACGTCTTTAAATTGGATCAATTATGCTTGCTAAAGCGTCTTCTGCGTTGCCTCGCAGCGGGTTATCACTGACAGCATTGGGAATGGGCTGCGCTGTTATTGGCGGGCTTTACATAGCGACTAGCGAAGCGGATGCGCGCGCTGCCTTGGATGAAGCTTGGGCGCTTGGACTACGGTATTTTGATACCGCGCCCTATTATGGTTTTACCTTGTCAGAACATCGCTTAGGTGCGGCATTGCGCGAGCGCCCACGCGACGAATATGTGATTAGCACCAAAGTCGGACGCCTCATGAAACCAGATAAGAGTGTGCGTGCGGGCGAGAGTGATTGGGCTGCGCCGCTGCCGTTTCGCCCGATGTTCGACTATAGTTACGACGGCATAATGCGCTCGCACGAAGATAGTTTGCAACGACTTGGGCTGACGCATATTGATGTGCTGTTTGTGCACGATATTGGGCGGATAACGCACGCTGACAGGCATGACCACTATTGGGGGCAACTGACTGTGGGTGGCGGCTTCAAAGCGCTCGATGATCTGCGCAGAAGCGGACAGGTTTCGGCAATTGGCCTCGGCGTCAACGAATGGGAGGTCGTCTACGCCAGCATGCAGGAAATCGATCTGGATTGCACGCTGTTGGCCGGGCGGTATACATTGCTGGAACAGGCAAGCCTTTCACCATTGCTCGACGCCTGCCAACGTGATGGAAATGCCATCGTCATTGGAGGGCCGTTTAACTCGGGCATACTTGCTGGCAATCCAAAATATAATTACATGGATGCACCAGCAGATATTGTTTTGCGCGTCAAAGAGTTGGAGGCGGTGTGTCTGGAATTTGCGGTCCCATTACCTGCTGCAGCGCTGCAATTTCCGATGGCGCATCCTGCCGTCGTATCGTGTATTCCTGGCGGCAAAGACGTTGCGCAGCTTCGTCAAAACGTAGCCTGGTTTGATATGCCGATACCGACAGAACTATGGACAACGTTAAAATCGCGCGGGCTGATCGACGAGCGCGCACCGGTTCCGGTCAATATTTAACCTGAAAGTATAAGCATGCGAATTGATGCCCATCAACATTTCTGGTTGCTTGCAGATCGCGGCGGCGCATGGCCGCCGCCTGAGCTGGCTGTAATTTGCCAAGATTTTTTGCCCGACGATTTGAAGCCGCATTTAGCCCGGAGTGGGATAGACGGGACGGTATTAGTACAGACTTTACCGAGCGAGGATGACACTACTTTTATGCTCGGGCTGGCGGCGCGTTATGCATTTATTCAGGCGGTTGTGGGATGGGTCGATTTGAAAGCGGCAGATGCCTCCGAAAGAATACAAATGCTCGCCATGCATCCGAAACTCAAAGGACTCCGTCCAATGCTGCAGGATATCCCGGATGACGATTGGATAGCCGACCCCGCACTTGCGCCAGCTATCGATACGATGCAGCGCTATAACCTCAGTCTCGATGCATTGGTTACGCCGCGCCACCTATCTTCTTTGCTGGTGTTTGCGAATCGTTTTCCGAACATGCCGATAGTTATTAATCATGCGGCTAAACCGTCGATTGCAAGCGGCGATATCACATTGTGGAAACAGAACATGACGCGGTTGGCGGCGTATCCGCAGATACATTGCAAACTATCCGGATTGGTAACGGAGGCAGCGCTGCAATGGCAGGTCGCTGACCTTCGGCCAGTGGTTGATCATGTGCTTGACGCTTTTGGTGCGGATCGGGTGATGTGGGGCAGCGACTGGCCGGTAGTGGATCTGGCGGCGGATTACGGACGCTGGACAGAGACGACCGATTTGCTTCTTGTTGGCTTGGGTGATTCCGACAGAAAAAAAGTACTCGGCCTGAACGCACAAGGTTTTTACCGCATCGATTAGGAATTAAAAATGCAAAGAATGGGAATGGTGATCGGTATCGATCCTGCTAGTATCGTTCAATACAAGGCTTTGCATACGGCGGTATGGCCGCAGGTGTTGGCGACATTAAAGGCAGCAAATATTCGCAACTATACAATTTTCTTACGTGAGCCGGAAAATCTTCTTTTTAGCTATTGGGAGTATTACGGCAAGAATTTTGAAGCTGACATGGCGCAGATTGCAGCGGACCAGATGACTCAAAAATGGTGGGCGGTGTGCGGCCCGTGTCAATTACCGCTGGCGTCAAGGGGCGATGGTGAGCATTGGGCAACGATGGAAGAAGTATTTCATATGGATTAATGATTCCGTCATTCGAGACGGAAGGTAAATGTCTATTTTATTAAATTTGTATCGGAGGGGAAATGAAAGCCCCAATAAAAAAACCCGACATAACGTCGGGTTTTTGTCGATGGCACGTACCTGACGCCATCTTGGGTATGGCTATTTACATTTTAGCTTTGGTATCTTGCGCAGCGTCTTGCACCTTCTGACCGCCCGACTGGACGTCTTTGCCCATGCCTTCGAACGTGTTACATGCTGAGAGGATACCGAACAAGCTGATTATTGCTGCGATCGAAACGATTTTCTTGATCATGGTTGGCTCCTGTGCTGTTAATAAAAGTGCTGCATCTACGGTGAAAATTCTGTTGTACTCATTTTGACTGATCTCATTAGTTGAGAAAAGACAGCCATAAGATTAACTTTTCTCGAAGATTGTGTCCATAGTCAACGCATATTTTTGTTGTTTCCAGGAAAATAGGGCCTGACATTTTCATTCGGCATGCGTATAACTATAAACCGATAGAGCGCAGCTGAAGCAGTAATCCACCTACGCCATCCCACAAAATCTGTACGCCGATACACAGTAAGATAAATGAATACATACGCAGCATGACTGTAGTGCCAGTGTCGCCAAGCAGCCTAACCAGCACACCGGCAAAGCGGTTACTGAAATACACAGCGACTGAAGCTAAGGCTAATGCGGCGACCGCAGCAACCAGTGTGATGATAACGGGTACCTGAGGAATCCGAAGGCCAGCACCAAGTGTGATGGCGACCGAAATTGATCCGGGGCCGACAGTAAAAGGGAAGGTGAGCGGGTAGAAGGCTTTTTTTGAAGCCAGTTCTTTGGTCCACAGCGATCCTGGAATGGTTTCTACCTTCTGAACCTCGTCCATGCCCAGCAATTTCCAGGCGGTGGCGATGACCAGCAGGCCTCCGGCGACCTTCACAACCGGTAGTGAGATGCCAAAAAATGCCAGAACATGCGTGCCGATAAACATTCCGGCAACCAGTAAAATAAACGTATTAACGGCGACGCGCCACGCCAGCGCGTTGCGGGTGGCATCTGAAGCGCCCGCCGTCAACGAATGAAAAATGGGTGCGTTACCGGGGGGATTCATGATCGGCAATAGCGCGGCCAGGACAAAGAAAACAGTTTTTACAAACGCGAGTAGGTGAAATTGCATGGGGTCTGGAGTGTCGTCGTGGGCTGACTAGCTTGTGAGGCGGCGGGATTTGCATTGTTTATGCACGAGCAGATTCTAGACCGACGAGGGTTATGCGGCAAGAGTTTAGGCACCAAACGCAAAAGGACTGCTCTCAATGCTGGGTGTCTCGCCATTAATCAATTGCAATAATAGCGTTGCGCTGCCGTGGGCAAGTGTCCAGCCGAGACCGCCATGCCCGACATTCAGATACAAATTGGGTACTGGCGAGGCGCCAATGATGGGAACGCCGCTTGGGGTAGCAGGACGCAAGCCGGTCCAAGGCGACAGCTCGGTGTCAGAAAGGTCTATGCTGCCAGGAAACAGAGCATTGACACCCTGTTTTAGCTCATCAATCGCACGATTGGGGATGTGTCGATCGAGGCCGACTATCTCCACCCGACCAGCGACGCGCAAACGTTCGCCAAGTCGCGCATAAACGATTTTCTTTGAAAGGTCGGTAATCGACACTTTGGGCGCTGCGGCTTGATTAGCACTGTTTCGGAGTGGGATCGTAATGCTGTAACCTTTGAGCGGATACACCGGCAAGTCGAATCCTGCCTGAAGCGCAAAGGCGGTGCTGTGTACGCCCATCGTCAGCACAAATTTATCAGCGGCGATTTGTTCGCTTCCGGCATGGACCGCGGTTAGCGCACGGTCACGCATTTCAAGCTTGCCGATGCGTTGGGAATGCGCAAAACGAAACCGTGGATTCGGCGACATCGCTGCTACCAGTTGTCTACAAAACATAGCGCAATCACCCGCTTCCTCACTTGGGGTATAGACGCCACCGACCCAATCGCGCTTTGCATTGGCTAAAGCCGGTTCAATTTCCATGCAGCGGATGGCGTCGATAACTTCTTGCTGGGAACCATATTGCGCCTGAAACGCCACTTGCTTACGCGCCGCAACTAAGCCTTTTTGATCTGTGAACATGACCAGTTTCCCCGCCGTTTTATGCTGAAAATCGAACGGCATTGCGTGAATGGTGCGTGCTAACTGATCACGACTAAAAAAAAAGCCAGGCGCAATAAATCAATCGTCGTTTTTTGCGTGGTGTTGGTATTACATGCTGCTAAAAATCGCAGTAGCCAGCGCCACTGTGCGGGATCAATTTTAGGGCGCAGCGTGAGAGGTGAGTCAGCGCCAAATAAATAGTGCGGCCAATGCGTCCAGACCGAGGGATCAGCCAGCGGCGCGACATAAGAAAAGCTCAGTTGGCCGCCATTAGCAAAACTGGTCTGTGCGCCGGGTTGCGCTTCGGCATCCACTAACGTGACCTGATGACCACCTTCCAGCAGGCGATAGGCAGACGTTACACCGATGATGCCAGCCCCTAAAACGCAAATATGCATGTTTGTTCCTATGACCAAAAGTGAGATGCAGTGTGGAAATGGATGTGAGCGTGGTGGAAGTATCAGCTACTCTGTCGCTATATTGTCTACAGCAGGGCAATCCGCCAGACATTATTTCATGTGTCTGCGGCTCACTATACGGATTGCGTCGGTAACTGTCACATGCCGTTTTGGCATGGTGCATAGCACCATTTTGCGCGTGAAAGCAGCGTGAGTGACCGCAAATAGCTGGTGTTATCTGATGGTTTAGTGGAATCTGCCTTTGCTGCTGGTCCACACTGAGGTAGAATGCCGCTTGAAGTAAGCCAGACAACCGCTGGTCATTCGGTGCAAGCTGCGTGGCGGGAGGAAGGTCCGGACTCCATAGAGCAGGGTGACGGTTAATGGCCGTCCGCCGTGAGGCGAGGAATAGGGCCACAGAGACGAGCGTATTAAGTTACGGTGAAACGCGGTAACCTCCACCCGGAGCAATTCCAAATAGGCACGCGTTGATGTTGCTCGCGGAGCGTGCGGGTAGGAAGCTTGAGCGCTGGAGTAATTCAGCGCCTAGAGGAATGGTTGTCATAACGGGCGGGCGCAAGCCTCATCGTCGTAACAGAATCCGGCCTATCGGCTTACTTCATTCTCTTTCAATTAATTTGCATATCTGCCAACTGCAGATATGCAATTATTTTTTTTCTGTACGACATTTCCCCTTTCAGTTTTCCTCTCAAGTGTCAGTTTCAGTTTTGGCTAGTCATTGTTTTTTTTCGTCAAACTTTTAAAACCGCTGAATCTAGTTTTAAATTACCGGCGTATATGACTCTGCAAGCTCCGAAAATTGACTCTCTTAAGGAAATTATCATGCGCAAATTCAGCACCGTAATCACACTCTCCGCCGCTTTGTTGGTCGCCAACGTGGCGTTTGCCGAAAACACCGTAATGGTCGGCGGACAAAGTATGTACCCAAGCAAAGATATTATCGATAACGCTGTCAATTCAGCTGATCACACGACACTCGTCGCAGCAGTAAAAGCGGCTGGGCTGGTTGATACACTGAAAGGAAAAGGTCCTTTCACCGTATTTGCACCAACCAACGAAGCTTTTGGCAAGTTGCCTGCCGGCACTGTCGATACGCTGGTAAAACCAGAAAATAAAGCAACGCTGACCAAGATTTTGACGTACCACGTTGTACCAGGAAAATATGATTTTATGGCGCTTTCGAATGCCATCACAAAAGGCGGTGGTCAAGCTGAATTGGCGACAGCTAGCGGCGGCAAATTAACCTTCAAGAAAAACGGAATGCACAACATTGACGTCATCGACGAAGGTGGTCACGTAGCCAGCATCAGCACATACGATGTCTATCAGTCGAATGGCGTTATTAATGTAGTCGACAGTGTTTTGATGCCAAAATAAGTCATTCGTTTTACCTCTCCTGATCAGTCGGTTCAATTCGACTGCAGGACCAGACATTGAACAGCAGCAGTGTATCGCGCATAGAGAATGCCGATTTCTGCTGCTTGCAAGCTAACCGATCCAAGGTGGCTGTGATTTGGACGACATTCCCATGTCGTCCTTTTTTTTGGTATGAATAGTTCGCTGGTGTGATCGAACGAATGATGGCGAATCCTATTATTTTATTACCCCAATGGCGCGCATTTTTTATCACGACTTTTAGTCGTGCCGTTAACTATGTTGCTGACCACCGTATTAAATATAAAGGTAAATTATTTTTTTTAACATTTTAATTTTGTGATGTTTGTAAATGAGCGAACGTCGTAATTTTTCCGGCGAGCGCGCTCGCAGCAACGGTGTAAGGACTCGCCAGCCAGACCTGGCCGGGACCGGACCGACCTGGAAAATTTCTGTTTATTGCGCTGATGGTGACATCATTCGCATCCGTTGATTGGCCCGGGCCGCAGTTGGCGCAAGAGCCGCAACCCGGTAGGATCATTATTGCGCCAGCTTTTTCAAACACTGTCATATAGCCTTGCTCTTCGCAGTAACGACGTACTTCGAGTGTGCCGAACTGCAAGAATAGTGTAGTGTGCGATGGCACGGTCATGTTGCGTGCAACGCCCCAACTCAGCACTTCGTGATAAAAATCAAAGTCATGCTGTTTGCCAGCGGTACAAGATCCGCCATAGGCAATATTGATAGGAATATCCTGCATCAAGCTATCGGCTGTGATTCCGTTGCCAGGATCGCCGGGGCGTGCCAACATCGCGGAAATAGCCGCTGCGTCGATGACAACGCGCTTTCGGTAATGCGCATCGGCATCGCTGACCATCCAGTCTTCGATTACAAAATCGATCCGACGTCGTTGCTTTAAGAATGCGACCGTTTTATCGTCGGGTTCCACAATGCCGGTAAAGCCGCCCAACTCCGCAACCATGTTGGTTAGTGTGGCGCGTTCATCGATATCCATCGCGCGAATGGCAGAACCACCGTATTCAAATACCAGGCCTATTGCATCGCCTGCACGAATAAAATCCATCTGTAATAAATGCAGTACGATATCTTTTGCCGTCACGCCTGGCCGCAAGCATCCATCGATTTGAATACGGATGGTTTCAGGCACTTTGCAGCGTACATAGCCAGTCATCCAGCTATTAGCGATTTCCGTTGCGCCTGCTCCAAAAGCGAGGCATCCCAGCGCACCAGAATGCGGTGTGTGCGAGTCGGTGCCAGCAATTACCTGACCGGGCAGCGCATAGTTTTCAGCCATCATCGCGTGACAGATTCCCTCTGAACCGGCACTGTCTGTTAGCTTTCCGTGCGAACGAACGGGATAGTCTTGCGTAAAGCGAGTATGCCCTTCGGTCAGATTGGCAACACCTTGCAATAAATTGTCGCGTACATGCGGCAGACTTTGCGCCGCCAGAACTAAATGATCCTGAAAAGCGATGATGCTTTCAGGATGATGCAACGTGACCGGATTGCCGAAAGCGCGGTGCATTAAATGCGTGCACATACCGGTGAAATAATCGTGGCTGAAACGCCAGTCCGTGGAAATAAATGTGCCTTGTCCACGTTCAGCATGCGCGATATCTGGATGTAAATGCCGATCAATAATTTTTTCAACCAGGGTTTTTCCATGACTTGCCGAAGTGGTATTTGATCGCTGTTCTGGGGCGGGCCACGATGCAGACTTACTATAAGCAAGCAGACCACCGCAACGAATAATATCTTGCGTCAATTGATCGCGCCCTTCTAAAAAGGCATCGATAGGAATAGATTCACCAGCGTTGATGCGATCCAGAATCGAAAAATCGGTCGTCGTCAAAATCCCGATATTGTCGCAATTTTGTTGATAGATACGCTCAAAACTTTCAGCGATAATTAATTTAATTCCGGCCGATAGTTCTGCCAACGGACTTGATTCACGTGATGAACCTTTGCCGTAACGTTTGCCAGCCACCGTCACCTGAAAACCACCGTCTTTAATCGCGTTTTTTTTGATTGGATGTTCGCCGCCCGTTTTGAATCCTACGTACGGAACATCTCCGAGACGCTCGTCATACACCATCATGACCGTAACGGGCGTGATTTCGTCCGTGGATACGTCATCACGCAACGGAAGGGCGTCTGCCAGGCGGATATTTTTACCCTTCAGTTGCGTCACAATACAATCGGCATCTTGCGACAAAAAGAGTACACGGCCATTAAATTGCATTAATTTTTCCATCATGCGCTTTTGCTTCCAATTGCTGTTTTGAGTGTTTTCAATAACCATGGATGTTTGACGAGATGGCGGTCTTCAAACTCGCGTATTTGATCCATCTTCCGTAACGTCAATCCGATGTCATCCAGACCTTCCAGAAGACAGAGCTTGCGGAAAGGATCGACCTCAAACGTATAGTTAATAACGCCATCTGCGCTGGTAACGGTTTGTTGCTCAAGATTGATGCTTAACACAAATCCGGGCGTGGCTTCAACCGCGTTAAACAGACAATCTATCGCTTCTTCGCTAAGAATAATCGGCAATAATCCGCTCTTAAAACAATTGTTGAAAAAGATGTCGGCAAAGCTGGATGCGATCACGGCACGAAAGCCGTATTGATCCATCGCCCACGGCGCATGTTCACGCGATGATCCGCAACCAAAATTTTGCCGTGCAAGCAAAATGGATGCGCCTTGAAAGCGCGCCTGATTGAGGACAAAATCAGGATTGAGCGGCCTGTTGGTGCAGTCTTGTCCAGGCTCGCCATGATCGAGATAGCGCCATTCATCAAATAGATTTTGACCGAAGCCAGTGCGTTTAATCGATTTCAAGAATTGCTTCGGGATAATAACGTCGGTATCCACATTGGCACGATCCAGCGGTGCGACTAATCCCACAAGGTGTTTAATTTTTTTCATCATTAGTGACCTTATAACGATCTGATATCAACAAAATGTCCGGCAATGCCAGCCGCTGCCGCCATGGCAGGACTGACCAGATGTGTTCGTCCGCCTGCGCCCTGACGCCCTTCGAAATTCCTGTTTGACGTGGAGGCGCAACGTTCGCCCGGTGCCAGACGATCGGCGTTCATCGCCATGCACATGGAGCAGCCGGGTTCGCGCCATTCGAAGCCGGCATCCAGAAAGATGCGATCCAGACCTTCTTGCTCGGCTTGTTGTTTTACCAGACCAGAACCGGGTACGACCATTGCCAGCACGACGTTGGCAGCGCGCCGTTTACCACGCACGATGGCCGCGGCTGCACGCAAATCTTCGATGCGCGAGTTAGTGCACGAGCCGATAAACACTTTATCGATGGCGATATCTGTGATCATGGTATTGGCGCTGAGGCCCATATAAGCCAATGCCTTTTGCATGCCGTCGCGTTTTGTCGCGTCTTGCTCATCCTCTGGATCGGGAATGTGTCCGTTAATCGAAACAACCATTTCCGGCGAGGTTCCCCACGTTACCTGCGGTGCTATCACACTTGCGTCAATGGTGACGGTAGCGTCGAAAATAGCATCGTGATCGGATTGCAGAGACCGCCAATAGTCAAGCGCCTGATCCCACTCTGCGCCGGTGGGCGACAGAGGTCGGCCTTTGACATAAGCCAGCGTGGTGTCGTCAAAGGCGATCATGCCAGCCCTTGCACCGGCTTCTATCGACATATTGCAGACGGTCATACGGCCTTCCATCGACAAATTGCGGATAGTTGAACCGGCGTATTCGATCGCATATCCCGTTCCGCCAGCGGTGCCGATGGTGCCGATCAATGCTAAAACGATGTCTTTGGCGGTGACGCCAACAGCTAATTGGCCTTCGACTAATACCAGCATTGATCGCATTTTTTTGGTTAGCAATGTTTGCGTGACCAATACGTGTTCAACTTCTGATGTGCCGATTCCGTGCGCGAGGCAGGCAAAGGCGCCATGCGTGGAAGTGTGGGAATCGCCGCAGACCACGGTCATGCCAGGCAGCGTGGCGCCTTGTTCCGGTCCGATCACGTGTTCGATACCCTGGCGCATATCCTGCAAGCCGAAAAAAGTCAGCCCGTAGGTTTTTGCATTCGCGTCAAGTGTGTCGACTTGCAGACGCGAAATTGGATCTTGAATACCTTGGCTGCGGTCGGTCGTTGGCACGTTATGATCGGCGACAGCAAAATTGGCAGCCACACGCCAAGGTGTTCTTTGCTCCAGTCTCAAGCCCTCAAATGCTTGCGGGCTGGATACTTCATTGATGATATGACGATCGATATAAAGAAGACTGGTACCGTCACTTTCGGTAGTGACGACGTGCGCGTCCCAGAGTTTGTCGTAAAGGGTTTTGGCCATGAGGTTTCATGCAGAATGATGTAGAGATGCAGAAATCATACCGGCAGCCAGTAGCGGGTGAAGTGATCACTGGCGATGACAGGCGTCTCGATTGGAGATGATTGCACAAACGCCATGCTTAAGATACGTAGTGAGGGTTAGAACCTATTGACGGTGGCCGATGGTGACCGATTCTTTTACTTATTCACCAGAAAGTTGACCAGCGACGTCGCCGTAGCGGTCAATTGGTCGCGCTGATTGAAAATAATAACCAGATGGCGAATAGCCCACGGATCTCGAATGGGAACCAATTTCACCGCCAATGTATTTAAATATAACTCGCCGATTTGTTGTGGTACCACGGCGATGCCGAGACCGACATGGACCATGCGACACAGCGCGTCCAGACTGCTGACTCTGATCTTGATTTTAAGTTGCGCACCAAGATTGATCGCTTCTTGTGCCAGAAGTTGGGTAAGCGTAGCGTCCGCACCGAGGCTAACAAAGTTCTCATTCACGATTTCCGTTAATCCAACCGATGTTTCGGCGCTCAGCGGATGGCTGCGCGGAACCATTAAGAAAAGGTGATCGGTGCGGTAGGGTAAATATTGGAACTGTTCCAGACCTGCGATAGCATTGCAAATGCCTAAATCGGCATTGTGTTCTCGAATGCTGCGCATTACCTCTGTGCTGTTTTGCTCTTCCAGATCAATATCAACATGGGGAAAAATGCGTTGGAACGCAGCGATATCCTCTGGCAAAAATTGTACGATGGAGGACAAATTTCCGACCAGACGTACTTTGCCCTTAGCCCCGCTGGAAAACTCAGAAAGCTCTGCGCCTAGCGCTTCTATGCTGGCAATCACCGCTAGCGCATGGCGTAGCACCGTTTCACCAACCGGCGTGACTGAAATACCACGCGATTCGCGGTGTATGACGGGTAATCCGATCATTGCCTCGATTTCACCGATACGACGGCTGACCGCAGAAGGCGCGATGAATTCGCGTTCGGCGGCGCGCGCGATATTCTTCTCCTGGCAAACAGCGACGAATAAACGGAGTGAAGTAAGATCGATTTTTCTGAGGAGATTATTCATGTAGTGAGTTTTGTTATAGGCATCTATCGATCTCATTCCTGAATCATTGCATGCAAAAAATGGCCTGCTTCAGGACCGACAGCTTGCAATATACCAAATGGCTGTCAGTCATTGCGGAGTTGATGAAATTTCGTTTAACGCTGAAGCTCAGCGGAGCTCCGACTAATCTTACCTTCGATGCCGAATAATGTGGTTTTAAGCGTGCTCTCGGTATGATTCGACACCGCTGATGAGGTTTCGGATGGTGCTTTTTAAGACTTGGGATTGCACCTCGGTTGAGGTTGATGCTGACGACGACGCTAGTGTGACGTTTACGTAAACGTCAATTCTTGCTATTCTTCAGAAAATAATTAGAGAACGTCGCGCCGCATACGCGCTAACAAAAATCACTCATCAGGAGACCGAACAACATGGATTTTGAACTGTCAGAAGAGCAACGAGCGTTTCAGCAGACGGCGCGCGATTTTTCCGTTGGTGAATTTGCACCGCACGCGGCGCTCTGGGATGCCGAGGGTATATTCCCCACAGATGCTATTGCCAATGCAGGTGAACTAGGATTTTGCGGTCTATATACGCCGGAAGAGGCGGGCGGTCTGGGCTTGTCACGTCTGGATGCGACTATCGTATTTGAGGAACTGGCGCGAGGCTGCACGTCCACGACCGCCTATCTGACCATACACAATATGGTGAGCTGGATGGTCGCAAACTGGGCGACCCCGGCATTTAAGCAGCAATGGTGCGAGCAGTTGGCGAGCGGCAAGAAACTGGGATCGTATTGCCTGACCGAGCCGGGTGCGGGATCGGATGCGGCGTCACTAAAAACCAATGCTGTTCTGGAGGGTGATACTTACGTTCTGAATGGTTCCAAGGCGTTTATTTCTGGCGCTGGTGCGACGGATCTGTTGGTGGTGATGGCGCGCACTGGCGGCGATGGCGCCGGTGGTGTCTCGGCATTTGTAGTGCCAGCCGATACGCCAGGAATCAGTTATGGCCGTAAAGAACAAAAAATGGGCTGGAACAGTCAGCCGACCCGTACGATTAGTTTTGATAATGTGCGTATTCCTGCGGACCATTTAATGGGGCAGGAAGGCGAGGGATTTCGGATGGCGATGCGTGGATTGGATGGTGGCCGCATCAATATTGCAACTTGTTCAGTCGGAACTGCACAGGCTGCGCTGGATGCCGCGCACGGATACATGAACGAGCGCCGTCAATTCAAGCGGCCGTTAGCTGATTTTCAGGCGCTGCAATTTAAATTAGCCGATATGCAGACGGAGTTGGTCGCGGCGCGCCAGATGGTGCGTCTGGCGGCGTGCAAACTCGACGCCAAAGACGCAAATGCCACGACCTATTGCGCCATGGCGAAGCGTTTTGCGACCGACATCGGATTTCAAATTTGCAATGAGGCGCTGCAAATTCATGGCGGTTACGGCTATATTCGTGAATATCCGCTTGAGCGCTATTTCCGCGACGTGCGCGTCCATCAAATTCTGGAAGGCACTAACGAAATCATGCGCGTTATTATTGCCCGCAATCTATTAAGTAACGGTTCAAACGAGGATGTACGATGAGTCAAATAATTTCTCCTGACATGCCGCAGCCGGTATTGTTTGAGGAGCGAACGGCCGAAAACGGTAAGCGTATCGGTATCGCGACACTCAATGTAGAGAAGACCTTAAATTCGATTTCGCTGGAAATGGTCGATTTGCTGGATCCGCAACTGCGTAAATGGGCGGCAGATCCCCAAATCGCCATCGTCGTGTTGCAAGCGGCTGGCGAAAAAGCATTTTGTGCCGGGGGCGACTTACAGCATTTGTACCACACGATGCTCGAACACCACGCGACGGACGACCCCGAAAATATCCAGGGAAACCCCTACGCTGGTGCATTTTTTGAGCGGGAATACCGGCTAGACTATTTGATTCACACCTTTCCCAAGCCAATTCTTGCCTGGGGACATGGCATTGTCATGGGTGGCGGGATTGGTTTGATGTCCGGCGCGAGTCATCGCGTGGTGACCGAAAAATCGCGTTTAGCAATGCCAGAGATCACGATTGGTTTGTACCCAGACGTCGGCGGGACCTGGTTTTTAAACCGGATGCAGGGACATGTTGGCCTGTTTTTGGCGCTGACCGGTGCATCGATTGGTGCAGCTGATGCGATTTTTGCCGGTTTGGCCGATGTCGAAATTGCTCAGGCGAATAAGCAAGTGGTATTGGACGCTTTGTTGAAGCAATCGTGGACGGGCGATGAAGATGGGGTTTTATTGACGCGGTTGTTGCAAAGCCATGCGTCTTTCTCGGCTACATCAGTGCCAACTCCATTGAGCGCCCACCTTGCATTGATCAATCTACTTTGCAGCCAGCCAACCTTGCCAGAAATTGTCGACGCCATTCTAGCGCTGAAAACGGACGATGTGTGGCTGCAAAAAGCAGCGGCAACGTTGCGTGCCGGCAGTCCGGGCTCTGCTGGCTTAATTTATGCCCTACTTCGTCGCGGTCGACATCTGTCTTTGGCCGAAATCTTCCGTTTAGAGTACGTCGTGACCTTGCACTGCGCGGCTCGCGCAGATTTTTCCGAAGGTATTCGGGCATTGATCATCGAGAAGGATCGTCAGCCAAAATGGCTGCATGCAGGTTTAGCAGACGTTAGCCGGGATTGGGTGAATGGATTTTTTGAGGGGCCATGGGCGGTGGTTGGTCCTTCAAAACATCCGCTAGCGGATTTGATTTGATGCAATGAACGCTTAAAGCAAGATTTCCGTGACGGCCACCGGCGGTCATGGAAAATTGAATTGTTTTTTTTGCATGAGATGCGCGTTGTTGCGAATTTTCGGTAGGATGGATATTGTTGAAGATGTGGGTTTTGAAATTTCATCAAATTTTATCGTGTCAGCAAAGCGCACAGTGTGTTTCAGGACTTATTACTCCTTGCTTATTACTCCTTGATAACAAGGCCTATTACCCTTTATACTTCGAAGGTTTTAGGTTGTGCGCACCGGTAGGTCACATGCATTGAGGTATTCCACAATGATCCGGCGTGAATGGAATTTGAAGCGGAATTGCGCAATAGCACCGCGACAACTTGCAAGTTTTTACGCGAGCATGTGTGTCACGTCACTATTGGTGGCCACTGTGTGGACCGTGCGCGGCGCTTGGTTTGTGTTGGTGTTTGCAATGCTTGAAATGCTGGCTGTTGGCTTGGCATTTTTGGCTTACGCACGACATGCAACAGATCGCGAGCACATTACTATGCAGGACGATTGCCTGGTAGTGGAAGTAGTACAGGCACAAGAAGTTCGACAGTACAGACTGGCATTACGTTCAATCCGGATTGTGGGGAAATCTTCTCGTAGAGAATTGATTTGTCTGGAAGCGGACGGTGTCCGGGTTGAAGTAGGGCGGTTTTTGACGGAATGGAGGCGGCGTGAATTTGTGCGGGAGTTGCAGCGAGAGTTGCAGCAAAACCTCGAGCACAAAGGCGCGTCTGGTGGTTGATAGAATTATAATTTTGGGCTTTTGGGGTAATCATGAAATATGCGAAGCGCCTTATATCGTTGATGCTTGCTGCGCTTTCCATCACGGCACTGCCGTCTTGGGCAGTGAAAGACAGCGTTGGCGGTCCTGCGGTACTGCAAATGAATTTTCAGCCACCGGTGACGCAAATTGCGCAGCAGATTTACGATCTGCATACCTGGATGCTGATTATCTGTCTGGTAATCTTTGTTGCAGTTTTCAGTGTCATGTTCTATTCGATTCTGAAACATCGTAAATCACGCGGTCACAAGTCGGCCAGTTTTCATGAAAGCACAACGGTCGAAATCGCCTGGACCGTGGTTCCGTTCCTGATTGTTATCGGAATGGCGCTGCCAGCGACCAAAACGGTCGTGGCTATGAAAGATACTTCGAACGCCGATCTGACGATCAAGGCGACGGGTATGCAATGGAAGTGGGGCTACGATTACCTCAAAGGCGAGGGTGAAGGCATTTCTTTCTTGTCTAATCTGGCCACGCCGCATGAGCAGGTTGTTGACTCAACAAAAGTAAAAAATGACAATTATTTGTTAGAGGTCGATAACGAAGTTGTCGTCCCGATCAATAAAAAAGTCCGCATCATCACGACTGCTAATGATGTAATCCACTCGTGGACCATTCCAGCATTTGGTGTGAAGCAAGATGCCATTCCTGGTTTTGTTCGCGACACTTGGTTCAAGGCCGAAAAAATCGGTACTTACCGCGGTCAGTGCGTTGAACTCTGCGGTAAAGACCATGGTTTTATGCCGATTGTTGTAAAAGTCGTCAGTGACGCCGATTACACCAAATGGGTTGATGGCAAGAAGAAAGAAATGGCTGCGCAAGCCGACGATCCGAATAAAGTCTGGACTATCGACGAGTTGAAAACACGCGGCGAAAAAATCTACACTGCCAATTGCGTTGCTTGTCATCAGGCGAGCGGTAAAGGTATCCCCGGAGCGTTCCCTGCATTGGACGGTGATCCAGTTGTGAATGGCCCGCGTGCAGAACAAATTAATGTATTGCTAAACGGTAAGATTAACGGCGCGATGCAGATGCCGGCGTGGAAAGCTGTGTTGTCGGATACCGAGATTGCCGCCGTAATTACGTATACCCGTAATACATGGTCCAACAAGGCTGCAGAAAACATTGTTCAACCGGCTGAAGTGCTGGCTGCGCGCAAGTAATTGAATTAGGAGATTGAGATGAGCACAACCGCAGTCGATCACGCACACGATCATTCTCACGATCATGACCACGATCACCACGATCACGCCCATGATGTACCGACGGGCTGGCGTCGCTGGTTGTTCGCGACGAATCATAAAGATATTGGTACCTTATATTTATGGTTCTCTTTCACGATGTTGCTTTCGGGCGGCGTTCTGGCAATGTTGATTCGTGCTGAATTATTTGAGCCAGGCTTACAGTTTTTTAAGCCAGAGTTCTTTAATCAGCTGACAACAATGCACGGCATCATCATGGTGTTCGGCGCGATCATGCCGGCTTTCGTGGGTTTTGCTAACTGGATGATTCCGCTGCAAATTGGCGCTTCAGACATGGCTTTTGCACGGATGAATAACTTTTCATTCTGGTTATTGCCACCAGCGGCGATTTTATTGCTGACATCATTTCTGGTGCCAGGCGGCGCGACTGCTGCGGGCTGGACTTTGTACGCACCACTATCGACCCAAATGGGCCCTGGGATGGACATGGCGATTTTTGCTATCCATATCATGGGTGCATCGTCGATCATGGGCTCAATTAACATCATCACTACCGTACTGAATATGCGTGCGCCGGGTATGACATTGATGAAGATGCCGATGTTCTGCTGGACCTGGTTGATCACTGCTTACTTGCTGATTGCCGTGATGCCAGTATTGGCCGGTGCCATCACCATGACATTGACCGATCGTCATTTCGGTACATCGTTCTTTAACGCGGCCGGCGGCGGCGATCCTGTGATGTACCAGCATATTTTCTGGTTCTTTGGTCACCCAGAGGTCTACATCATGATTTTGCCTGCGTTTGGCATCATCTCGCAAATCATCCCTGCCTTCGCACGTAAGCAACTGTTTGGTTATGCATCAATGGTGTATGCAACCGCGTCAATCGCGATTCTGTCATTCATCGTTTGGGCGCATCACATGTTCACCACTGGTATGCCAGTGACTGCGCAATTGTTCTTCATGTACGCAACGTTGTTGATCGCGGTGCCGACTGGTGTGAAGATATTTAACTGGATCGCAACAATGTGGCGTGGTTCGATGACTTTCGAGACACCTATGTTGTTCGCAGTCGGTTTCATTTTTGTGTTCACCATGGGTGGCTTTACGGGGCTGATTCTGGCCGTGACGCCAATCGATATCCAGATGCAGGATACTTATTATGTCGTGGCGCATTTCCACTATGTTTTGGTGGCGGGTTCGTTGTTCGGTTTGTTTGGTGGTTACTACTATTGGAGCCCTAAGTGGACTGGTTTCATGTACAACGAAACACGCGGTAAGATTCACTTCTGGGCGTCTTTGATCACATTTAACGTTACGTTCTTCCCAATGCATTTCCTGGGTTTGGCGGGTATGCCACGTCGGATTGCAGATTATCCAGCGCAGTTCACCGACTTCAACATGCTTGCATCAGTCGGTGCATTCGGTTTCGGTCTGAGCCAGCTTTACTTCTTGTTCTTCGTTGTCATCCCATCGATCAAAGGTGGCGTAAAAGCCCCTGCGAAGCCTTGGGATGGCGCTGAAGGATTGGAGTGGACGATTCCAAGCCCAGCACCGTTTCATACCTTTGAAGTGCCACCGATTGTAAAATGATAGGAAAGGCAGATGAGAGTCTGCCAACTCACCCATGTCAGATAGAAAAAAACCAAACAACCTGCGTACCGCGCTGCTGTTAGCAGCCGTTGCGCTGGCGTTTTTTGTAGGCATATTTGTTAACCGGGTCTGGTTCACCTGATGGATGCACCAAAGCCAAATGGTGAAGGGCGTGCTTACGCGCTACAGTTAAATCGAAAAATGCTCGGCAAGCTTATTGTGATTGCCGTATTGATGTTTGGTTTCGGCTATGGACTTGTGCCAGTGTACAAATCCATTTGCTCATTGACCGGAGTCAATTTTTTGACTCCGCAAGATAGTACTGTCGTTGCACCGACGAATACGCAGATTGATAAGTCCAGAACGATTACGGTCGAGTTTGATGGAAATGCGCGCGGACCTTGGCGCTTCCGTCCTGCGGTGAGTAGCATGCAAGTGCATCCCGGTGAAATGACGCAAGTCATTTACGAAGTCGTTAATAAAGAAGCGCGGACGATGGATGCGCAGGCGATTCCCAGTTATGCACCGATGCAAGCAGAAGCATTCTTTAAGAAAGTGGAGTGTTTTTGCTTCACGCAACAGACGCTCGGACCAAATCAGGCCAAGGAATTTCCGGTCGTGTTTTATATTGATCCTAAGTTGCCTAAAGATGTGAAGTCGATTATGTTGTCTTACACATTTTTTGAGATCAGCAAACCAGTAGTGGCAAAGCCAGCTTAGCATCCTGACAAGACTGTCATCATGTTGCAAGACAGGATTAGATGGCGGCGATGCGCTGTTTGGCAGAAAGAGTGCAAATTTGTGGTCTGGCTGTTAAGGCGATAAAAAGCAGGTTAAAGGGTATTACATGTCAGAACTGAAGAAGGCAAGTCGCCGTAAAGTGTCATTTGGCGCAACCGTCAAAGCGGTATTGTGGGGATTCTTCGGTGTACGTAAAAAGAAAGATTACGAAAGCGACGCAGCGGGTTTAAACCCAATCCATGTAGTGATTGCCGGCGTTATCGGTGCAATCATTTTCATCGTAATATTGATTACGATTGTGAAGTTGGTCGTCGCTTAGTAAGCTCCAAAAATAAGCTCAAAAAATTATTTAAATGTGTATCGGGAGATGGAAATGAGTTCTCAACAAGGTAATGTGCCTTACTATTTTGTGCCTGGTCCATCCAAATGGCCTGTGTTAGCCGGTGTAGCGCTGCTGGTGACAATGTTAGGTGCGGCAGCCTGGGTCAATAGTGTTGCCTTCGCTCCGGAAGTGTGTGTTCTCGGTATATTGGGATTGCTAGTCGTTTTGTACAAATGGTTCGGCGACGCGATCCACGAATCTGAGGGCGGACTTTATAGCCCCCGTATCGATACATCATTTCGGTGGAGTATGAGTTGGTTCATTTTCTCCGAGGTCATGTTTTTTGCTGCTTTCTTCGGCGCATTATTTTATGCACGTAGTATTTCCATGCCTTGGCTGGCAGATCTTGATCACAAAATATTGTGGCCCGATTTTGCTGCGCATTGGGGTAACACTGGCCCCGCTGGCACGATTGAAACATTCCGGACGATGGGGCCTTTCCCGATCCCAACCATTAACACTGCGTTGTTGTTGACATCTGGTGTGACTCTGACGATCTCTCATCATGCGCTACGCGCTGGTCATCGTGCCAAAACAGCTTTTTGGCTGGCGGCGACGATACTGCTTGGTGCTACTTTTATGTGTTTTCAGGCAGCTGAATACATGGAAGCGTACCAAGATTACAACCTCAGACTGACTTCCGGCATTTACGGTTCAACCTTCTTCTTACTGACTGGCTTTCACGGCTTCCATGTAACAATTGGCGCGATCATGTTGTCAGTCGTCTTGTACCGTGTGTTGAAGGGTCATTTCACACCGGATAACCATTTTGCGTTCGAAGGCGCCGCCTGGTATTGGCACTTTGTAGACGTTGTGTGGCTCGGTTTGTATGTTGTCGTGTATTGGCTGTAAGTTACTTACAAACAACCGTAGACATAAAGAAAGGCCGCACTTCGGTGCGGCTTTTTTACTGCCAGAAATTAAGTGGTAAATAGGTTAACTGTGTGCTTTGAAAACATCTGAATCGCTATGGTAGCTTCAGCATCCCGAGTCAGGCTGCTCCATCTACATGCTCGGCCCGGATACTGGATTGACGCACATGCATCATGGGCCAGTCGCACAAGTCAGCGCTACGCCGGATGGGCGTCCTGTCAGGCTCTAGCGGATGCCAGTTGGCTGGATATAACCAAGTTTGTAGGCTACCAATATCAGAATGAACAGGGTCACCGAGAAGCCTACGCGAAGCGCTAAAGCTTGTACGGTACGATTGCTTTTTCCTTTGTCACGCATCAGAAAAATGAGCGCGGACGCCAGACTAGCGATGATCAGAATGAAAGCGATGGCAACAATGATTTTCATGGAATGGCTTAAGGAATCAATAACTAAGGCGATATTGTAATGCGATTCAGTTTCAAATTCAGATTCCGTTTTAGGTTGATCCCGTTTGTGGCCACCGTGTTGCTGGTCGCGTTGGGTGTTTCGCTAGCGCAATGGCAGACGCGACGGGGTGATCAAAAACAAGCGATTGAAAATGCCATTAAACAGCGCGGCGCTGAGGCCCCGATTCGTCTTAGGGCTGCGAATGAGAGCGCTGATCAGCTAGAATACCGGCGCGTGACCGTCCGGGGTGAGTTTGCGCAGGAGTGGCCGATCTACCTGGATAATCGCAGTTATAAAGGTAAGCCCGGATTTTATGTGCTGATGCCTCTTAAAATCGAGAACTCAAAGGTACATGTTTTGGTCCAACGTGGTTGGTTACCACTCAATCCACAAAATCGGGCGATTCTATTATCGTACCCAACCCCAAGCGGCGTAGTCGAAGTGGAGGGTGTGGTGCGCAGTCGTGTTGGTCGGGTGTTGCAACTGGGTCAGCCGGCCACACTTAAGCCGGGCGCTATTGTACAAAATCTTGATATCGCTGCCTTGGCAACGGTAAGTAAATTTCAGTTGCAACCGCTTTTGATTGAACAGACAGGCAATAACCAAGATGGTCTTATTCGCGACTGGACCAGTCCATCGCTAGGTATTCAGATGCATCGCGGTTATGAATTCCAATGGTACGCGCTGGCCGTCATGGCCTTCCTCTTTTTTGTTGTAACAGGATGTAGACAGGGAATCAAAGATGCAAAAAGCTCCTCTGACCGTGAACATGAATAATCAGCCCGCAGAAAACCCGGTAAAACAGCCTTTGGCGCTTGATGGCAAAAAGGTGAAGCGGAATGGCCGCCTGAAAATGCTCCTCATCGTCGCTGTTTGTGCCGCGCCTATGATTGCTTCTTATTTCACCTACTATGTCATCAAGCCAGAGTCGCGTACCAACTATGGCGATCTGCTTGATCCGTCCCAATATGCAATTCCTGAGCTAGGGATTACGGAGCTCGATGGTACGCCAACAACGCTGGGTGCTTTTAAAGGCAAGTGGGTGATGCTGCAAATCGGCAGTGGTGATTGCCAGAAGAAATGTAAAGATACGTTGTTCGAACTGCGCCAGCTAAGATTGATGCAAGGCAAGGAGCGCGAGCGGATTGAGCGGGTGTTGTTGATTACCGATGACAAACCGTTGGATATGCCAGGCTTGCAACCTTTTGAAGGGACCCGGTTGTTGCGGGTTAAGCCGGATTTGTTAAAAGCCTGGTTGCCAACCGATGCAGGAACGACCGCGAGCGATCATATTTATCTGATCGATCCGCGCAGTAACCTGATGATGCGCTTTCCCAAGGACTCGGACCCTTATAAAGTGAAGGCCGATCTTTCTAAACTCCTGCGGGCTTCCGCGATCGGCTAATGTCAAATTTACTTCAGCTCGGTGCAATGGGGATACTGGTGGCGTTGTTGGCGCTCAGTGTCGTCTGGGCCTCCAAAGACACTAACAAATACCGCAAGCTTGTGTGGGTCACCCTGTTTTTGACATTTGACCTCATCATGTTCGGGGCATTTACGCGTCTGACGGATTCAGGCCTTGGTTGCCCCGATTGGCCCGGTTGTTATGGCCACTCCAATCCATTGTTGGCGCATGCGCATATCAGTGCAGCGCAAGAGGCAATGCCAACTGGTCCGGTGACGCTGATTAAGGCGTGGATTGAGATGACGCATCGGTACTTCGCGATGGGTGTGGGTGTCTTGATCATTGGATTAATGGCAGTGGCATGGATGCGTTGGCTGAAGCCAGTCGCAATCACAGCGTCCAGTGCATCCGATACGACGCTTAAACCTGCGCAAGGTGCAGCACCTAAAATCGTCCTTAAGATAGCATCCAATTCGGGCTCTGATACTGCTCAAGGCCGTGTTAAGTTACCTTCGGCGCAACGCGACCCCAAGTTTTCCCCTTGGTTTCCGACATTGTTATTTTTTGCAGTATGTTTGCAAGGCGTGTTCGGTGCCTGGACTGTGACGATGAAGTTGCAGCCGATTATTGTCACGACACATTTGTTGCTGGGCTTAACCTTATTAGCATTGCTAACGTGGCTGGCCGCACGACAAAATGATCACCGACCGGTTTCAGCGGCGGGACGTCAACTAGCCGTTCCGGCGTTGATTGGGATGCTGTTGTTGATTATGCAGATCGCGTTGGGTGGCTGGGTAAGTACTAACTACGCGGCATTGGCGTGTAATGATTTTCCACTTTGCCATGGGATGGTGATCCCGGACATGGACTTCGAGCATGGATTTACACTCTGGCGGCATTTAGGTAAAACCGCTGATGGTGAGTACTTGCCATTTCAGGCGTTGACCGCAATTCATTGGACGCATCGAATGTTTGCTTTCGTCGTGATCGCCTTTGTTGGTTGGCTTGCTTGCAAAGCGCGACGAGTCGATGGACTGCGCAAGACGGGTAATTGGCTGCTGATTATTATTGGAGTGCAACTACTGACAGGGCTGGCGACAATCTACTTTAATTGGCCGCTCGCCATTGCTGTTGCGCACAACGGTGGTGCGGCACTGATTCTGGTATTGCTGGTCATGTTAAACTATAAGACGAGACTTCCCGCCGCAAAGCAGTTCGTACCGGTGGTACAAGATAACCCAGCACAAGCTGACCGCATTACTTCAAATTAGTGACCGCATGACGACCATAACCGCACCTCGAAATCGCGTGGCCCAATATTGGGCATTGACCAAGCCCCGCGTGACCCAATTGGCAGTTTTTTGTGCCGTTATTGGTATGTTTCTAGCAACTCCTACACTTCCGGATTGGCAGCGTGTAGTGGCTGCGACGATTGGTATCTGGCTTTTTGCAGGGGCTGCTTTTGCTGTGAACTGTCTGGTTGAGCGCGAAATTGATTCACGCATGGCGCGTACTGCGCGGCGACCAATGGCGATGGGTGAGATCACTGTTCCCCAGACGTTAATCTTTTCTGGTGTCATCGGTGGAATTGGTAGCTGGGTTTTGTATACTTTTGTTAACGGTTTAACAATGTGGCTGACTTTAGCGACGTTTATCGGTTATGCCGTGATTTATACGATCATCCTCAAACCTGCGACACCCCAAAATATCGTTATCGGCGGCTTATCCGGCGCAATGCCGCCTGCCTTGGGTTGGGCAGCCATTGCAAATGACGTGCCGATGCAAGCCTGGATTCTGGTTTTGATTATCTTCGTCTGGACACCGCCGCATTTTTGGGCGTTGGCGATGTATCGCCGTGACGATTATGCTAAATCCGGATTGCCGATGTTGCCAATTACGCATGGATTGAAATTTACACAGTTTCATATCTGGCTTTACACCATCGCATTGGTTGCCACCACGATGCTGCCGTTTGCCGTCGGTATGAGCGGGTTGATTTATCTGGTGAGTGCAGCCATTCTGGGTGCTATTTTTCTATGGTACGCGTGGCAGATTTACAAACATTACACGGACTTGATTGCGCGCAAAACTTTTGCGTTTTCGATCATTTATTTGTCGCTGCTGTTTGCTGCTCTATTGGTTGACCATTACCTGAAATTTTGAGATGCACGGTGCGTCCGTTATTGAAAGTCTGAATGAAACGTTTCTTCTCAGTTTTAAGACCAATTGCCGCTTCTTGCATTGTTATTGCTATGGGCTTATCTGTGGCAGCATGCGGTGATAAGCCAGCAACCACTGGCAGTGCTGGCAGTGCTGGTATTTCTGGCGGCGGTAGTCAGGAAATGACATTGTCTCCACAAAACAGCAAATTCATTAACACGGATGTAACCGGCCTTGGTTATCCGCGCGATTTCGCTCTGACTGACCATAACGGAAAGCCACGCACGCTAGCTGACTTTAAGGGCAAAGTGGTCGTTGTTTTTTTTGGTTATACCCAATGTCCTGACGTCTGTCCTACGACGATGGCCGAGTTGTCGAGCGTGATGAAGGAGTTAGGGCCGCTGGCTGATAAAGTGCAAGTGTTGTTCGTGACGGTTGATCCTGAGCGCGATACGCAGGCGCTGCTAGCCCAATATGTTCCCGCTTTCGATCCACGCTTTCTCGGGCTGTATGGTGATTTGGCGGCGACTGAAAAAGTCGCTAAGGAATTCCGCGTTTTTTACCAAAAAGTACCAGGCAAGACGTCGGGTAGTTACACGATGGACCATACGGCGGGTAGTTACGTCTTTGACCCGGAAGGTCACATCCGCTTGTTTGTACGCAATGGCCAGGGACCAGATCCGATTGCGCATGATTTAAAAATGCTGCTGTCTTAATATTATTATTCTATAAATGTTAAGGGTGTAGGAATAAATATCCGAACTGGTATTTTGGTGATGCGTTTTAAATCATTGCTATAAACAAAAAGCGCCAGTCGGCGCTTTTTGTTTTTTTAGTGATTTAGTTAATTCAATTCAACTCAATCTTATTAATAAAATAAATTAAGAATAAGCCACTAAAGAACTTTTCATTTTCTTGAGTGCCACTGCTTCAATTTGACGAATGCGCTCGGCGGAAACACCGAATTCTTTTGCCAGTTCATGCAAGGTGGCACCAGAACCATCGTCATTCGCTAACCAGCGCGACTCCACAATGCGGCGTGAACGGTCATCCAATTTACCTAAAGCAGACTCAAGACCCTCTGATTGCATACGGTCGTATTGTTGGGCTTCCAGCACTTTGGTCGGCTCTTGCATATCGGATGACAAATAGGCGATAGGTGCAAATTTATCATCGTCGTCATCGGTTGGCGCTTCCAAAGCGATGTCACGACCGGTTAGTCGGGTTTCCATCTCAATGACTTCTTCGCGTTTTACGTTAAGCGTTTTTGCCAAGTCGTCAACTTGCGTCGGTGTCATCGCGTCGAGACCGATTTTATGGCTACGCAGATTGAAAAAGAGCTTTCGTTGTGCTTTGGTTGTGGCAACCTTAACCAGCCGCCAGTTTTTCAAGATGTATTCATGCATCTCGGCCTTGATCCAGTGCATCGCGTAGGACACCAGACGCACACCTTGATCAGGATCAAAACGCTTGACGGCTTTCATCAATCCGATGTTGCCTTCCTGGATCAGATCGGCGTGCGGTAAGCCATATCCCAAATATCCACGTGCAATAGAAACAACTAAACGAAGATGAGACAGTACGAGCTTTTGCGCGGCAGCCAGATCGTTATTTTCACGTAATTTTTGAGCCAGCGAAATTTCTTCGTCGTGAGTCAACATAGGCAGGCGGTTAACAGCCGAAATATAGGCGTCGATATTGCCTAAAGTACCCGAAAATCCAAGCGCTAAGGCGCCCGATTCGGCTGGGATTAACGCAGTCTGTACCGATGGATTTTTCATTGTTTCTCCTAGCTATCAGATGGAATTTTCTGCCAACAGGGTGTAAACCATACTGATTTGATCAGGTATTCTAGCACTCCCACTTGTAGAGTGCTAATCGATTTTATTAAATGGTGAGGATAGTTACTCACTATCAATAAAAGTTAATGATTTATACTTTTGAGCATGTTGGAGTGGCTTCATAGGGGGGAAGTTCGTCGCAACGATACTAAATAGTGTGACAGTGTGTAACGTGATTTTTTACGTAATAGATTGCGGATTAGATTCAAAACGGTACCAATAATCTTGGCGACGATGCCCCCGGTTTGGTGAAAGGCCTGGATAAGACCGCAAAGTGAGGGTGGTTGAGGATTAAGTCGACCGGGTAATGTCTGGAGAGTTTTCGATCGTGAGGGCTATTGGACGGATTGATATTTAAGTGGCGATATCGTCAGTCAGGGTGAGCCATTCGTCGTACGGGGAAGTGGAGAGCAAAGCGCGAATTTTATCGATGTGCGTGGCGTCCGCGATACTGATATAAAGCCGAGCAGGACGATCACGGAGCAAGCGATTCAGCGTTACCCGTAATGTAAGCAGGCCAATGCAACAAAGACAGCCAGGGGCGACACGTTTGATGTGAAGCGTGAAATGCGTTGGCTCCGGCGGTGATTTACCGTCTGGCAGGCCTTCGAGGATGACACCGATGATTCCTCGCATTTGCTGTAATGATGTTGCCTCGGTTTTGATCGACAACCAGACGGCACTTTCTCGTCTGGTTGCGGACGGGCCGGTTACCAGTGTAAGAAACGGTGGCAAAATCGATGACAGGATCGGTGGCACAAGGCATTGCGACGGAAGAGACAAATCGCTTTATCCGCCTTTTTTCGTTAATTTTCCCGGATCGACTCCCAATTGCTTGAGCTTTCGATACAAATGCGTGCGTTCAAGTCCAGTTTTTTCAGCCACGCGCGTCATGCTGCCACTTTCCCTAATTAAATGATACTCAAAGTAGGCGCGCTCGAATGCATCCCTTGCTTCACGCAATGGTAGACCAAACGAGGATGAAAACAGATTGTCTGACGTCAACATTGCCACGGGAAGTGGCGAGAGATGTGGCGTTTCCGCAGTCGACGCAGCACCAAAATTGTTGCCACTCACCAGATCAGGCATTTCATTGGAAATAACCGGTTGCGCAAACATGGTCGGCGCACGGGATGATTTAGGCCCTTGGGATAAGCCTTGTTGCACCGCTTTGAGCAGTTTCTGTAATGCAATTGGCTTTTCAAGAAAGTTTAAAGCGCCGATGCGCGTTGCTTCCACTGCAGTATCGATAGTGGCGTGACCCGACATCATGATGACTGGCATTGTCAGTAGCCCATCACGCTGCCATTCCTTAAGCAGGGTTACACCATCGGTGTCAGGCATCCAGATATCTAGCAGCACCAGATCAGGCACGCCATTTTGCCGAAATTCACGTGCTTGCTGCGCGTTTTCTGCGGTCGCGACAACATGCCCCTCATCTCCTAAAATTTCGGAGAGTAATTCTCGAATTCCCATTTCGTCATCAACGACCAGGATATTAGCCATGCGTTAGCTTTCCCATTTTCTGTTGCATTCAATCATAATTTTTTAGCCGGACATTCCGGTCAAATTTATGCG
This sequence comes from Glaciimonas sp. Gout2, assembly GCF_035018905.1. Lineage (NCBI taxonomy): Bacteria > Pseudomonadati > Pseudomonadota > Betaproteobacteria > Burkholderiales > Oxalobacteraceae > Glaciimonas > Glaciimonas sp. Gout2. Next base: position 317,351 of record NZ_JASJXA010000001.1, on the reverse strand, counting down.
ATTGCAGCACTATTTCTGTGCTTGTGTTTAATTGTTAAAAATTTGATTACACGCTTAAATTCTGACAAGGATCTTACTACGCAACCTTTAGGCTTGGTACGTGCGCCGCCCGACTTTTCTCATTTATCCCAGTTCAATTTGATTTCGGTATTCCTTCGTCGCAGTCTCCATACAGTCAGCAGCAACAGGATTGCACGTACGAAATGCTTTTTCTGGGCAGACTGGATGAAACCGACTCTTTAGAAACCGAAGTATCTGCTAAGCATGCCCACGCTTTTCAGTATCGCGCGGCGCTTGGGATCGTCCAGTATATTTTCACTGCGGCCGACGTTGCAGCATATCGCAGCTTCTATATCCAAGCATACATCCTATAACGCCGATGTCCTACTTTATAGAAAATCTGCCAAATAATAGGAAAGAGCGGACATCAAATAATTTTTTTGTCATCACCAATGAATGTACTAGGTGCTAACTTTAACAGCAAAATTAATATTTTTGCGCCCTTTGTGTCACTGCGATTGCGTAAGTCGATCCGTCCACCATGTTCATCAACGATTTTTTTGACCATGGGCAAACCCAAACCGGTGCCGCGTGGCTTCGATGTGATGTAGGGTTCAAAGGCGCGTGCCAGAATTTTAGATGAGAAACCTGGGCCATTATCTGTGATGGAAAAACGCACAGCGGTACTCGGTTGACCGTCCGAACCCTGATAACTGATCCGTTCGGTTACTACGTCAATCCGTGGTGCCGCGACCTCTGCGGTGGGATCTGTCACGGCATCTTGCGCATTTTGTAGGAGATTGTGGATCACCTGGCGCAATTGCGTAGCATCACCCATGATATGCGGCAGGTTTGGTGTCAATGAAGCATGGATCATATCGCGCTCATCACCGGCGACATAAAGGTGCAAAATTTCGGCCACCAGAACGTTTAAATCGAGTGCGCTTAATACTGCCGGCGGTGTTTTTGCGTAATCGCGGAAGTCATCCACCATTCGTTTCATGGCAGCAACCTGATTCACAATTGTCGAGGTACTTTTCTTCAGAATTGCGGCATCCTGCGTCATCAGTTTATCCTCCAGCTTCATTTGGAGTCGTTCCGCAGATAGCTGAATCGGGGTCAACGGATTTTTAATTTCATGCGCCAGACGACGCGCAACCTCGCCCCACGCAATCGATCGTTGCGCTGAAATAACGTCTGAGATGTCATCAAACACCACAACGTATCCATCCCGATTTTCTACAGGAAGGCGCGAACCACGTGCCAGCAACGATATATCGTCACTGTCGATATTATCGATTCTGCGGGGGATTTCAATTTGTTGCTGCCAATGCAGTCGGCTCTCGCCGATTTTTCCTGCTGCAAACTGGGCATTTTGTTCTGAAAATGCCTTTGTAATAATTTCCGCGAAATGGGCTAAACCGTCAATGATATTCAGCGGCTGGCCAATATGTGGGCTCAGATCGTATTGCAAAATACGATGCACCGATTGATTACTGGTGACCAAATGAAAGTCCTCATCAAGCACCATGACGCCTGCTGACATGTTCGCCAATACCGACTCCAGATAGGCTTTGGCATTTTCCAGTTCGTTACGATTTTTTTCGACAGATGCCCGTGCATCCGATAATTGTCGGGTCATCATATTGAACGATTGGGTCAACGTACCGAGTTCATCGGAGGTGGCAATGATGGGGCGCGGTGATAGATTTCCCTCCGCCACAGCTTTGGTACCCTCGGCCAATAACAAGAGTGGTTTGGCAAGATCGCTGGCAATCAGGAATGCGCTAATGATGGCGCCAAAAATGGCGAGTAGCAGTGTCAGAGTGAGCGTTACGAGGTAAATTTTACGTAACCCGGAGCGAGCCAGAGAGCGCTCCTGATATTCACTTGACGCGGCCCGTAACGCCTCCGCATTGGTCGCTAAATAAGAAGGTACGGGCTGCGAGATTTGCAGGAAACGCGTTTCATTTTGTAGTGATAACGTTTTGATCGGTGCTGGAATTTCGACGATGACATGCAAACGCAAATTGTTATTTGCCTCGTTGATCGATGAGGCAGACAAATCGGTTGGATTAGTTTTTTTAGGCGTTCCTATGTCATCACTATTTTCTAACTCGCTTTCGATAGCTGAAAATCCACGGCTTTGTCGCGCCTGCCTTAACATGGCAGATGTCGGGAGAACCGGCGAAAGCGTTCCGAGACGTCCTCCCACCGAAGCAATCAGTTGTCCATTGCTGGCAAGAATTGATGCTTCGATATTTTGGTCGCGCAATCGCGTCAACTGGGAAACCTGGCCGGAACTTGTCTCTTCAGATAATTCAAGGGCGATGCCCTTGGATTTGGTAATTAGATCTGATAAAGATGAGTTGAGTGCTGCTCGTCCGAGGTTCAAGCCAGATTCCAATGCTGCCTCGACCCGAACGTCAAACCATGACTCGATTGAGCGTGACACGAATTGAACCGATACCAAATATATGATAACGCCGGGCAAGATGCCGATCACGGCAAAGAGCAAGACCAGTTTTGCCATCAACCGCGAGCCGAACTTGCCGCGTTTGTAACGACTATAGAGTCTTCCCAGCAGAAGGCAGACCAAGCCTAATAACGCCACTGCGACTAGCGCATTGAGGCCAAACAACCAAGAGTAGTATTTGTCGAAAAAAACGGAATTCTCTGATGCCGAAGCGAGCAGAAAGAGAAGAATGCTGATGATCGCGCCACCGACGATCAGTAAATAGCGGATTGCACGTGGCACGTTACTCTGCCTTGTAGTTGAAGGTCTTCCAGTCGGAAGAAAGACGCCAGTCGCTATTATTCAACGCGTTTACCTGGAATGGCTTTGGTAGTTGCGCCAGATCAAGTCCCATTCGGACGGCAACGCGGTAGATTTCGCCAACTTGTAGCGCGCCTTTGTCAGCGATTATCCAGCGACTGGGACGGCGGATCAAGGAGAGCGCGTCGTCTAGCGAGTCGAAGCTTTGCTGCAAACTGCCATTGATAGCGGCTTGATAGCGACGCGTCAGAACATTATAGGAAATGCGGATGGTTTGTGCGGCGTTGATCGCTTTTTCATCAAACCAATACCAGCGCGGCCGTGTTAATTCGACCTCCGTGGTGAAGTACAACGGAACGCCACGATTGATGGCGTCTTCTAGTCCGCGATTGAGTTCAAACGAAAATGCGGCAGAAAGGCGGTAACCATCATCACTGGTTTCAATCCGCGCCCTCGTCATGTCGGCGCCATCAGCCGCGTATGCCGTCACAGTGCCAAAGGACACCGCCATCATGAAAGCGAATAGGAGCTTCAACAGCACGTTCTCAAGCAGCGACAGGCGCAAGAAATTCTGCGTAGTGCGGTGTTTGTCAACCGCATGTAGTGCAGTAACTTCCGATTGCTGAGAGCCGGACGCCTTCACATCGACCAGATTAGCATCGCTTGGGCGACGGTTTCGAAAGAGGTCTAATAGTTGTGCCAAAGGTCGCGTCACTGTTCTCGGGCCGGATCAAGTCCGGGAATAATGTGAGTAAATTAGAAAGATTGCATGCTTTCAAGCAGCGTCATTAATCTGTCATTAATGACGCTGCTTGCTCTAAATGATTTGTCGATCATCAGCGCTCAGTCAGAATTCAAGCTTTCTGGAAGAGGGCGTAAAACAGACCATCATGATCTTGCTCATCGCTCATTGTCGGTATTAACTGGCCCGGTGCGGTCAACCTGATAGCTTGATTGCGTTGTGCAAATGCCACAGCTTGAGCCTCCGACTCTTGCGGCCATAATGAACAGGTTACGAGCAACAATTTACCATCTGGTCGTAGCATCTGCCAAAGGTTGTCCAGTATATCTGCCGAAAGTGTTGCAAGTTGGTCGGTATCTGTCCCACGCCGCAGCCACCGAATATCGGGATGGCGGCGAACGATACCGGAGGCGGTACAGGGAACGTCAGCCAGAATACGGTCGAATTGTTGTCCATCCCACCAGCCGTTTGTCGTGCTCGATACGCTTTCCGAGTTGTCAGGATGAGCGCCGATGCGCGCGTCGCCTACTTGTAACGTTGCGTTCAGCTGCAGTCGTTGCAGATTTTGCGCTATGCGTTGCAGTCGCTTGGCATCGTGATCGAGCGCGGTAACCGTGACATCGGCCAGTTCCAGCAAATGACATGTTTTGCCGCCAGGCGCGGCACAAGCATCTAACACTCGCATGCCATCCTGAAGATCCAATAAGGGTGCTGCCAATTGCGCGGCCGCATCCTGAACTGACGCCAAACCATCTTCAAAACCGGGAATTTGGTTCACTGGTAATGGTTTGTCGAGACGTACCGCAACCGGACCAATTTGGCGGGCGCCAATATTATTTTCTGAAAGGAGCTGCAAATACTTTTGAACGCTGATCTTGCGTTGGTTAACGCGCAATGTCAGCGGCGGCGGCTGATTGCCGCGTGTCAAAATTGCTTGCCAGTCTTGTGGATAAGCCGCTTGCATCTGGTCAATCCACCACACTGGATAATTCCACAATGCCAAAGGATTTTTGTTTGCTTCCGTGGTAAGCGTATCGCGTTCGCGTAAAAAGCGTCTTAGTACCGCATTGACCATGCCTTTTGCATGCGCGATGTTAAAGTCTGAAGCAGTCGCGGTGACGGCTTGATCCACCACGGTAAAGTGGTCATAAGCGGGCTTGTCGACCTCGGCCAGCAAACTTAGTGCACAGCACAACAAGCCATGTAGCAGCGACGGTTCTGGTGCTTTGCTGGTCAATGCCGCAATCAGTACTTCGGCCAAGCCGACGCTGCGCATGGTCCTATATGCGATATCCTGGATCGCTCCTCGCGTCGCGGCGGGCGCGGCGGATTGGGCAAATACCTGTGATAACGCCTGCGGTAACGATGCACCGTCGCGTACCATAGCGATAGCCTGACCCGCACCCAATAATGCGTAAGCTAGCGATTCAGTTTTAAGGGTAGAAAAATTCAATCTGTTTTTTACGTCCGGCCGTAAAGAAGGAACCTTCGAAGCAGGTTTAGCTTGAAGTGCCGGCTGGTGGGACTGGTGCGACGACTGTAATGGGGATCGCGCCGGTGAGGGCGTCGGCGATCTTGCCGGTGAGCGCGTTGTTGATGGCGAGGCCGGTGTGATGGCTTTCTTTACGACGCGAATTTTATTTTTGTCCATAATTGGTGTTAAACAGCCTTAAACTTTAGTGAGAGCAAGCTTGATACCCAGCGCGATAAAAGCGGCGCCAACGGTGCGTTCCAGCCATTGCTTGATATGAGGATTGTTGCTGGCATGACGGCTAAGTGTGCCAGCTAACATTGCAGTCCCACTGTTCCAACACAACGACATCAGCGCAAATACCCCGCCCAGTATTAAGAAGGCGAGTATTTTATGCGGTGAGTCAGGTTTTACGAACAGTGGGAAAAATGACAAGAAAAACAAAATAACTTTCGGATTCAGTACATTGGTAATCAGCGCCTGGACGAAAATCGTACCATGTGCGCGCACATCTTGGGTTCGGACGCCTTTGGTCAATTGATCGGATTTTTTGAATAGCATTCTGAGGCCGAGGTAAATCAAATAACCGCCACCAACAAGCTTGATTATCATAAAAGCCGATGCAGAAGCGGCCAGCAAAGCCGTTAGGCCGAATGCGGAAAGCGTACCATGAACCAGACATCCTGCAGTAATGCCGAGTGCAGACATTAAGCCAGCGGAGCGACCTTGCGCCACGCTACGACCAATTATATAGGCAGTGTCCGGGCCGGGCGTGGCATTTAATAGCAATACAGTCACGCAAAACAGGCCCAAACTGGTGATGCCAAAATAGCTTGTCAACATTGGTTTTCGTCGCCGCATCGAATGTGAAGACGTGATTGTAACGGCATGCGTGGCGGCTGCGGGCAGAGACTGTCGATTTCCGCTAAAGTAACGCGTTATCTCATCTATTCCAAGAGCCTGTCGGACTGTAGGGTAATCGCCTAAAAATGATCTGGACGGCCCCTATTTCAGCATTTTTCTGGCCATTAGCTCCTTATGGTGCTTCGACGCGGGGAAGCGTGTATCCACGCTTAGCCCACCGCTTAGCCCGTTTTTTGCTGCGATTCCGTAAATCCGTTTACCTCTTAGGCAATTCTTGTTTGTCATCGTCATGCGATCACGTTACTTATTGCGCAGTAGTAAAAGAATTGAAGCATCGCATGCGTATTATATTTATCTTAAAGGCAACTGTATGACTGCAACATCGGCATCACCGGCCAGCACTTTGGCACCGGCCGCGATTCCCACCTGGATTACGCTATTACTGGCGATCGCTTGTGGCGCTATTGTGGCTAACTTGTACTATGCGCAACCACTCATTGGCCTGATCAGCGCGACAATCCATTTATCGCCAGCGGCGGGTGGGTTAGTCGTCACGTTATCGCAAATAGGTTATTGCCTTGGGCTGCTGTTTGTTGTCCCTCTGGGCGATCTGATTGAAAATCGTCGTTTGGTTGTTATTGCGTTAATTATCTCTGTCATCGCGCTAATCGCCGCGGCACTTTCGCAAAATGCATGGCAATTTTTGCTGGCCGCGTTAGCCATTGGAGTGAGTTCGGTTGCCGCGCAAGTGCTGGTTCCGTACGCTACTTATCTGGCGGCACCGGAAAAGCGCGGTCAAGTAGTCGGTAACGTGATGAGCGGCTTGTTGTTGGGTATCCTGTTGGCGCGTCCGATGGCGAGTCTGATTGCCAATTTTTGGGGCTGGCATGCCGTGTTCGCTATGTCGGCGGTGGTGATTTGTGTTTTGGCGATAGTTTTGACGCGGCATTTGCCGCCACGCTATCCAACTAGCGGAATGGCCTACGGTCGCTTGCTTCACTCGATGTGGGGATTGCTTACCACTACGCCGATATTGCGCCGTCGTGCCGCTTATCATGCCCTGTTATTTTCGGTTTTCAGCATGTTTTGGACAGTGGTTCCGATGGTACTGACAGGGCCGATGTACAAATTGTCTCAATTCGGTATTGCGTTATTTGCGTTAGCCGGCGTGATGGGTGCCATTGCCGCTCCGATCGCCGGGCGATTGGCTGATAGGGGTTTGACGCGACCGGCAACTGGGGTGGCGATAGTATTGGTATTGATTTCCTATCCCGTTGCACATATTGGCACGGCTGGATCGCACTTTTCGCTCGGTATGTTGGTTGTGTCGGCGTTGCTGTTGGATATGGGTATATCGGCCAATTTAGTGCTCGGTCAACGCGCTATTTTCTCGCTTGGCGGAGAGGTGCGTAGTCGATTAAATGGCTTGTATATGGCTATATTTTTTGCAGGTGGTGCAGTTGGCTCTGCAGTGGGCGGTTGGGCTTATGCGCACGGTGGTTGGAATTTGGTGTCTTGGTTCGGTCTTGCAATGCCTTTGGTGGCGTTGCTTTATTTCTTTACCGAGCTCAAGAAGGAAAGTCCATCGAGCGCCAATCTGGACGCTTGTTAGGTGCTTAGTGGCCTAGTGGCCGATTTTTGCGACTTATTTGCTATTTTGGTATTGGTCGTGCATGGGATGACTTTACATGCAATTGATACCGATGTTGGTGCCATTTCAACAAACGCCATGATACTGCCTGGCAGTGGGCGGTTGTTGAAAGTGAGTTTTGGTCGCTTAAAAGACTAATCTTCTCGTTCTCAAATACCCCAGAGTACGTCGTTTCCAGCCTTGTTGGCTGCCACTAACATATCCAGCAATGGCCGCGTGCGTGCTGCGTAAGCCACGCGTTCTGTCGTTTCGTGACCGTGGTCATCGCCATTTTCTCCGTGATGGGCGACTACGTCGCGCTCAACTTCGGCCGATTTTTCGTGCGCCGATGTTCTGGCGATTTCACCTTGCAGCAACTCGACTGCATGACCGGTTTCGGCGGCGGTGATGACACCAATTTTGGCTTCTTTGTGCAGCAATTCAAAAATGCGTTGAACATGTTGCTCATACATCGTGACGTCGGGTGACGCCTTGCATTTAAAGGTAATTAACATAAAGCCTCAGCATATATTATTGTTGATGAAAGACGACTTCAGGATACCTGTTTGTTCTTGTCGTCGCCACTATTGTGACTTTTCGTTACATCCGAGCAAGGTTATTCAGTCTTGTATGAATACTATGATATTGGTTTTCTTGAGGTGTCGCAACACGACAATCAAACCAAGCAGGGCGCCTTTAGCTAGCTTTGAATGATTGCATAAAGGTTTCCACGCTCTCGGTTGATACCGCTTTTTGCGGACCAATCACAATGACCTGATAAATGTATTGCCCCTTAGCTTCTAAATGGGCGAACAGCACTTTCGGTTGACCGTTATTTTCTGGGGGACCGAGCGCTTCGATATCAATTTTGCTCACATTGCCCTGTGGACCACCGGAAACAGCGCTGGCAGACTCGGACTTAACGCTACCATTAATATTTTTGACGAGCGCTATTTTCATCGCTTGAATTGCCGAAGTTGCCTGATTAACATCATTTAGTTTTGCGCTGCCCACAGCGAATACGATACCGTCAACTTCAGTTGCAGTCATCGTCATGTTCAGTTTGATGCCATCCAGATCAACCGAGCGTGAAAAGGTGGATGGCTTGGATGGTAGTAGAACACTAAAAGGGGCATCATTTCCTTGCACCTGACGCCAGTTAAATGTGGGCGAGCACGCGCTGATCAATAGGATAAGCGATATACCTACTGACACATACGCTGCACGCCTGGATGAAGCGAAAGAATTTTTAAAAGACATTTTTAACAGAATAAGTATCGAAGTAAATATCAGATTAATGGCAAATTGTGGGTGGTTCACCTTACCTAAAGGTGTCTCATTTTTACGGTATCTGATGCTGAAAAGTCCGGACGCCCAAAATCACGCCCGTGCCCAATAATATTATCCCCACTATAACTGCCGCACTCGGTGCAGTGCCGCGCAGTATGAACGCATACAGCAATGCTGCCAAGGTTTCGAAAACAATGAGTTGCGCTAGCAACGTGGTCGGCAAATGTTGGCTTGCCTTATTCCAAAGAAGCGTTCCGATCCACGACGCGCAAAATCCGATCAATAGCATCAGCCCGATGAATAGCCCAGGGCGCGGTCCGAACGGAAATGGGTAGAGATCGCCAGATAATTTCAGATAAACAAAATAGCCGAGAAAGCCAATCAGCGCGAGTGGCAACGTGGCCAGTCCCTGCGCTGATGCCCACGTTGTTGAGCTGATATGTGGATTCGCCTTGAGGTAGCGTGAATTGACAATCGGATACCAGGTCCAGGCGGCGACAGCGGCGATAGCGATCAGACAACCGAGGACATAATCGGATACAGAGCGGTGATGGGTGGCGATTTTCATGTGCGCTAATTCTGCGCTATTGACACACAGCAAGCCGATCAGAATGATGGCGACGGAGGGCAATAGGAGACGCCACGCGACGCTGTCCGCACCATGTCCGGGTGACCAATTTGAACATACTGAAATGACGACGGGAAGGGTGCCGATGATCATCGTCGGCAGCGGTGCATCCGCCAGTTGGATGGCTGTTGCCAGCGCCGCGTAATAGAGCAAATTACCGACCAATGAAAGTTTTAACGCGGCCCACCAATCGTCCCGCCTAAGCGTTCCGATGCGTTTGCGGTCGACTAACGCCGGGATAATGGCAATCAGACCAAACGCTAGATAACGCCCAAGCGACAAAACAATGCCTGGATAGTCGGCGAGTAGCAACGGCGTTACAAACACCATGCCCCACACTAATCCAGCGCCTAAAGCGCAGAGTACGCCGATTAACAAGAGCGCTCTTGCAGGTGACTATTTTTTGGAGGGAATTTCACGCAGCACAATTTAAATAGTTTAATTAAAAATCGATAAAATTCTATTGGAAGAGTTTGCTTGGATGCAAGGACTGAACGTCGCACAGAATGCCACATTGCGCCACGTTGCACCAAGTTTAAGATAACCGTGCCAAATGACGCCGCACCGACAATACCGCGCCAATTAATCCCAAGCCTGCGCTGATAGCCAGTAACGCCACCGTAAAGTTGAGGTCTAGCGGCAGCAACAAAAACTCGGAGGCGTACAGTCGCGCGAATTCGGCGATGGCCTGATTGAGCGGCTGCAATCCCAAGGCGACGCCGCCCAGTGCCACGCCGCCAGCACACAAGCCAAGCAAAGCGCCGGAATAATAGAAAGGGCGGTGGATGTAGGCATTCGTCGCGCCAACTAATTTTGCGACGATGATTTCTTCGCGTTGCGTCAGGACCTGCAAACGAACTGTATTGAATACGACTGCGACCACCACAACCGCCAGTGTGACGGCCAGAAATAGCAACATCAGGCGGGTAATGTGTAACAACGCCGCCAGACGTTTTACCCAGTCTGAATCGACTTGAACGTTATCAACTCCGGGTAACGCCTTTAATTGCGTGGTGATGGAGTCGATCTGATTGGCCTCGGTCAGATTATTAAAGCCGGACAATTGCAACACGTACGCATCTGGCAGCGGATTTTGCCCGAGCGTGGTGAGTGCGTCAGCCAAACCGGTTTTGCCTTTCATGTCGTCCAGTGCCTGTTCGCGTGGGACGAATCTGACTTTAGCGTTCTTATCGTGCTGCTGCAAAATAGACCGGATAGGTGCGCCCAGCGCGGTGGCTTTCTCGCGCGAGATGTCCATCGCAGCGAACACGCTGATTTCCGGCTGTACCGCTAATTGCTCGGATACCGGACGCACGTTTTGAAGCAGTGTTAAGCCAGCGAACGGTAACGCGAGCGCAATGGCAACCACTAAAACGTTCATGGCGAAGCTACCGGGCGCCTTGCCTAAATGTGAAATCGCACCGGCAATTGCCGAGACGTGCTGTCGTAGCCATGTTTTCATTTGTTGCCTCGTGCCCCGGAATTTTGCCAATGGTCGACGATTTGCCCTTGATCCAGAAATATCACATGGTTGGCGCTGTGTAAAAACTGTTCATCATGGGTTGAAATCAGGCACGTCACACCCGCTGCATGGAAGGACTTCAATGCATTAAGAACGTGATCCGCGTTGTCGCGATCGAGGTTGGCGGTGGGTTCGTCTGCCAGAATAATTTGTGGTCGATTGACGATCGCACGGGCAATCGCCACGCGTTGTTGTTCGCCGCCGGACAGCGTCTGAGGCTGGGATAAGGCTTTATCGATCAGGCCAACTTTGTCGAGCGCGGCGCGCGAACGCGTTTCCGCTTCGATGCGTGTCGCGCCGGTGACGAGCAAAGGCAGCATCACATTGGCCAACACGGTGCGATCTAGCAGCAACCGTTGCTCCTGAAAAATCAAGCCAAGATTACGTCTCAGATAAGGGATGCCAGACGCCTTTAACTTGCCAACGTTCTGACCACTGACCGTCAATGTGCCACTACTTGGCCGTTCGATTGCACCAATCATTTTTAATAACGTGGATTTACCCGCACCTGATGGACCCGCCAAAAAGATCAGGTCGCCTTTATTGATCGTTAGTGTAATGTCGCGTAAGGCAAAAATGTCGCGTTCATATTGTTTTGAGACTTGGCTAAATTTAATCATTATTTAAAAATATGTTAAAAATGCGTAAATAGTTCATCAAACACAAACTAACTCAGAATAAAAGAGCGTTAGCGCAACAATGCATCCACAAAGTCGGTCGCATCAAATGGTTGCAGGTCCTCGATTTGCTCACCCACGCCGATAAAGTACACAGGAATTGCGCGGTTTATCGCTATGGCGGCCAATATGCCGCCCTTTGCGGTACCGTCCAGCTTCGTGATAACCAGACCGGTCAGGCCAAGTGCATCATCGAAGGCTTTGACTTGCGCCAGTGCGTTTTGACCGGTATTGCCATCAATCACCAATAGAATTTCGTGCGGAGCAGATGCCATCCCCTTGGCGATAACTCGTTTTACTTTTTTCAACTCATCCATCAGATGTAGCTGGGTCGGTAGACGGCCCGCTGTATCGATCATCACAACATTGGTTCCGCGTGCCTGTGCTGAATGCACTGCATCAAAAGCCACCGCTGCCGGATCGCCGGATTCCTGCGCGATAACGCTGACATTATTGCGTTCGCCCCAGATGGTTAGCTGCTCGCGGGCAGCAGCGCGAAAGGTGTCGCCTGCGGCCAGCAAAACCGATTGCTTATGTGCTTGCAAATGTTTGGCGAGCTTGCCTATTGTGGTGGTTTTGCCAGCGCCGTTGACGCCCGCTATCATCATCACCAGAGGTTGATGTTTACCGATTTCCATCGGCTTTTGCAGCGGCTTCAGCATAGAAATCAAAATAGAGCGCAACGCGGCTTTGACTTGAAGGGCTTCGGTCAGGCGTTCATCCTTAACCGTTTTCTTCAGTGCCTTCAACACAAAGTGGGTCGCTTCGACGCCTGCATCGGAGACCAAAAGCGCGGATTCCAACTCTTCGTACAGGTCATCATCGATTTTTGCGCCGACGAATAATGTGGTGAGATTGGAAGACGTTTTCGATAGGCCGCTTTTTAAGCGGGTGATCCATGAGCGCTTCTGTTCGGCAGCAACAGCCGCGGGAACGATGAACTCTTCCTCGTATTCTTCCTGATATGCTGTCGTTGCAGCGACGGCATCTTGCGGCGCTGGCGAGACAAAGATCGGGTCCGGTTTGGCTGGTATGACGGGCGCAGTGCTGATCGTCGGTGCGTCCGGCTTTGTTTTAACGGTCGGCAGAATCAAGTCTGCTTGAATAGACTTTTCAATCGTATCGACCGCATCAGAAGGGAGCGCCTCACCCTCTTTCGAAGAGATGAATTCTGTTGGCGTCGATGATGGCTCTGACGCAACAACTTGTTCTGGATCAACCGCTTTATTAGTGAGGCGATCCAGCCATGAGCGCTTGGGCGCAACTATTGGCACTTCCTCTGAGGGCGGAATGTCAATTTGTTGAGAGATCGGTTCGGAAATGTCTGTTTGCGATGGGTCCGGCAAAGGTGCTGGCGCATGAGGTTGCAACTCAGGCAATGAATCGACGTCAACTTTGGGTTTTTTCTTGAAGAAACTAAACATCAGTGGCCTGGGGTCAGAAAGGCATTCAAATAGGGGCAGTGCGGCGGCAGTAACGACACACCGCGCAGAAATTAATCGCAAGGTACAATCCCGGCATTCTATCAGAGCAATGCCCATCGAATTCAACATGGCTTGCAGTCCAACCAGCGAAGAAAGCAAATGAAGCAAAGTAAAAGACCAGCTCCGGTGCATCGTCAACCACCGGTTCAAGCGCGTCAGGTACGCATCATCGGCGGCCAATGGAAGCGTACGCCCTTGGCTGTGATCGATAGCGAGGGATTGCGGCCGACCCCCGATCGGGTACGCGAAACAGTATTTAACTGGTTGACGCATATACTAGATGGCCGTTGGTCCGAGATCCGTTGCCTCGATTTATTCGCAGGTACCGGCGTTTTGGGTTTTGAAGCAGCGAGTCGTGGTGCCGCAGCGGTCATGATGGTGGAGCATAACACCCCGGCGGTGCGTCAATTAGAGGCGACCAAGTTAAAATTAGATGCAAGTGTGGTAACAATCCAACGCGCAGATGCCTCGACTTTTTTGCAAACGTTGATCGCAAAGCCGCTAACTGATGTCGAGAGTAGCACTGAAAAACCGCGTTTTAACCTGATTTTTCTCGATCCACCGTATCATCAGGGTTGGCTGGGCAAAACACTGCCTCTATGTGAACGCTTGCTTACAGAGGGCGGTCTGATATATGTTGAGGCGGAATGTTCGCTAGTGGAAGCGGACGGAACAGCCTCGCCAGAATGGATGTCGGGTTGGCAAGTGGTGCGTGCTGACAAGGCAGGAATAGTGTTCTATCATTTGTTGCAACGACAGCAACGCTAAATTTGCGTATTTATCAGGCATAATGCGCGCTCTGATTGGGGCACTTGAGAGGAAACAAGATGGTCACAGCTGTATATCCAGGAACATTCGATCCACTAACGCGTGGTCATGAAGATTTAGTGCGCCGCGCATCGGGATTATTTGATAAGTTGGTAGTCGGCGTCGCTGACAGCAAAAGCAAAAAGCCTTTCTTCTCTTTGGAAGAGCGCTTATCGATCGCCAATGAAGTGTTGGGACATTACCCGAATGTACAGGTGGAAAGCTTCTCCGGACTGCTTAAAGACTTTGTGCGTCAGCATGATGCCAACGTCATCATGCGTGGTCTGCGTGCTGTGTCGGATTTTGAGTTTGAATTTCAGATGGCCGGGATGAACCGCTACTTGCTGCCAGATGTAGAAACCTTGTTTTTGACGCCATCGGATCAATACCAGTTTATTTCGGGCACGATCGTGCGGGAAATTGCAACGCTGGGTGGCGATGTGTCTAAATTCGTTTTCCCATCGGTTGAAAAGTGGTTAAAGGAAAAATTGACTGCGCAGGCTGCGGTTCAGCAAGGTAAAGTATAAAATAGGGGTCATGGCGGCGTTTGGCCGCGCAAGACTGAATAGAGCAATTCATGGCATTAATTATTACTGATGATTGTATTAATTGCGACGTATGCGAGCCAGAGTGCCCGAACGGCGCGATTTATATGGGGCCGTTGATTTACGAAATCGATCCGCATAAATGCACCGAGTGCGTCGGGCATTTTAACGAGCCGCAATGCCAGCAGGTTTGTCCTGTGAGTTGCATTCCTCTCGATCCCGCATGGCATGAAAGCAAGGAGCTACTGCAAGCGAAATACGAGCGCTTGCAGGCTGAGCTGAAAGTCGGCCTTTCGTAACTGCCGCAGTGGTGTTTGGTTTTCCTATTCAGCTATGTGGGCCAGCCTATTCCCGACCTTGAATACTGTTCTCTTCGGCATCTTTTGCAAGCCCGTTATTAGGGCGATTTTGTGTAAAGCCTCAACGCAAATGCTTAATTTGTTAAGAGATTTACACTGTGAGGTCAAATGTCGGGTCCGGCATGTCAGCTGCGGACGCCGTCAAAATGCCAATTCAATCTCAATTTCCTGTCCGACTCGCAACACTTCCCCCTCTCCCTCTAGCAAAATGGTGTTCATGCCAAAGGTAATGCCGCCATCAACTTTTGGATTTGCGCGATAAGTTTGCAAAATATCGATTGGGTCAGGTCCGGGTTTGCCGGTGGCCTGGTCTACTGATGGGATAGGGCAGCGCGGGCAAGGTTTTACGGGTTGCAAGCGTATTTTGTCGATGCTGAAAGTCTCGACAAAATCTTCTTCAAATGGCTCCACGCCATCAATCACAATGTTAGGTCGAAAGCGATTCATCGGTAGCGCAACGCGTCCCGTAATCCGTAATTTTTGATTTAAATCATCCAGTGACGCTTGTGATATCAGGAGGATGGGATAGCCATCAGAAAACAGCGTCGGCACCTCTCGTCCCCCGGTCCATTTTTTGCTCGCCAGACGTTTAATGGCTGGATCAAAATGCACCAATCGACAAGGGATGCCAACTGCTTCAGAAAACCAGTTAGCAATAACGTCGCCACAGTCCTGTGCGCTCAGGCTATCGTCCCAGACAGTGACCGTTAGTGAGGTCGGCATTGGTAGAGTCGACTCGGCTCCCGAATCAACCACCGCGTGCGGCACATTCAGCGTCTGCATTCCCGGCGCTGTCACACGCATACCGTGTGAGTATAGACTAGGTACGATTAATGCCATCTGCGGTATCTCGCGCTGGGTTAAAAATTGCCCGGCCAAGTCCACCACCATCCATTCGCGATCGCTCGCCTGCGCATATCGCAAGCCTGCGGGCGTGACGGTCGCCTCCGTCAATACGATGCCAGCGCAGGATTTGATCGGATAAATACTCAATGAAGTGATAGTTGGCATACGAGGATTACTTTCAATCTGTTGTTTTTGGCTGAAGTTTATAGATAAGCTTTCATAGCTAAAATTTTATAACGGAACGACCTCGGCTAATGCTGCGCCGGCATGCGCATTGCCAATGATTTGGTGCAACCATGCGCGCAATAAAACTAACGATGCTATTTTGGCAGAGTGGCGGGGCCATACTGCAAAATAAGCACCACGCGCCGGAGCCTGTATATCAAATTGGCTGCCGACGGCAAATAACCGCACCAGGCGACCGCTGGCTAGATGGTAATGGACGAGACATGAGCGTGCCAGTGTGATCCCCTGATTCACAGCGGCAGCTTCGAGCAGATGCATCGGATCGTCGAACATAAGCCGACCTTGGCGCAGGAATAATGTGCGACCAACGCTTTCTTCAAGTGGCCGAATTTGAGGGCTGACCGCGCTATGTGCCACGCGCAATTCTTCGCTGGCCCGGGTATAGTTTCCCCACGGCGCAGCTGCCTCAAAGGCACGCAAAGTTTGTAGCGATGGCAAGGATTCAAACATTGGGATTACTTTATCTGTTATTTTTATTCACATATAAGGATAAAACACTTCGTTGGTGTTTGCAGCGTTAGCTGCGTACCATGACGCTATCTCCTCCTTTTCGGATACTGTGCATGAAGCTTTCATTACGTATTTTCGCCATATTTTCATTAGGTTATTTTGTGTCTTACCTGGTGCGGGGTATTAATTTACCGCTTGGACCATTGTTGAGCAGCGAACTTGGATTGTCGCCAGCGCAACTGGGTTTGTTGACGAGCCTGTATTTTTTCGCATTTGCTGGTTGCCAATTGCCACTGGGTATTTTTCTCGACCGTTTTGGTCCTCGCAAGGTGCTCGCAGCACTGCTACTCGTGGCGGCATTGGGTGCGCTTGTTTCAGCAAATGCGCATAGCTTTGGGTCGTTGCTGATTGGTAGGTTTTTGTTGGGCATGGGGACTTCAGCCTGCATGATGGCTGGCCTTAAGGCGATTATTGCTTGGTTTCATCATGAGCAATTGCCGATGATGAACGGCGCGTTATATGCCATCGGTGGCCTTGGTGCGATGGTGACTGGCACGCCTGTCACTTTGGCGCTGAGCGTGACAAGCTGGCGCATGTTGTTCGTCATCATTGCTGTCGGAGTTGGCGTAATTGTGTTGGCTTTATTATTTCTGGTTCCTGAAAAAGACAATCGGCATCCTAAAAGTACCTTGTCCTCGCAAGTGCGCGGGGTACGCGATATTTTTCGGAGTGCACTGTTTTTGCGTACAGCACCTTTAGTGATGATTAGTCAGGGTGTATTTTTGGGCGTTCAAGGTTTATGGGCTGGTCCTTACTTGCGTGATGTCTCGCATCAGTCTCCAGCCGCAGCCGCAGCCCTTGTAACGGTAATTGGGTTAGCGATGGTGATCGGTGCTGCAGGGTTTGGATTGCTGGCGCGCCGCCTGCAAAAAAATGGTATTTCCATTCATGCGACCGCTGGTGCGGGCATGTTGTTATTCATGGTGTCGCAGTTACTGATTGTATTGGGTGCGCCAGTTCCTCTTTGGCTGTTATGGGGCTTCTACGGTATGACCGGTACGGCAGGCGTACTGACGTACGCATCGTTAACTAAAGAATTTCACGGACATCTTGCCGGGCGCGTCAGCACGGGGCTGACACTGGTCATGTTTGTTGGTGCTTTTATCGTGCAATACGGGTTTGGTTTATTGCTAAATGCGTGGCCGCATGAAGATGGAAGTTATGCTGTCAGGGCGCATCAAGCCAGTTGGTTGATCGCTTTGGCGGTGCAAGTCTGCGCATTCTTTTGGTTTTGCCGGAAATTGCCAGTGCTTGAGGCGGACGTTCGTGTCCAAGCTTAAGCTCGGCAAGCTTAGACAAACGCAAACAAATCGTTAGGGTAGTTCTCAATGTTTTTGCTGAACGCCACAATCATCGTCGCGACCAAAATAATGGAAGCCGTGCAAAAAAATATTAGTGCCGAAATCGCTTCTCCAGTAACGCGTCAAGACAAAAAGAAGGAGTAATATCATGAGCAACTTTACCTGCGTCATCAGTGTGCCTGCAAAGTTAGGTGAGTGCCCGCGTTGGGATGAAATGACCCAACGCTTATACTGGGTCGATATTCTGGCACCAGCGATCCATTTTTTTAGCCCGACCAGTGGTGAACATCAAACCTTGCCGGTCGCAGAGCATATTGGTTGTTTCTCGCTGGCAGATGATGGTGGATTTGTAGCCGGTATGCGCTCGGGAATCTGGTTATTAAACGCAGAAGGGAGGCAAGTCACAAAGCTGGCCGATAACCCTGAAGATCAGGCCCATAGCCGCTTCAACGACGGACGTTGCGATAGTGAAGGCCGGTTCTGGGCGGGTACATTGGATGAGCCGAAAGCGGGTAACAACGCCCATTTATATCGCTTCGATACACGCGGTCTGGCCGTAATGGACGCCGGTATACTTACATCGAATGGTCTTGCGTTCAGCCCTGATCAACGCTGGATTTATCACTCGGATACGCCAAATTTTGTGATCTACAGGCATTCCTACGACGCCGCTAGTGGCGCGGTCGGGAGCAGGGAAGTATGGGTGCAATTTACACCTTCAGCCACCGATCGGGGACGTCCTGATGGCGCTGCGATAGACAGCGAGGGTTACTATTGGAGTGCGCTATATGAAGGTGGTCGGGTAGTGCGGATTTCTCCTGCGGGAGATATTGTGGAGACCTATCCGTTGCCAGTGCTTTGTCCGACCATGTGCGCGTTTGGCGGCGACGATTTAAGGACCTTATACGTTACCAGCGCGAGCCAGGGTCGTCCCGACGCTGAGTTGCTGCAACACCCGCAATCCGGCGGCGTCTTTGCTATGCAGGTAGATGTGCCCGGTTTGAGGGAACCACGTTTTCGGACCGCGGGCGCTCAGGCTGCTAATCGATAATCGGAAGCGCGTTGTTTTGCGCTTCATTTAGCGTGCTCGTTTGTGTTCGCCCCAGTAGCCAAACTCGTCTTCATGCACGTCAATATCTAGCTCCAGAACGCGTTGCTGAAGTTGATCTTGCGCGTCCCGAACTGCCTTGTTATAAATGGATGGTCCTATCTCATCGAGTATGAAAGCCAGTAATGCACCCGCTTGAAGATTCCCGATTGACTCTTCCATGTGTTCGTCGAAATAACGTTCAATTGATTTAATCGCCTCGTGACGTGTTTCTTTTTCCAGTTCAATAGTCATTTGTTGCCACACTTAACGATTTTCCAGCGTGAATTATGCCATTTTCCGCGGAAAAATTGGATCCATCACTGTTAAAACCGCATGTCAAACTTCGAGGAAGAGGAGTGGTAGTTAAGATGTTGGCACAATATCGTGTCGAAAATACTGCGCAGAGGGACGGAGAGTGACCGATGCGGCTTGGCCGAGAAGAAGTACGCGAGGTGACGTGCTTAAGTCATCTTAACAAGCGTAACTTCGTATCAAAAAAATGTATTAAATATCATTTGTATTTCAAGCGTGAGCGGCGGTACTAAGCACTGAATACCATCCTCTAAGCCGATGGACGACCATGTCGCTCTATCGGGAAAGGCATCAAACTAACCGCCCAAGCTTATAAGTCAGAACATTTTCAGACAAATTACATTTTATGTTCCATGTGGCGATGGTGCTTCATCTTCATCCGCTTTTGAACGGCATGGTGGCGCTGTACTGCTGCCGCATGCTCTGACTCCATACGGCGATCATTACGCGCGTCTGGATGGTCGGATAAGCCCTGCGCTTGCGCAAACGGTGAAAAAGCCAGGATTAACGCAGCAACGGCAAGTAGTTTTTTCATTTTCAATCCTTCGAAAAGTGGGAAATCACAATCCGCATCAACAGCGGCCTGACTTAAAAACGCTGCTAACGATATTCGGTTGACAGCTTTGGCGCGACACATGATCGTGTCCTATGGGAATAAATCGCAAATATAATTATATTTATACCAAATAAATATGGAAAAAACATCTTTAATGCGCCAATAACCGCATCGCATAATCTTTCTTTTTGTCCGAATAACCGGACGCAAAGAAAGATATTTACATAACGAGGTTGGCTAGAATACGTTTAATCTCAGGCCGCTCTCATTTCAGGAGGACGATAGCGGATTGCAAGAAAAGAGATCGTTATCCCATTCCCCTTCCACCATCTTTTCCCGTCGCCAATTCAAACAGATCAAATGCATCGTTGTATAAGAACGATTTTTTTACTGGCTGGCGATATTCTCCGGAGGTGGCGTAAGCGATGACGTTTTGTTCGCAGTCATGCTTGGTCCTTGCAATAATTGAGTCGGTTTTATCACCATCTATATTTTCAGCTACCCAATAAGTTAACTTCATTCGCTCTCCGCGGTGTGATGTCAGTTTTGCCGTTCTTTAGGCTGCCTGAAATCATTATCCGCTTTACTGAGATATGGGTGGGGCATTTTAAAGGGTGAGAAAGGCTCTTCGCCTTCGCTATTGCAGCGAGGGTTGGATCAAAGCCAATTATTGATGTGCTGCAAAATCTAAAGTCGCTAATGGTCACGCCAACAGATTCCCGCGCGGACACAATCAGACAATGACGACCACGCGCGCATACCGAACTGCCGGAGTAGGTTGAGGCGCGATGCACTCGCGTCAAATCGACGTCAATGCATCGCTATTTTGAAACGTTTAACAAGCTGGCGATACGATTAATGTGTCGTCCTGGCTGTTTGATCTGCGTTATTTTTGCGCCCTGCCTGACTGCCTGACTGCTTGAAGTTGGAGTTGAAGCATCTTTTTGCTGTTGCTTGTCCGGTGTCTCTGGGCGCTCATTAATAGTTTTCAGAATGGCGTCGCTTGACGACTGCCACGTGCTTTTGACGATATCGACCACCTGTTCAGCGGTAGAAGGTATATTTTTGGTGAGCTCTGTCAACAGCCCCGAGCCATGACGGCTCGCTTCAGCGATGTTTGAAGCAATCGCCTTATTACATGCATCCTTAGTGGCAGAAGCAATACGCATTGCTTCGTTAGCGTAATAAGTTGCGCTTTGCATTTCGCGCTGATTGTGCGAGGCGCTGATGGAAAAAAAATCCTGCGAATTTTTCGCATCCATAAGCTCCTTGGCAAAAACCATCGATTCTGCCAGAGTCGCTTTGATGACATCCATATTGAGCCTTGTCAGTTCCTCAATACGCTCGTTTAATTTGTCGCTTAAGGTCGATGCTATAGCGTGCTGCGCTTCAGCATGTGCTTTGATGGTCGCGGAAACCTGTTCGGGAATAGTAAGCATGACCTGCTCCTTAATAGTAGATAGGATGTAAAGAATTCCGGTGTTGGATGTATTTACTCGTTCGGCAGACTACGTGAGGCGCAAATTATTGCGAATACGCATATCCGCTCACGACCAGCGAAATAAGCGGATCCGATAATATGACGTTACGGGACTCCACTTTGGTAGGTTTGATATGGTTAGTTTGACGACGCATTTTTTTTGGTATATCGGTTGCCAAAAAATGGGCGCCCATCGCAAACCATTCGTCGTTAGATATGATGCGCTGCGCCAAGGGTAGTAATTCCTCCTCTTCCATCGCGAGTCGTTTCAGCAAGTTGTTGCAAGAGCGCTCAATGGAAGAATACAACTCAGTCGTATCGTTGGAACTTCTCTCGGAGCTGACTTTGGCCCAAGCTTTCACTTCATCGAGTATCTTCCTTCCAATCACCTTAGATGATTCCATCTCGGATAAGCGGCGATCAGCTTGATGCGTGACACTCTGGATTGCGGGGATGACGTATGTCTCAATTTTGCGCTTGCGACATCCAGCGGCAAGTCTGGAGAATTGCTTGATGACAGATTTGCGCGTGGCAACGTCAAGACGCTGGCGGTCTGCATTGATCTGCAGTAGTTGTTGTGCAGCGGACAACATAAAATGCAGTCTCTTTTGCTCCATCGAAAGACTGAGAAAAGCATAAGTTGTCGTTAGCATATCTTCTCCAGAGTTTCATCACGCGAATGAGCGGAAGGCCTAGTGATGCATGGCGCATCAACGACCAGTTTAAAGCATAGAAAAAATTATAGGTCGGAAAAATGAAACCACAAGCAAGTTTATGGGCTTATTTTATGTCCCGATTTTCTCCTTTTTTTATGCGGGATCTGAGTGATTTTTTATCTTAAAGATGGTCGCAAAAGTCCAAAAAAGTGCAGATGTGATCCTTATTGGCTTGACCTTGTATTTATTGGTGCGTTAATACCGTGGGCTACAAAAGAGTCGAAGAGGGTTGCTGCGAGTAAAGAATTATCGAAAACGCCTTTGATAATTTACATCTTTATTTCTTATGAGAAATTAATATGCTGTCTAGCAATTAACATAGTCCAAAATGAGGTGTCTAAAGCAGGCGCAGCTTGACCGAAACCAAGCTGCGCCCATCTTAATAAAATCCTCGATCGTTTAGAAAAGCCAAAATGGTTGAAGTGTGGCAATGGCAATGGCGCTGACGCTGAAGCAAGTGCCAAGTACCAAGTACCAAGTACCAAGTACCAAGTACCAAGTACCAAGTACCAAGTACCGCGTTGTAGTTGGTGCGCTGCATAATGAATATCTCATGTAGTAATTGGGTGACCTTCCGATTGCGCAGCCGACCAATCCCCCGACTTCCCACCGTGCTTTTCCAGAACCCGAACATCTGAAATGATCATCCCTCGATCGACCGCCTTACACATGTCGTAAATTGTCAGCAGCCCGATTTGAACAGCGGTCAGCGCTTCCATTTCGACGCCGGTTTTGCCGATTGTTTCTGCCTGCACGGTGCAACGAATACTGGACAGTGGAACATCGATAGAAAAATCGACCGTGACTCGCGTCAGTGCTAGTGGATGGCACAGCGGTATCAGGTCACTGGTGCGTTTGGTGGCCATAATGGCGGCAATGCGGGCGATCCCGAGGACGTCACCTTTCTTGGCGCTCCCGGACGTAATGAGCGCCAATGTTTCCGCCTGCATGCGGATGGTGCCACCGGCGATGGCGATGCGATGCGTGTCTTGCTTCGCGCCGACATCGACCATGTGCGCCTGACCGCTTTGATCAAAGTGGGTTAAAGAAGAATCTGGGGACGTTTTATGTGTCATGGGTTGATAGTTTCGTAAGTCGCGAGGCGGTCTGTTGACGGTCATCCTGCGTGTAATAATTGTTATTTAAAGGCGATTATAAAAATCGCGCTTTAAGCTTGCGCTTTAATACAGTAATAATAAAAGTGCCGATTGAACTGAGTGTGTCATGTTGGATTGGGATTACCGATAGGGAACAAAAATTCTCTGTCGGTATCATAGCACCGTGGTTTTTATATTTTATCCTTCCCTTATTTAATCGCTGAAAATTTTTTGTTCCGATGTCAGGAGTTGTTCATTGTCAATACGTTCTTTTTACCTTAACGCGCGCCCACGCCGATTCTTTTTATTGGGTTCAACCTCGGTGAGTAGGGCGCTGTTGCTATTGTTCGCACCTGCGTTTGTTGCGGCACAAAATTTACCCGTATTGGGCGATGCTGACCGGTCTACGCTGTCGCCGTTGATGGAGCGCAAATTGGGCGAAGAAGTCATGCGGGATATCCGTCGTGACCGTGATTATATGAACGATGGGCCGCTGCTCGAGTATTTGAATAATTTCGGAAACAAGTTGGTATTGGCGCGACCTGACGTGCGCGGTGAAGCAAATTTTGATTTCTTCTTTTTTGCGGTGCGAGACCCGGTTTTAAATGCTTTTGCATTGCCGGGTGGATTTATCGGCGTGCATTCCGGCTTGATATTGGCCGCGCAGAGTGAGTCGGAATTGGCTGCAGTGCTTGCGCATGAAATAGGGCACGTTACGCAGCGTCATCTGGCGCGCATGCTGGGCCAGCAAAAGAACGATTCAATGATTGCATTAGCCTCGATGTTGCTGGGTGCGTTGGTTTTACGCGGCAGCGGCGATGCTGGCGCTGCGATCATGATGGGCGGTACTGGTTTTGCGATGCAGCGACAACTCAGTTTTAGCCGTGATGCCGAGCGTGAAGCGGATCGAATCGGCTTAGCGATTTTGGGGGAGAGTGGTTTTGAGACTTCAGGAATGGTGGCTTTTTTTGGTCGGCTGCAATCAGCATCCAGAAACTATTCGGATGCCGTACCCGCATACTTGTTGACCCATCCTTTAACTACGGAAAGGATCGCCGATATTGAGGCCAGAATAAGGGATCAACGTTATAGACAGCACGCGGACAGTCTGGATTTTCAGTTGATACGCGCACGCGTGCGCGTGTTGCAGGATACTTCCGAAAAAGGCCTGCGAGATGCGCATTTAGTGTTTGAAAATCAGCTTAGATTGCATGTAAAGCAGCAAACCGTCGCTGCTAAATACGGTTTGGCTTTTATTGCGTTTAAACAGAATGCGTACGATAAAGCGGAACGTCTTTTAACGGAAGCGAGCGCGTCGGCAGCACCTGCGAAATCGAGCCTTGCATTGAGCGACCTTGATATCGAGATTAAGTTGGCATCGAACCGTACAGCGCAGGCGTTGAAATTGATTGCTACCGCAATGGATGAGTTCCCGCTAGCGCGTAGCATGGCTTATCAGTATGCGAACGCGTTGATCGCTGATAAGCAGTTGGCTGAGGCCGCCGCTTATCTAAGAGAGCAATCGCAGCTTTATCGTCAGGACGCGGAGATACAGGATCTATTGGCCAAGGCATACGCTGCACAGGGTAAGCAAGCGCTGCAACACATGGCGCTGGCTGAGTCGTATGCATTAACCGGCAGTCTGCCTGCAGCAATTATTCAGTTGGAGATAGCGCGCAAAGCACCGGACGCGCAATTTTATGAGCAAGCGGTGATTGATGCTCGTTACCGAGAATTGAAGGAACGCTGGAAAGATGAGCAGGAAGATACAAAAAATCGGTGACACCCGTGATGCCGAGTTGGATTGTGGTTATTCCAGCTGGCGCGGCCGTTGCTCAAACTTGAATTTGCCAGGTAATTCAGCCGTTGAAGTCCGCTCGACGTTAAAAGTTTTTTCTGCAATCTGCCAAATCAGCGTGGCTTGGTCTGCTGAAGAGGCAATCCATTCCAGCAGGCGTTCGTCAGCAACCGCTAGCCCATTCATGCGCAAGCCGGTCATCCAGTCGGCGATGTCACGGTCATCGAGCGCTGAGACCTTGTTGCCGGCTACAAATAGTGGTTGCCCTTGCTCGGTGAGCAAAACCTGATCAATCTCGGTCAACACTTCTCCGGTCTGCAGTACGATCCCCAGCGCAGGATCGGTGTGCGCTATGTAAGGCGTCAGCGCCAGATCCACATAGACGCATTGCGGACCATTTTGAAAATATCCGCGCCCTAGCGCGTCGATGCTGTAATTACGGTTGATGAAGGCGCACAAAGCGGTGTGCATAATCTTGTTGCCGGGCAAATCATGTCGTTGCGTTTCTTCATCACGCATGCGCCAGGCACCGCGTGCATCGAGTGCCAACCAGCCGAAACACGCTGGCACATCGGGCCATTTTTGCATTGCTTTTTTGACGATGTCATCCATGTTGATGCGGTCCTTTATCGATCTGTCGCATGTTAATAGTATACTTTTCAGCTTCTTAAGAGAGCGCTAAGTGCGCCCTAAAAACCATAGTAAGCGCGCTTGATGCTCAAAGCCAGAATCGTCTTGAGAAATTATCCGTGCGTTATCGGTGCGACCACAGGTGGGTGAGCATCGGAAATGCGAGATTGATTCGTGTATCAGGCTTTTAAAGATCGTCCTACGCGGTCAATAGAAATTGTACAACGCGCCGCGGTAACCAGTCGACGCGGCCCGGTAGAGAACCTACCGGAAAGCCCACGTGTCCACCTTGTGCCGGATATTCTAACGTGACGCTAGAAGCTGCGCTGCGCGGCAAATGGCGCGGCGGAAGAAATGGGTCATTCTGGGCATTGAGTATCAACGTTGGTACGACAATGTCGCTCAAAACATGCTTTGCACTAGCCCGATTCCAATAATCGTCTGCATCACGAAACCCGTGTAACGGCGCGGTGACGACGTTATCGAACGCATGCAAATTAGTAGCGCTAAGCATGCGTTCACGATCAAATAAACTTGGAAATTGCGCCAGCTTATCAAGCGCTTTAGTTTTCATGGTGCGCAGAAAAACACGTGTATAAAGCATATTAAAGCCCTGCGATAACGCGTTTCCACCGCCCGCCAGATCAAGTGGCGCTGAAATAGCGCAAGCAGCATCAATCAGGTTGGCCTGTTGTTGTGATTCGCCAAGCCAGCAAAGTAATGCATTGCCGCCCATAGAAGCGCCCGTCGCGTAGAGTTTGCTGAATTTTTTTTGTGAACGTGAGTCAGCTAATCGTCGCAATATCCAATCTACTTCTGCCGTATCGCCGGAGTGATAAAAGCGTGGGGCTAGATTAATTTCACCTGAACAGCCGCGAAAATGCGGGGCCGCGCCGGACCAGCCAAGAGAAGCCGCATAAGCCATCATCGCGCGCGAGTAATGGCTGGCGGACGAGCCCTCCAGACCATGAAACATGACGATCATGGGTTTGCCCGGCTGTCCGTCAACGAAGTCAATATCAATAAAATCGCCATCCGGAGCGGTCCAGCGCTCGCGGCGATAAGCGACCTCCGGTTTGGCAATGCACGTCGACGGATAGATTGTTTGCAGATGTCCACCCGGTAGCCATAACGGGGCGATGTAAGGGGAATAGGGAAGGGCGGATATCATCTGGTTTTAGTGAGCATGCAGTTGTGCGCATAGGTACACTGCGCAACAGCCCGGGCCAGGTATTGGATTACTCGGCTATTTGGGGTTTATTGCACTGTTTATTATATTGGTTATTACATCATTTTATGACGTTATTTCCTTAGTACTACCACCACTGTACCGCAATGCGGATGTTCCCGTTACCGTCGACTAATTTTGATGATCCATACATTTGTGCGGGCTGACCGAAGCGACTATGCCGATCTGCAAAAACCGGAATGGCGATGACCGATACTGCAACGCTGGATAAATGTTTTCAGGTCGATTGATCAGTATTACTAGGAGGTACAGAGTTTTTTACAAATTGATCGCTACCGGGTGAAAGACATGAATACAGACGAGCGCGACTCCATGCGGCCTCACCTCCGCATTGCAGTTTTAATGAAGCAGGTTTGCCGCCAAAATATCTTCGGGTGCCTGACCGGGTGCAATCGACGCGTGGTGCAATACGATGCGCCAACCGCTTGGCGTTTTCATGTAGGCGTTGGTGGTCAGGATATGCATCTCCTGGCTTTGTTCGCCGCTTCGGTTTATATCTTCAACGAGGTTATGAATGCTGGTAGACATGTTGTGCGAGACGTGAACTTGGCGGGCTCTGATATGCACGCCACCGCGTTCAAACAAGGTCTCATACGCGCCACGAATTGCCGCGTGGCCGACCAGACGCGGGGCGCCTGGATGGACACAAACGATTTCTTCATCATCTGCCCACAACGCCATCATTGCCTCAATGTCGGCGCGGCTCAGTGCGTCGTAAAATGCGGTTTCGGCGTCATCGGCCGTGCCGTGTATTAGTTTTGCGCGTGGCATGCTTACTCCTGTTACAACATAAATCAGACTCCAAATAACGACCGAAAATGCCGTCCGTTAATCTTTATCAGTGCGTTGTCATTCGTGATTTTTAACGGTCTACATCTGATATGCCTTTAGTGATCTTTTTAGTGACCTTTAATGACAGCGCCAGCCTTCATTGCATAATTTGTGCCGCAATATGGACATTTGGCACTTCCGGTTTTACTCATATCCAAAAAGACCCGGGGATGTGAAGACCATATCGGCATCAGCGGGTTCGGGCAATGTGCCGGTAAATCTTTTGCATCGAGTTCGACGACTGCTTGCGGGTTTGTTACTGTACTCATTTAATTCTCCGGATTGCCGTTTGCTAAGTGGTGATGATAATGTGCTATGCCACGTAACAACTAACCTTCACAAGTCGGTTCTCACGTGACACTACCTATTGGGGCTGATTTAAACTAACGTCAGCCATTCTTTATATTTGGACGATTTACCCCCAACCACATCAAAAAACATACTTTGAATTTTCTCCGTGATCGGACCGCGTTTGCCTTCACCAATGGTGCGGTTGTCCAGCTCGCGGATCGGTGTGATTTCGGCAGCCGTGCCGGTGAAGAATGCTTCGTCGCTGCAATAGACTTCATCGCGGGTGATACGTTTCTCGATGACCTCGATACCGCTATCGTGGGCCATCGTCAACACGGCGTCACGCGTGATGCCGTCGAGACAGGATGCGAGATCGGGAGTATAAATTTTGCCGTTCTTGACGATAAAAACGTTCTCGCCAGAACCTTCGGATACATAGCCGTCGGTGTCCAGCAGTAAAGCCTCATCGTAGCCATCGGTCAGCGCTTCCTGATTTGCCAGGATCGAGTTGATGTAATAGCCGCTCGCCTTTGCCCGCACCAGCGATACATTGACATGATGGCGGCTGAATGAGGATGTCTTGACGCGAATACCTTTAGCCAAACCATCGTCACCCAGATACGCACCCCATGGCCACGCCGCGATGGCGACATGGATAGTGTTGCCCTTTGCCGAGATACCTAATTTTTCCGAGCCGATCCAGACTAGCGGGCGCATGTAGCAGGATTCCAACTTATTTTCGCGAACCACTTGCAGCTGCGCGTCGATTAAAGTCTGTAAATCGTAAGGCACCTTCATCTGAAAAATTTTAGCCGAGTTCAACAGGCGCTGTGTATGCTCCTTCAGCCGAAAAATCGCCGTTCCTTCCGGCGTCTTGTAAGCACGTACACCCTCAAAGACCGCCATACCGTAATGCAACGAGTGCGTTAATACGTGAATATTGGCATCACGCCAATCGATTAATTGACCATCCTTCCAAATTTTCCCGTCGCGGTCTGCCATAGACATAGTGAAATCTCCGGTGATTCTGTCATTGGGGATTGTCGAACCGTGTTTAGCGCGACAAGCAACAACATTGTCTGAACATTTTAACGGATTCAGAACACCGTCACCCTTAAGAATCGCAGTTCCGCCGCAACTTTGTTTGGCTTTTCTTTTGTTGTGACAATGCATTGTTGGGGCCAAGGCGTTTTAAAGTTGATAACGCTAAATAACGCGGTAAAGTTGGTTTAGGGCTAATTTGTTCACATTGATAACGCTTCCTGACTGGCGTGATGATCCTGCATCGTTGATCGAAACGACGCCATCTTCCCTTATTGTCGTAGCAACGTGGGGTGGTGGGAAAATATTAGCAAAGCCCTTGGTTAGGTGACTGTTAACCTCACTTTGATCGGCGTAATTAAAGCAAGTGGGGATTTTGGTTTGGATTATGTTGCTTAATCGTAATGCTCAAAGGCAAGTCAAGCCAAAACGGTGTTTTTGATAGGGCGAGTGGGGTAAAATAACGCCTTTTCCTCCGGACATCTGCCTGATCGACATGAAATTTAATCGACTGAGCGACTTGATCGCGCAAGACCAACTTCAGGGAAAGCGTGTGTTCATCCGCGCTGACCTTAACGTGCCACAAAATAACAACGGTAGTATTTCTGAGGATACCCGCATTCGCGCCTCAATTCCGGCGATCCGCATGGCGCTCGACGCTGGTGCGGCGGTGATGGTGACCTCTCATTTAGGGCGACCGACCGAGGGCGACTTTCAGCCAGCTGACACGCTTGCACCGATTGCTGCCCGTATGGCGGAACTATTAGATCAGCCTGTCGAATTGCGTCAAAACTGGGTTGACGGTGTTGAAGTGGCGCAGGGTCAGGTTGTATTGCTAGAAAATTGCCGGGTCAATAAAGGCGAAAAAAAGAATGACGACGCGTTGGCGCAAAAGATGGCCGCCCTTTGTGACATTTACGTCAACGATGCATTTGGTACCTCGCACCGGGCTGAAGCAACAACGCACGGAATCGCCAAATTTGCACCAATTGCCTGCGCTGGCCCTTTGCTAGCTGCAGAACTGGACGCGCTTGGCAAGGCACTCAATCAACCCGCTCGTCCTTTGGTGGCGATTGTCGCTGGCTCTAAAGTGTCGAGCAAACTGACTATACTCAAAGCGTTGTCGGATAAGGTCGATAATCTTATCGTTGGCGGTGGCATTGCGAACACGTTTTTGCTGGCAGCTGGCTTCAAAATCGGTAAATCTTTGGCAGAAGTCGATTTGGTCGATGATGCGAAGGCTATTATTGATCTGATGGCCCAGCGCGGTGCATCGGTGCCAATTCCGGTTGACGTCGTGTGCTCTAAAGAATTTTCGGCGGCAGCAACTGCCGTTGTAAAAGACGTTAAAGACGTTGAAGATGACGATATGATTCTGGATATCGGGCCTAAAACAGCCGCTATATTGGCCGAGCAAATTGCGAAGGCTGGTACCGTGGTGTGGAATGGTCCCGTAGGCGTATTTGAATTCGACCAGTTTGGCGAAGGCACAAAAGTACTGGCGTTGGCGATAGCAAACTCGAAAGCCTTTTCGATTGCTGGCGGTGGCGACACGCTGGCGGCGATAGCGAAATACCAGATTGCCGACAAGATTGGTTACATCTCGACCGGCGGCGGCGCTTTTCTGGAATTTTTGGAAGGTCGGACATTGCCTGCGGTAGAAATTTTGGAACAGCGCGCTGCCGGCTAGAATGCTGTTGACGTTCCGGCGCGTTGGTCATGCATTGGTAATATTTATGCGCCGGCGCTTTAGATGATGTTTCTCTTGGCGCGTGGTTCCTGACTGAATAAATGTTAAGACATTGCAGATCTTAGCGAGCAGTGAGGTAGCAATACTTAAGTAGCAATTAGTAGGTGGGAGTGAAAATAGGGAGTAAAACTAAAATCTGCCGAAGCAGATGACTTAGCATTAACGTGGTTTTTAACGTAGTTTTAAGTACTCACTTCACATAAAGGTTGTCATGCAAAGAGCTACCAAGATCGTCGCCACTATCGGACCTGCATCAAGCGATGCCGAGACTTTAACGCGGATGTTTAACGCAGGTGTCGATGTAGTACGTTTAAATTTTTCGCATGGCAAGGCGCAGGACCATATTGATCGCGCCCTGCTGGTGCGTGAAATAGCGGCTAAGTGCGGTCGTCAGGTAGCGATCATGGCCGATTTGCAAGGTCCGAAAATTCGCGTTGGTAAGTTCGAAAATGGCAAGATTGAGCTGGTAAATGGGTCTAAATTTATACTCGATTCCGATTGTGAACTTGGCAACCAGGATCGAGCCGGACTTGACTACAAAGCACTGCCGCGCGACCTGAAAGTTGCTGATGTGCTGTTATTAAATGATGGCCTTATCGTGTTGGTGGTTGAGCGGATAATCGGCAACGAGATTCATACCGTGGTCAAGATTGGTGGTGAGTTGTCAAATAACAAGGGAATTAATCGTCAGGGTGGCGGTCTATCTGCACCGGCGTTAACTTCTAAGGATATGGACGACATCAAGACGGCAATGAGTTTCCAGGCAGATTATGTCGCCGTATCATTCCCAAAAAACGCCACCGATATGGAAATGGCGCGGCAATTGGCGAACGTGGCTGGCGAAGCCTACAACCACAAACCGATGATGATCGCCAAGATCGAACGGGCCGAAGCGATTCCTGTTTTGCAATCGATTCTGGACGCTTCCGACGGTATTATGGTGGCGCGGGGCGATCTGGCGGTAGAAGTTGGTAATGCGGCGGTACCGGCGTTGCAAAAGCGTATGATCAGAATGGCACGTGCATCGAACAAGCTCACGATTACGGCAACCCAGATGATGGAGTCGATGATTGTGAATGCAGTGCCGACACGGGCTGAAGTATCGGATGTTGCTAATGCGGTACTGGATGGCACCGATGCCGTTATGACCTCGGCAGAAACAGCATCCGGGCGTTATCCGGTAGAGACGGTGGAAGCCATGGCGGCCATTTGTCTGGAAGCGGAAAAATCGGAAGACTGCAAGCTCGATGCCGATTTCCTGAATGTGACTTTTACCCGCATCGATCAGTCGATTGCTTACGGCGCGCTATTTACCGCGCATCATTTGCGCGTCAAGGCAATTGCGGCGTTGACCGAATCCGGTTCGACCGCGCTGTGGATGAGTCGGCATAACATCGATATCCCAATTTTTGCGCTTACGCCAAGCGTTCAGACCCGTCGCAAGGCCGCGCTGTATCGCAACGTAACAAGCCTGGAACTCGCCAAATCAACAGACCGTGAAGCGGTCCTGAAAGATGCGCAACATCTGCTGGTGGCGCAAGGCGCGGTACAACCCGGTGATCTCGTGGTGTTGACGTGGGGTGAGCCAATGGGCCAGATCGGCGGCACGAATGCATTCAAAATCATGAAGATCGGTGAATACTGATTCATCGACGCACACCTATTTTATTACTATCGGAGTATCAATATGCCTCTCGTATCCATGCGTCAATTGCTCGATCATGCAGCTGAAAATAGTTATGGTATCCCAGCGTTCAACGTTAATAATCTGGAACAAATCACCGCGATCATGGAAGCTGCCGATGAAGTCGGCGCACCGGTCATCATGCAAGCTTCGGCTGGCGCACGCAAATATGCTGGCGAAGCATTTTTGCGTCACCTGATTGAGGCAGCGGTTGAAGCCTACCCGCACATTCCCGTAGTGATGCATCAGGATCACGGCCAGACGCCATCGGTCTGTATGGCGGCGATTCGTTCGGGCTTTACATCGGTGATGATGGACGGCTCATTGACCGCAGACGGTAAAACGGTTGCGAGTTACGAATACAACGTCGAAGTATCACGTAAAGTCGTTGAATTTTCGCACGCCATTGGTGTGACGGTTGAAGCGGAATTGGGCGTGCTAGGCTCTTTGGAAACCATGATGGGTGACAAAGAAGACGGTCACGGCGCCGATGGCAAAATGACGCGTGAACAGTTGCTGACTGACGTTGCTCAGGCAGCAGATTTTGTTCAGAAAACACAATGTGATGCACTGGCAATTGCGATTGGTACTTCGCATGGCGCTTACAAATTTTCGCGCAAGCCAACGGGCGATATTCTGGCCATCGAGCGTATCAAGGAAATCCACGTACGTATCCCAAATACCCATCTGGTGATGCACGGCTCTTCGTCGGTACCGCAAGAATTGCTGGCGGAAATTCGTGAATTTGGTGGCGATATGAAAGAAACCTACGGCGTTCCAGTCGAAGAGATTCAGGAAGGTATCCGTCACGGCGTTCGCAAGATCAATATTGATACCGATATCCGTCTGGCAATGACCGGTGCGATTCGCCGCTATTTGATTGAAAATCCAAGCAAATTTGATCCACGTGATTATCTGAAGCCAGCACGTGAAGCGGCTAAAGCAGTGGTAAAGGCGCGTTTCCTGGCGTTCGGTTGTGAAGGTATGGCCGCCAAGATCAAACCAATGTCATTGGAAAAAATTGCAGACAAGTACAAAAAAGGCGAACTTTCCCAGATCGTTCAATAAAGACTGATTTAAGATCGGACACGCGTGGTGAGCGGAGCGCGATGGTAGAAGCAATAATGGAGAATGCGGAATAGGCCTTAATGTGAATTTTTATGTGGCCTATTTTGTATTTTATTTATCCTTCAATCTGTCGCTTTTGTGCCTACCCGCAAACCGATCTTAAAAATGTCAGTGAACGTGTAACAAGCTGGTGAACATGCAATAAATCGTTGAATGCGTAATAATCGACATTAAAAGACCAGGCGGAGATTATTCTCCCCGCCTGGTTTCTACTTTTGGAACCACCATGACAAGCCTATATAAATCTTCCATTAAGTCGTTGCCACTGCTGGGTACCGGAAAAGTGCGCGACAACTACGCGGTCGGCACTGATAAAATTTTGATACTGACCACAGACCGCTTATCTGCCTTTGATGTCGTGATGAGTGAGCCGATTCCCGGCAAAGGCAAGGTATTGAATCAGATGAGTGATTTCTGGTTTGAGAAACTGGCTGGCATCGTACCGAACCATCTGACGGGCATTGCACCCGAAAGCGTCGTTGCGCCGGATGAAGTGGATCAGGTTCGTGGCCGTGCAGTTGTTGCAAAGCGTCTGGAGCCAATCATGGTCGAGGCGGTGGTGCGTGGTTATATCATTGGTTCGGGATGGAAAGATTACCAGGCAACCGGTGCAATTTGCGGCGTGACTTTACCCGCTGGATTGCAACAGGCAGCAAAACTGGATGAGCCAATTTTCACGCCAGCGGCCAAAGCCGAAATGGGTGAGCATGATGAAAACATTAGTTACGACGATATGGAGCGCCGGATCGGTACTGAACTCTCGGCTAAAATTCGTGAAATCAGTATTCAGTTATACAAAACCGCAGCCGAATACGCTGCCACGCGTGGCATTATCATCGCTGATACCAAATTTGAATTCGGTCTCGACCAACAGGGCGTGTTGCATTTGATGGATGAAGTGTTGACGGCTGATTCGTCGCGTTTCTGGCCTGCAGAAAGTTACGCGGTCGGCATTTCTCCGCCATCATTTGACAAGCAGTTTGTGCGTGATTATCTTGAGACAGTCACAAGTTGGCACAAGACAGCACCCGCGCCAGCATTGCCGGTCGATGTCATCGAAAAAACCGGTGCGAAATATCGGGAGGCGTTAGAAAGCCTGACCGGTCAAAAACTGAAGGAGTAATGATGGACGCAAGCCAAAAAGAATCACCGCTGATCGGTGTGGTCATGGGTTCGTCCTCTGACTGGGATGTGATGCAACACGCCGTCGCGATATTGACGGAGTTTGGCGTCCCGCATGAAGCGCAGGTGATTTCCGCACATCGCATGCCGGATCAGATGTTTGCCTATGCCGAGACAGCGCGTGAGCGTGGCTTGCGGGCGATCATTGCTGGTGCGGGTGGCGCTGCGCATCTGCCCGGCATGATCGCGGCTAAAACCATCGTACCGGTGCTGGGTGTGCCGGTGCCCTCAAAGTATTTGCGGGGCGAAGATTCGTTGTTGTCGATCGTCCAGATGCCCAAAGGGATTCCGGTGGCAACCTATGCAATTGGTGAGGCCGGTGCGGCAAATGCAGCTTTGTCTGCGATAGCAATGTTGGCTTGCACTGATGATGTGCTAGCCGAAAAGTTGCTGTCGTTTCGCGCCAAACAGACGCAGTCAGCACTTGACATGACATTACCTCCGGCGTGAGCCGTTAGCAAAACTCGATCAAACTAACAAGAAGCAAGTATGAAGCAAACTTTACCTTTGAATGATACGGCCTTGATTCCAGCGACGACGCCGGCTACATGGCTTGGTGTGATGGGTGGCGGTCAGTTGGGGCGCATGTTTGCACACGCGGCGCAAGCAATGGGTTATAAGGTTGCGGTGTTGGAACCTGCTCAGGATTGTCCCGCCGCTCACGTTGCGGAGCGGCACGTTTTGGCAGATTACGATGACGAAGTTGCTCTGGCAGAACTGGCCGCGTTATGTGTGGCCGTAACGACAGAGTTTGAAAATGTGTCGCATCATAGTCTGGCATTTTTAGCCGAAAGTACCTTCATCGCACCGAAGGCTGCGTGCGTTTCCATCGCGCAGGATCGCATCGTAGAAAAAGAGTTCTTCACGCAATGCAGCGTCCGTTCAAAAGTACTTCCTGCACCCTATAAAAGCATTGCGTCACTGGCTGACATTGACAGCGTACCTGCCGATCTCTTCCCCGGAATATTGAAAACAGTCCGCTTGGGTTATGACGGCAAGGGGCAATCCCGGGTGACTGATTTGGATGCGTTACGTGCAGCCTATTCGGAAATGAACGGCGTCCACTGCGTCCTAGAAAAAATGCTGCCATTGGCATATGAAGTGTCGGTATTGGTTGCGCGCGGCGTGGACGGGCAGGCCGTCGTGTATCCGATTGCGGAGAACGTCCATCGCGACGGCATCTTGTTCACGACGACTGTGCCAGGACCAAATGTCGGTGTGGAAGCGGCGGAGCGCGCACAAAATGCGGCGCTGGCAATCATTGAGCAGCTTGGTTATGTTGGCGTACTATGCATCGAATTTTTTGTGTTGGCAGACGGTTCGCTGGTGGTCAACGAGATGGCGCCGCGTCCGCATAATAGCGGTCATTACACTATCGACGCATGCATTACGAGCCAGTTTGCACAGCAGGTTAGGGCGATGGCACGGATGCCACTGGGGGATGTAAGACAGCACTCTCCTGCGATCATGCTAAATATTTTGGGTGACGTTTGGTTTGACGCGGGCAGCGATGAGGCTCGCGAACCAGCCTGGGATAAGATCGCGGCGCTTCCCGGTGCAGCGCTGCATTTATATGGCAAAACGGAAGCCCGCCGCGCCCGCAAGATGGGCCATATCACCTTCGTCGCCCCGAGTCTGGCCCAGGCAAATGCGCAACTGGTTACCGCTTGCGCTATTCTAGGTATTGTTTTGTAATGAATGTGCCATCTGATCCTCGTTTGAACTCTGGCATGCCTGAGCTTGCTTCTAAAGCCGCCCCTAAAGACGCTTCTAAAGCTGGCTCTACAACCTCAACCGACGCTTTGATCATTGATATCAAGGCGATCCAGCGTGCGGCGCGCATGTTGGAAGCGGGTGAGTTGGTTGCGTTTCCAAGTGAGACGGTCTACGGTCTTGGTGCAGACGCAGAAAATCCCGCAGCGGTAGCGAATATTTACGCAGCCAAAGGGCGCCCTTCAAATCATCCTGTCATCGTGCATATCGCACCGGAGGCAGATCTTGGCTTTTGGGCGCAGGCTATTCCACCGCAAGCGTATCAGTTGATTACGGCATTTTGGCCTGGACCGCTGACGCTGATTTTGCAGCGTGCAGATCATGTTTCCAGTGCGCTTTCCGGCGGGCAGACTTCCATTGGTATTCGCTGTCCTTCGCATCCTGTTGCGCAAGCTTTGCTGCGCGAGTTCAAAGCTGGGAAGGGCGGCATTGCGGGTCCATCTGCCAACAAATTCGGTCACGTCAGTCCCACCACTGCGCAGCACGTACGCGATGAATTTGGTGACGGGGTCAACAGCCCCATTGCGTATGTGTTGGACGGTGGGCAGAGCGAGGTCGGGATTGAGTCCACCATCATCGACTTATCCCGAATAGCGACTCATGGACCGGTGCTTTTGCGACCTGGCGACATCAGTACAGCAGAAATCGCCGCAGTGTTAGGCGCACCCGTTCACGCCGCAGATAGTGGTGCACCGCGTGCCTCAGGGACGCTGGAATCACATTACGCGCCACTAACACCGGTATTACAGATAGCGCCGGTGGATTTGCTGGCAGCTTTATCGCAAATGCATCAAGATGGACAACGACTGGCTTTGATTTCTTACTCGGCTGGCGCGGAGAAAACTGTCCCGCTAGTCGCTCACTATCCGATGCCTGAAGCTCCGCATGGCTATGCTCATAATTTATACGCCGCCTTGCGTGAGCTTGATCAAGCCGGGGCCGATATGATTGTCGTCGAGGCACCGCCTCAGGACAATGCCTGGCAGGGCATTAACGATCGCCTGCGCCGCGCCGCATATGCTTTGACAGATAAATTTTCCCAATACAAGCATCTGTAGTGGCTTTGAGGAAAAAATACCACACCCCAAGTATAGTCAAAAAGATTTAAAGCTGGCATAGTGCTTAAAGAAGAATAGCACGCACGTTCTTTTTAATGGCAAAGTGTAATGATGAATTGCGACAATATCATCTAATAGCTATATGCCTATAACTAAAAATAAATAATAATAGAGCGCCGCCGGATTAATCCTTGTTCATTGGCAGGCGCCGAAATAGTAATGACAGTAGTTGCAGGGAACAAAACCCAACGCACTATTTACATTTGATTTAAGTCAATCCTGGAGAAGACGCATGAAGAAACATTTTTCTGTACTACCAAAAATCGCAGCGTTAACCTTGCTGACAATGGCTGCTTTACCCGCTATGGCGCAGCAGGCTGGCGATAATATTGTTGGCTTGGGTTGGTTTCATTTGGCACCACAGGACTCAAGTCAAAACCTGAGTGTTTCTGGCCAAACTATTCCCAATACTGGCGCTGGTGTTGGCAATGCAGACACTCTCGGTTTGCAATTCAGTCATTTCTTTACCGATAATTGGGTGTTATCTGCCGATGCCGGAATACCGCCAAAATTCAAACTGGATGGCCAAGGCATTCTTCAAGGAACCCATATCGGTTCGGCTAAGCAGTGGAGTCCAGCGGTTTTGGTCAAATATTACTTCGGTGATAAAAATAGCCAATTTCGTCCATTCGTAGGTGCTGGTGCTACGTATGTCTGGTATACCGATGTGCAATTGGATAATGGTTTTCAACAGAAGTTGAGCGGCGTTATCAGTCGCGGTCAAACCGGTGCTTTGCGTACCAGCGCTGATTTAAGCAGTTCTTTGGCACCCGTTATCAGTGCCGGTGCTAGCTACAATTTCGATGCGCATTGGTCTGTGGGTCTCTCGGTTTCTTACATTCCGTTGAAAACAAGAGCCGACTTGACTACAAGTACGCCAAGTGGCGATGTGCACAGCACTACGAAGCTGACACTAGACCCTATCGTCAGCTTCTTGTCAGTTGGTTACAAATTTTAAATAATTGCTCAAGTTCGGCCCTGAAAGGGCTGAAGTAAAGGCTGGAACAACGGTTGAACTTAGGGCCGGACTAAAAAACCTCGATCATATCGAGGTTTTTTTTACGCCAGATTTCTGGAATACCGAAATCTGTGAAATCATGAGGGAAAGTATGCACGTGGGCACGGAGTACGTTAAAGTCACTATTAATGATAAATCCACAGGGGAATGCGTATGGCTAACGAAACTGCAGTGTTAGGCGGTGGTTGCTTTTGGTGTCTTGAAGCTGTTTATCAGGAAATCAAAGGAGTCGAACATGTTGAGTCCGGTTATACCGGCGGGCATATCGTGGAGCCGACTTATGAACAAGTGTGCGATGGCACTACTGGCCATGCAGAAGTGGTGTTAATCAACTTTGATAATGAAATCATTTCTTTTCGTGCATTGCTGGAGATATTTTTTACGATACATGATCCCACTACACTTAACCGGCAAGGCAACGATATCGGGACGCAATATCGTTCGGTTATCTATTATCAGTCGCCGGAACAAAAAGAAACCGCTAAGCATGTATTGGCAGAGATGGCGTGCGTATGGGATGCACCAATTGTGACAGAACTATCGCCTGTTGAAATCTATTTCAAGGCCGAAGACTATCACCAGAACTATTTCAAACAACACCCGCTTCAAGGATATTGCGCGTTTGTCGTGGCGCCAAAAGTTGCCAAACTGCGGAAAACCTTTATGGATAAGGTCAAAGCTTAATAGCGTGCTGTTTGACGTACGACGCAACCATTTTGTAGGAACAAAAATCTGACCAGGATTCATCCGGTCAGCACGTCCATACCGACTAAAAAACAAGCTCCTATTAGGAATTGACTTGGTCTTTGCATCGAACGTCTGGCCGCCGGAGGGGACCGAAATGGGGGCGCTTGTGCGCCATCTGGACTGGTCCAAAACCGCGCTTGGCCCAATGTCTGATTGGCCTCCGAGCCTTCGTATTGCTGTCACGATGGCGCTCGATTCGCCGTTGCCGACAATCGTACTTTGGGGACCTGATTTAATCCAAATTTATAACGATGCCTATCGACCGATTCTTGGGCTGCGCCATCCCGCAGCGTTCGGCCAGCGAACCAGGGATTGCTGGCCCGAAGTGTGGGACTTTAATGCGGTCCTCTATAACCGTGTACTCAGCACAGGGGAGCGCGTACATCTGGAAGACCAAGAGTATGTGATTGCTCCTTCCGGCATCTCTGAAACGCGCTACTTTACGGTCATCTACGCACCAACGCGGGATGAAGCGGGCGATGTCCGTGGCGTATTTGTGATCGTTGCCGAAACCACGCGGCGGGTTCTCGCCGAGCGTGAAAACATCACTTTGTTAAAAGCCACCCAATTTGCAGCCGGTCAATTACAGCATATGTTTGATCACGCACCCAGCTTTATGGCGCTTCTTAAAGGGCCTGAATATGTGTTCAATATTGTCAATGCTGCCTTCATGCGCCTTTTTTCGCGGTATGACGTACTCGAAAAAACGGTAGGGCAAGCGGTACCAGAGTTCGAAAGTCAGGGCTTGGTGAAATTGCTTGATCAAGTTTTCGCTTCTGGCGAGCCATTTTTGGCTTATGAAATGTCGGTGTATTTGAGAGATAGCGTAGATGGCCGCATCAAGGAATACCATCTGGACTTTGTATTTCAACCGATCAAGGATCACAACGGTGATGTTAGCGCTATTTTTGTAGACGGCAGTGATAAGACCGAACAGCGCCATGCGCGCCTTGAGCTGCGTCGATTGAATCAAAAATTGACTGACAAGGTGGTGTGCCTCGAAGAGGCGCAAACCGAGCTGTTTCAGTCTCGATCAACGTTGCGGAAGCTCATCGATCATCAGGAAAGTATTAAGGAAGACGAGCGCAAACGCATCGCACGCGACATCCACGACGATCTAGGAGCGGTCCTTACCGGTATCAAGGCAAATGTCTCCGTTTCCATCGACCGTTCTGCACGCGGTGGGCTTCCTGAAGATCCGCTGCTGATAGAAGCGGTTGAGCAAGCCGATGCGGCCATCGGAGCGGTCCGTCGAGTGATAACCGAACTACGTCCAAGCGTTTTGGATCAGCTGGGCGTCTGGGCCGCGTTGGAATGGTACGCCGGGATAATCGAAGAGCGCACTGGGCTGCAATGTCAGTGGAGCATTAGTGAAAGTGCCGCTGGAGTCGATTTGGATTCCGACCGCAGTACCATGCTATTCCGCATCGTTCAGGAAGCGCTCACCAATGTGGTACGTCATGCTGGCGCGAAGCAGGTAAAAATTAGAATTTTTCACTATAAGCGCACGATCATCGTCAAAATTAAAGACGATGGAAAAGGAATTGGTAAGCAACAATTACGCGACGGAAAATCCTGGGGAATTCTTGGCATGCATGAACGTACCCGGCATTTTGGCGGCGAGTTGAGTATCTCGGGCGCCTTGGGTGCGGGCACCGCGGTCATATTGCGACTGCCACTTAATTAGTCTGATATAACAGTGGCGAACCGTTTCATAGACGCCTGCTTTTGAGGCCGAACCCACGGCCGACAATTGTCGCAGACGTCCGCTTTAGCCAAGCGGTTACCGTCTCATTGTTGCCATGGGGTAGTGTGTTTACAACGACTGAACCGAAACGATTTTATCGCATACGGATATGGTCAGACGGCGTTGTCAGCCACTCCTTATCAGATAATATCTTTACTCACTATCGTAAATATATTTGCGTGACCAGGGTAGCGTTGCAGCGCTGCGACCAGACTTTCGACAGATGACCTGATATAGCGACATCCAGTCGCGCTCAAAACCATATGCACTGCCGGCAAGATACAGACGCCAGATACGAAACCGACGATCATCGGAAGCTTGCCTGACTTCGTCCGAGCGGGCCTCGATATTATCGGCCCATATGCTGCACGTTTTAGCATAATGGCGACGCAGGTTTTCGACATCCATGACCTCAAGGCCGCCTTCCTGCATTGTTTTGAGAACGAATCCAATATGGGGTAATTCACCATGAGGAAATACATATTTTTCGATAAATTCGCCACCACCGTATGGTGACTCACCGTTATCGATATCGGTTGAGGTGATGCCATGATTCATGGCCACGCCATCGTCTGCCAGCAGTGATTGGATACGCGAGAAATACATCGGGAGATTTTTGAGGCCAACGTGTTCAAACATGCCAACGCTGGTGATCCGATCAAATTTTCCGGTGACATCACGATAGTCCTGTAAACGGATCTCAATTTGGTCAGTTAGTCCAGCTTGGGCCACGCGTTCTTTGGCTAATGCGTATTGATTTTCTGAAAGAGTTACTCCCACACATTTTGCGCCGAATTTCTGCGCAGCACGTAACACCAGCGCACCCCATCCACAACCAATATCTAATAATGTCTGACCCGGTTGTAGTTGAATTTTGGTCAGAATATGATCAATTTTTTTAATTTGTGCAGTGTACAGATCTTCATCGCCGTTCTCAAAATAGGCGCATGAATAGACCATATTTTGATCTAACCACAATTGATAGAATGCATTCGAAACGTCGTAGTGATAATGGATCGCTTCAGCATCTTTAGCCTTGTTGTGGCGAA
Organism: Glaciimonas sp. Gout2; assembly: GCF_035018905.1. Classification (NCBI taxonomy): domain Bacteria; kingdom Pseudomonadati; phylum Pseudomonadota; class Betaproteobacteria; order Burkholderiales; family Oxalobacteraceae; genus Glaciimonas; species Glaciimonas sp. Gout2. The sequence goes on along the minus strand of NZ_JASJXA010000001.1, from coordinate 275,366 downwards.
TACTGCGCGTGACTCGGCCAAATTTTCCTTCGGGCTTCAGATAGGCGGCGGCTAGTCCATTTGCGACGGTAATGATTTCCTTGAGCTTGCCTTCAACCTCGATTTTTCCTTCCACATACGCTTCGCCCAGATTTGATAATGAAGGTGTCAGCAGATAGGAGAGAGAAGAAGCATGAGGAACGCGAATGGTAACGTCGGGAGAGGGCGCGCTACTGAAGTCGAAACGCTGCCCGTTCCACAATTCAAGCCGCAATGGCAAAGCAGCGTGAGTGCGGATTTCTTCCACCCAATTTTCAAGTTTTTTTTCCCAGAACATTTTCTATTCTCCTTAGAATAATAACTGCGACTATCGAAAATACGCTTTTGCAAGCTTCATTCAGTCATTGTTCGTGGGCATTCGCGATCGCTTTATCATTTGTTTTTATTCGCTGTTATGGCTGCAACCGTTCTCGTTGCCAAGTACCATTTATATTTAGCCGATACACAATGCGATCATGCAATCGAGATCGGCGACCCTGCCAAAATTCTACCGTATCTGGAATAAGTTTGTATCCGCCCCAATTTTTTGGACGTTCCGGGTGATCACCAAACTTTTTTTCGGCCTCTAAATAGTGGGCCTCAAGTAATGCGCGATTTGCGATTGGATGACTCTGATCGGAAGCAATCGCACCTATCTGACTACGCAATGGACGACTGGAAAAATAGGCATCGCTCTCGGCTTCCGAAACACGTTCAACACGTCCTTCTAGACGTACCTGACGTTCTAATTCAACCCAGTGAAAGAGCAGCGCTGCAAACGGATTGTGTGCCAGATCTTGACCTTTTCGACTGGCGTAATTGGTGAACCATGTGATGCCCTGTGCATCGAAATTTTTTATCAGTACGATGCGCGAGGATGGCCTTCCGCTTTCGTTGACAGTGGCCAGACTCATCGAATTTGGTTCCGGGACTTGTGCCTTGATAGCCTCGCCTAACCATTTTTCAAATTGCGCCAGCGGCTCACTGAGCGTGTCCGCTTTCGATAAGCTGGCTTGACTATAGTCGGTGCGAAGATCGGCGATTGACGTGGTGATCTTGTTAGTGTCGATACTCATACGGAAATTCCTCTACGGCGTTGCATAGCTGTTCCTAACAGGGTCATTTGTGCGGCGCTAAAAATACGTTTTGCCATTGGCGCGATCCACGTTTCTTCCTTCTCCATATGTGCCAGATAGAGAGTCGAAAAAAGTGAGACGTCGTCACCGGAAAGCTCAGCACTTTGACCGGATTGCACCGCTAACAGTTGCGCGCTCAACTGATGCCAGAGTTGCGCCATTTGCTGGTGCTCATCAATAATTTCCGGCCCTAATCGTCGCAAAACCTCAGCATCTTCATCTTTCGCAGTGGCTGTCAGCATGGGAAATAAATCCTGCTCTTCATCGTCGTGATGATGTGGTGCAGCTTTATTGAAGTAGCGCAAAATACTGGTTGCCGCTTCTTGCGCTTCTTGGTTGGCGCCATGTTCTGACAAGTGTGTTCGCAACCGCTCAAGCGTCGCAAGTTGTTTGCGGATTCGCTCATGGCAGTGTTTGAGGACGGCAATCGGCTGACCAAAATCGGGCGCTGTTTCGAAAAGTGAATTTTCCATAGTTATCCTGGTGACGATTAATTAAGATGATTGATGATCATTGTGCGTCATGTTTTGTGTCATGTTGCAGGAATACGTAATTGATGAATAGATCCTATTAGAACACTTGTGCTGATGCAGCGTAAATGGCGTAAAAATAGGTCAGGATGGTCGTAAAAAATGTGCAACATAGTGTTTATCAATTGATTCAGTCAGAGGCAGTATCCGCGATCAGAATCAGACTGATATGATAGAAATACGCTGGTAAGAATGTATCGGTAAAATAGGGACGCTAATCATCAGTCCTGAATCGGCGCATTGCAGAACACAGAACGCTTTGGTCAGCCTTCAACATTATGTCGCAATAGTGGCTTTTTCATCACTTGCCCATGCTTTTATGTTGTCGGTTCATTTTCTGTTACTTGCCTGTTTTTGCCACAATTGTTGCAAAATAGAATTTCAATTGTTGTTTAATCGTCATTTATTATCCTACTCTTTGTAAACACTTATGTCTTCATCCGTTTTGCCCGTCAACGTGTCTGTTCATCCCGATTCCACCAGCGCAGAGGAGTTCGATTTCGACCGTCGCTTTGGTGGTATCGCTCGCCTTTACGGTGCGCCAGCGCTGGCGCGTTTTCGGCTAGCGAATGTCTGCATTATAGGGGTCGGCGGTGTGGGTTCGTGGGCGGTTGAAGCGCTGGCGCGTAGCGCAGTCGGCCATCTGACCATGATCGATCTGGATAATTTGGCGGAGTCTAACGTCAATCGCCAGATCCATGCGCTTACCGATACGCTAGGACAGGCCAAAGTGACCGCGTTGGCAGAGCGCATTAAACAGATCAATCCGTATTGCCAGGTCACTGAAGTGGAAGATTTTGTGACGATCGATAACCTCGAGGAAATGCTGGGTGGCAAGCGCTATGATTATGTGATTGACGCCATCGACAATGTACGCGCCAAGACGGCAATAATCGCCTATTGCCGTGATCACGCTATTGGCTTGATTACCATTGGCAGCGCGGGGGGGCAATTAGATCCAACCCGCATTGAAATTCGCGATTTGGCACGCACGGAGCAAGAACCGTTGCTGGCCAAGGTACGTAAGCTGCTTCGCTCGCAGCACCGATTCCCGCGCGGTGAAAAAAGTAAATTTGGTATTGATGCTGTATTTTCGACTGAACCTGTGCGCCTACCTGTTAATGAAGATGTTTGCGCAATTGATGACAAGGCAAACACTTCTGTTAATACCTCAGTCACGGGTTTAAATTGTGCGGGTTATGGCTCTGCAGTCGTCGTCACGGCGAGCTTTGGGCTGGCCGCCGCGGCCTACGTATTACGCAAGCTTGCCGTTGATACCGATTCAAAAGCTGCATTATGAACAAGTATTGATAGGCGTAATCGAACAGTATTCGCATTGATGCAAGCGGGTTTCAGATCACTGACTAATTGGGTCGGTAAATTGGATTATATTCGCCACCTATTCTTACACGGCGTTGCGGCGGTGAATGATTGAGGGTTGACATGCATGGCTCAGCTAACTAGAATTCGCCTCATTATGTTTCTTGGAGTTTCAATTTTGGACAGTAGTTCTAGACCCTGTGGATGGGCAAACAGCCTGTCACAATTCGCGTAAGCATTAGCAGACCTCATTCCGCTTCAGCCCGCGACTTGTGACGATGAATTACACATTTTTGTAATTTGTTGCAATGCATTTTGCAATAGCGTGCTGTGGTATCGCATTTTCCGGTGATCGTTATCGTCATCGCACATTCGTATACTCCCATCCTTTTTGATTGATCTTAGTCGTTTGCCGGCGCGCGGAATCGTTGCGTCGCTCAGGACTAAATGTTGTCTACGCATACCGTTTCGGAATGTGTGGCAGCTGACGCTGAGGTGTGGATTATGGAATGGCAAGTTTTTTTAGTGCGGGTTTTACTCGCGCTCACTCTAGGTGCGTTGATTGGCGCAGAGCGTCAGATGCGTCAGCGTATGGCAGGATTGCGTACTAATGCTTTGGTAGCTATCGGCGCTTCGCTGTTTGTGATGGTGTCAGCGTTTGAAACCGATCCGCAAGGGGCGACGCGCATCGCCTCCTATGTTGTATCCGGTATTGGGTTTTTAGGGGCTGGCGTGATCATGCGCGAAGGCGCGAGTGTGCGTGGCTTGAATACGGCGGCAACCCTATGGTGTTCAGCAGCTGTCGGCGTGTTATGCGGCTTGGGGCATCCACTTGAAGCGGCGATTGGTGCGGCAGCGATTCTGGGCACCAATGTCTTGTTACGCAGCGTCTCACATCTGATCAATCGGCAAGACCTGCAAGGCGCAACCGAGATTGAACAGGTTTACCGTCTCTCTATCGTTTGTCGCCCTGATGACGAGGTACAGGTCAGGACATTGATGTTGCATATGCTAAATGGCATGCCGCATCTGGTGGTGCAATCATTGCATAGCGAAGATCTGCCTTCCGGTACGCAACTAGAGGTGCGCGCGGACCTTATCACGTCGCCTAGTAATCATTTACAGCTTGAACAGATCGTTAGCCGTGTCAGCCTTGAAAAAGGCGTCAGCGCAGCGCGTTGGGCCGTTCTCAGCGATATAGAAAACTAGAAAGGAGATTGATATGACTCTCGAAAAATGGGGAAAATTCTTCAGAAACCATCTTCCCCTTGCTACCGCAGCGATGTCAGCCAACGTCGTAGCCGAACAGCGATTACCGTATCGTGTAGTCACATTGTGTCGCACGGCCGATGCAATTCAGGTCGAGCAGTTAATTCGGCAGCAGTTGGGGCGCGGTTGTACCGCACAATATTATCCGGTCGTGGCCGTCGGCAAAGGCAATCTGACTAACATTACGGTAGAAATACGCTGTTCGATACATGAGCGTGCTGATGTGGTGCGCCTGGTGACGCGATTGGGTCTGGAAAAATGCGTGCGTAGCGTCATGTGGGAAAGTATTCCGAAGAAGCTAGCTGCCTGAATGCACAGCTTCATCAGTCAAAGTATCGGCTAAAAAGTATTAGCTGGCATCTGACCGCCAGATGCCAGCTAGTGTCGCAGAAGATATGACCAGCCTGAATCTGAAAGGGCAGCAACAGGACGATCCGGCGGGTGCTTTTTTGAGTGCGAGCAAATATAAATCTACGACATCTTCGATATGCATGTTGGACCAGATATTGACGCCCTTTCCGACAAAACGTCCAATGCCGCTTTTGCGTGCTTGCGCCACCAACGGCGGTATTTGAACGCTGTACGGATTTAGTTTTAGACCATTGCCATAAATCATCGTGTTGCACAAGATGACCGAACGCACACCGCGCCCGGCAGCATCAATGATTAGCTTATCGAGCGCGGCGCAGTCAGCTTTTTCGGGCGCAGGTGCATAGGCAGTGTCTTCATCAAAAATTTTCTCAGAGGCCCACTCGCCACGTGCATCGTCCCCAACGACACTTGATCCGCTGGTATGAATAAACACTTTACCCGAACCAGTTAGCGCATTGAGCAAAGTCTCGACTGCTGGCAGATTGTCGGAACTAGCAGCATTGATTACCGCATCTGCACAGGACGCTTCTCGTGTCAGCATCAACTACTGGGATTTTCTCAATATGATGCGGGCAATATCTGGCCGCTACGTCACAAAGATGGTGAAAATCTGGCGATTGTGCCGACCCTGGTTGCCTCCAGCGGAGAGACGCTACGGCAGCTAGCTTTGCATGGGCTGGGAATTGTTTGTTTAGCTGACTTTATGACGCGGGGTGATATTGTTGCAGGACGGTTGAAGTCACTGTTAACCGATGCTTACAATGGTGATGATCAAAAAATTCATGCTGTCTATTATCGGAATACGCAGTTGTCACGCCGGATTAGTTGTTTTTTAGAATTTTTGCAGCAAAAGTTATAAACGTCGCGTTAGCGGATGCTTGGGGATGATTGCATTGCGGCGATCCGACGAAGCTCCCAACTCGCCGTTCGATATCGGGTGAGATGGAGAGTCAGCAAATGTTTTGGGATGACCCACAATGGTCTGAAAAAAATGACCGTAGCTAAACCATGCTGCATTTTCATAGCGCATTAATTCTTTGCTCAATAAGTAACGGTTACCGCCACCGTGTCGGTGTAAGTGCTGGCTGGCTTGCTCTGGCCTGGAGGTATGCGACCATACACAGTGTAATGGTGCGTTGTTGGTGTTAATAGGATGAGGTAACTATCGGTCACGGTTTGGGTTCCGGCGCTGCCATCTCCCCAGACGATCAAACGGGTAGGATCGCTATACAAATTATAGTTGAGGAAGTTCGTCCCGGAAATCAGTGTTCGATTGATATAGGTTCCGCTGCCAGTGCTGAGACCTATGGTGTAACTACCAATACCAGCCGCTACTTGAGCGGTGCATGTAATGGCGACATCACCGATACCATCGTTGTTGGTCGCGAGAGTTGCGAAATAATTGGAGAATGATGTCGCCGTAGCCGCCACGGTGCAGGTGGAAAGCAGCGCGTTGGCGCTTAAAGGGAGGACTAATAGGCTAATCGAAATAGTCGATTTTAAGTTGTTTTTCATTTGGCCTCCTGATGGCACGTAAATGGACCGAGCCTCGGCAACATCTGTGGGTGGCTTGTCGCTGCAATTTGAATGCTACAACGGGGTTGTGCATCGTCGTTAAGTACAACGATGGTGGCCGGATAGATTATCTGCGGTATAAAGAGTTCCCCGTGTAATGCTATTTCTTGTTCTGCCTGATCGCCATTTACCCGAACCCGCGTACCGTTCGGAAATGGCGTGCCAGTTTCATCCACGAGAATCACAGTTGCGCTCTGACTCAGACGTGCGGTGAATTTCAGCAGACTACCTGAGCGTGGGCCCGGAACGACCGATTTTTGTTCCAATTCTAGGGTCATCGATAACGGCAGACCCGCGTCATCCAGATACACATTATTTTTCTCATACGGAATCAGGCGCGGTACGAAGCCGACACCGTTTTTGTCAGTCTGGCCCACCTTGACATTATTGGCATAGATATCGATCGGCTGAGTGACCGGCACCTCAATTATCGCGAAACTTTGATCCAGCCAACGCGATGCGCGCACATGTCCACCCATCAGCGCAATGCCACCACGCGCCTCCAGTTGCAGATTGCTTTGACCATTTATGCGATTGGCACTCGCGTTATATTCGCCTGTGGTTCCGACGTAATTAACGCCGATATCCTGACCACCGCTTACGAATACCGACTCACGTGCGCGATAACCCCAACCGCCTTCTGCAGGTGCAGCTTGCTGGTATTCGGCGCTCAGGAACTTACTACCCTTTTGTCCGCTTGCTGTCATTTGAAACGTGTTCTGGTGCGACAGTGGAATGACCCAAACGACATTAACTGATATTGGACGATCATCAGTCAATGACTTTAGCAATCCAACGCTGACATTACCGCTTCTATGCAAATTGTAATTTGCACCGACATTGATAGCGCGTACGTTGTCCTGGCCGCGATTGATTTGGCTGATGTAGCCGAAAGCAACGTTGGTATTGGCCGTTATAGAGACATTGGCCTGGGCTTGGAATTGTTCCGCAGGCGGAAGCGTGTCATGGTCCAGGCCAAGTTGCCAAAAGCGCGAACCGGCAAGCTGCGAGCGCAATGTAAATGCATACCTGTCGCCTTGCCGGTCGAACTGAAGGTATTGCGAAGTGTCGCGCCCACGTTCGGAGCTGCTGGCGGCAAGGCCAGCACTGAGCAGGCCAATATTGCCAAGCGCGGCAGCCGCACCGAAGCCAAACGATTGACGTCCGCGCATGATTTCTCCGTGGCCTTCTACGGTAGTAACATTACTGATGCCATAACGTAAGGTGCCAGAACTAAAACTCTCTCCGTAGTAACTATTCCGACTCCCAAAATTGTTGCGCATCGCGCCGATTTCGTAAGACTCGTCCTTGCTTCCCTGTTTCAGCAATTGCGTGCTGGTGATATAACTTTGGGTGTAAACCTGCTGGCGTCCGAGTACATCATGAACCACCATTTGCACGTTGCCCTGACCCGCAGATACTGGCACATTGTTGATCGCGAACGGCCCGGTGTCGACCGGCTGCTGAAGTCTCAAAATATTATTAACGTAGATATCAACAACTGACGGCACTGCTGCGGTACCGTTGAATGTCGGAAGCGGGATTGCCTGAAAACCAGGAGTGGTAGAAAATTTTGTATGCCATTGCACTCCGCCGAAATACACCTGGCGCGAAAAAGAGCTGGTTCCCGTAATGCTATCGCCGACGACCAATGTTGCCTGCTGCGTTGGAAAATCACGTGTGTACTGGCTATCAAGGCGGAAGACCGAACTTTTCTGGATCAGATCTAGACCCACGAAGCGGCTGGTAAAGGTGCCTCCGCCAGAAAAAATACCAAGTTCGGCTACGCCAGAAAGATTATTTTGATTTATCCCGCGTGTGTAATTGACATCGTAGTTTAAAAAAGCGCCAGTTGTTGACGGCTGTTCGACTAACGGTGACTGATCGCCAAAATTGAATTGGGCACCGACGAAGGCGGCCGGTGGCGCAAGGATGTTCAAGGTTTGGGTTGCCTCCTCGATCTCGATCTGTACACCCGGTATGGCGTCCAGCGATATGTAGCTGACTTGATTGCGCTTGATTGGCACAACGTCATGTAAGCGCAATCGTGCATTGGTCAATACCTCCAAAGGTATTAGAATTTGATTTGTCGCGGTACGCACGATAAGTGTTGCATCTGCAACTTTTTGGTTGTTGACGACGACATCGAGCAACAAGTCCTGGTCCGCCTTTTGGCCTGACACTTGTACGGGTTTCAATTCTGCCGCTGATTGTTGCTGTGCGAGTTGTGAGACTTGTTGTGGTGTCGCCAAAGCCGGTCCCTGACAGGCGATAAGGCTAGCGAGAAGGTACTTTATCTTCCAACGTGAGATTTTCTTCAGACTCTCCCTTGTCCGTTTGTATCCGTACACGAACCTTTCCGGCATGAATTTTTCCGTTTCCCAGCGACCACCCTTTGTGTTGCCCAGATAAAACATATGCAGGCGTTCCAATATCAAGAACGTTACTGCTATCGATGTTATTTAACTGCAGGCGAACAATTTTTTGATGAAAGTTACCTTTATTGATCGCCGTTAACATGACACCGGTGGGTCCCTGCGTTAATTGCCAGGACATTTTTTCTTGTTTTATTGGTGGTGCGATAAAAATGGGAATACTGACCTTTAGCAAAGTCTTTAATCCAGGTGGTTGTGGACCACTTGGCGGTACTTCTTCGATCAATAGCCGGTATGTTTTTTCAGATGTTGCGTTAGCAGGGTCACGTTCGCCGAACCGCAAAAATTGTGTTTGCCCTGGAGCAATTGTAAATATAGGCGGATTTAACAGCAGCGCGTCGGTCGCCTTCAATACTTCTACGCTACCATCGGTACTCCAGTCGATTGCGCCGACTTGTATACGCACCGGGTCATCTCCGGTGTTTCTGATGCGCAACACACCTGATGGGCGCTCTGTAGTCAACTCGAATCCGACCGGGTTGACGTTAAACGACGCGCTCATGGCAATCTGGGGCAGGGCGGCAAAAATGACAGCACACCCAAGGGTAAGTGCCCCAACTGATTGCCTACTATTGAGTCCTTTTTTTAGCGCTATACGTGGTGTCATTTAAAAGGTTACCGTTGCCACAACTGAATCGGTATACACCGCCGCTTTTGTGGACGTCTGACCGAATGGAACACGTGCGTAAATTGTACTAATCGTCGGCACAGCGGTAGCCACGACTGCTGTTGGTGCAGTAGCAGCGGTATTGCCCCAGGTTACCGTACGTCCAGTGTCGGAAAATAGGGAATAGTTAAGGAACGACGGTGTGCCGCCACCGCTGGTCAGACGCCGCAATGGTATAGCGTCTGTGGAACCCGTATTTGAATTAGCGCCTTGCCCAAGGGTAATAACCGGCGTGGCACCGACCGTGCAGTTCGTGGTGACAATGGCTGTTACGTCCTGATTGGTGGTGGCATTGGTCACAATCGGGTCATAGGTCGTCGTGAAACCAACTGCCACGATGCTGCAACTGTTAGTGATTGTTACCGTATTGAGCATAGTGGAGGTTGCCGTTGCGGCTTGGACGTTTGCATACCCAATGGACAATATGGCAATAAGAGTTGCACTAGGGATAGATTTTTTTATCATGACGTTAACTAGCTCGCATTTCAACGGTTTATTTCGATCGGTTTCTACTAGGTAGATACAGTCATGTTTTCGAAGTTAGCTATGTCCCAATGACTCCTTGAAATGTGCTGATGTGGAAATTATAGTTTCTTGTGTTTAATTTTTTAAGGTGAGTGCATCAAAGCAATGTTAACGATCGTTAACTAGTGGTGTATTTGCGACAATTCGCGCAATTCCCAGTCGCCTGCAATGAGATAAAAAATGAAGAGAAAATGGCGTTGAACTGCGATCATATTTATGCGTCAGATTACTTCTTTATATTCATAGAAGGCGGCCATGAAATCCTTCGCTAATTTGATAACCCTAGCTGCACTGAGTGTGGCCTTGGGCGGCTGCGTAGCAGTTCCTTACGCAGATTGGTATAGGCATGATGACGGGTATCGGCATGATCATGAAGGGGGTCGAGATGATCGTCATTATTAAGCTTTGAAGCAAGGAAAAAAATTATTGTTTGCGCGTCAAATCGCGTTGGCGAATAGCGCTCCTGAATTATCGGGAAATAATAGGAATTTTTACTTTTATAATTTATTTTTTTAGAAAATTAAACCTGTCTTCGGGATCTAAATTAATAGCTTTTTACATCTGATTTATTGCCCACTTTTTGAGCTTATTGCGCGCTTATTGTCAGATTTAGCGGCAGGTCTGGATAGATAAAAAGACTGATGCGCGTTGGACTATTTTTGGCGTATTTAACACGTTGGCGTGCCTACGCAATCGATTATAGATATCGATCAATAACTTTTAGCAAAATTGTCCCATCATTAACGTCAGCAGCGCTGCGGCGACGGCAGCGAATAAGCGGTTTCAGGTTGGAGCGAAACGTGCTGTCAGCTAAGAGGCGCAGTCGGATATCTTGCTTTTACATCATCTTAGTGTATGTATCGGGCAGACAATAGCGGTAACTACCTGATTTTGAGAGGGATTTCGGCGGTTGGTATTTCTTGTGGGATGTATTCCGCTGTACAATTATGCAAGTATCCAACTACACTAAACAGTATGAAAAATATACCAATTCGTAAAAGTGCCCCTGCCAGCGCTGAAAAAAATAAAATGATCGCCAAGCCGCTGGCAATATCCAAGCCTAAGGCGGTTACCAAGCCGAAGGCAGTGGCAAAACCGAAGACTGTTGCAAAACCCAAGGCAGTCACCAAGCTGAAGGCAGCTGTCTCCGTTTTAACCAAAGCTGGTGTGCCAGAAAAGCCCAATATGATAGAGGGCATACGTGACGCCGTTTCTCGCCTCAAGCGCGAACGCATTATCGCGGTGGCCGCAGAAATGTTCTACAACAACGGCTTCAACAATACAACGTTGGAAGCGGTGGCAGAGAAGATGAGTGTCACCAAGCCCTTTATTTATTCCCATTTCAAATCCAAGAACGACTTGCTGGCAGAAATATGCTCTCTTGGTATCCGCGCGTCTTTGGATGTGTTGAATCAGGTAGTCGCATCGGAAGGGTCAAACACTGAAAAAGTGAGAGCGATGGTGCGTGATTTTATGCTCGCCGTACTCGAAAATCAGGAGCACATTGCGATCTACACGCGTGAGCAAAAGCATTTGTCCAAGGAGGACTCCGATGCGATTGAAAACATGCGTCGCGAATTTGATCTCAAGCTGTGCAAACTATTAACCGACGGGGTCACCGCTGGGGAATTCAAGGTCGATGACATCAAGATGGCATCGCTCGCTGTTGGTGGCATTGTGAGTTGGTCGTACGCCTGGTATCGTCCCCATGGACGTTTAACGGGGGCTGAAACGGCCGAACGTATGGCGGATCTGGTTCTTGCTATGATCCAGGTTAAATGATGCCAGTGTAACCAACTGACGATGCACATTGAACGGGTCTGCCGTTCGATGTTGTCATAACGAGACTGCTTTGGCTGCCTTTTAGTCGCCTGCCAAATGCCGTTATGGATGCTGAGCCCAACCCGGTAATTCCTACACGGTAACCGCGCCTATTTGTCTATCAGGCTGCTGGATTGCGGCTGTCAATAGTTTGGCGTCGCAGGCTGGCATAGATAACATTCGCGGGTCTCGTTGGTGTGGTCAACTATACTTCGCCTTATCTCTTGCCTTAAATCTCGCCTTAATCGATTCATTCTTTTATTTATCCATCCTTCTAAATTTCGCGTTGATCCTATCTATCCTTATCGATTAATCGATTGCAATTCGCTCTAGACACCCTTTCTGCGTTTTCTCACAATGCCTGCATTTACGGTATCAGTTCGCGGTGTTTTTCTCGCGTGGTTTCAATCAAATTCATTAGCGGGCATCTCACCTTAGTAAATAGGAATGAAATATTTATACTTATTGGTATAATAAAATACTAATAAAATATTTAAATATACTATTTAGTAGTGTATTATTCTTTTTCGGATAATGTGACGTAGCACGCGCTTCCGCTTAGCGTTTTAAGCGTCGGATGTCGAATACATCGTCGGCAATTCATTGCTCCCAGAGAATTCATAGAGTGTGCTGAGGACGAATAGATAAAAAACACCCAGACTAAAAACGATCCAGCTTATACCGTTGTCGGTGCAATCAAATCAGGATCTGGTAAAGAAAGCGCAGATGTAGCGATTCGACATATTTTTTAAAATTCAATAATTATTTCAATAATTATGTAAGTAATTAATAATTATGTTGTGAAATGCCAAGTATCATTCGCCGATTATTTTTGTATTGTGATGTATAACGAGTGTAAGTTGCTAACGCGCAATGGCCTAATTTGTTTAGCACGAAAGCTATATGCGCTTAGTAGCGATTCAACCAACAGAAGGAAACGTCACATGTTTTTATTGGAGTGGTTCGAATGAATCCTCATTTGGTGCTTGTTGAAAATGCACTTCAGGTGCTGCTTACCGGTATCGTCGTCGGCGGCGTCTATGGTTTGATGTGTGTCGGACTTGGACTTATTTTCAGCATGATGCGGGTCATTAATTTTGCTCAGGGTGAGTTCCTCATGCTGGGCATGTATGTCGCCCTGTTTATATTTCACCAGATTGGTAACGCGTTTGGATCTGCGCTGGGACCGTATGCCGGCCCCGTGATCAGCGCGCTGATAGCGGGCGTGGTGGTATATGTTTTTGCCATCATTCTTCACCCATTAATACTGGGTCGAGTTTCAGGAACGCGGGTGGCGGGTGTGGACGGAGATGGCCATTATCCACAACTGACTATCACATTGGGCCTGTCACTTGTGCTGTCAAACGGTGCGCTCATCCTGTTCGGGTCCGAGCCACGCACAATCCAGACGGCACTATCTTCCACTGCTTGGGAGATCGGTCCATTGATCGGTCCCGACGTTTCGATATTTTTGAATAAGGCGCGTGCGGTCTCATTTGTGGTGGTGTTGTGCGTCGTGGCAGCGGTTGCCTTGCTGATTACGCGTACGCGCGTCGGTAAGACTTTACGCGCCGCAGCCGATAATGCAGAAGCCGCAATTTATATGGGTATTGATGTGGGACGATCGCACCGGTTTGCATTTGGTTTGGGGGCGGCGATTACCGCCATCGCAGGCGGTTTGCTGGCCAGCTCCTACCCGTTTCAGCCGTACGTTGGTGTTGAGTTCGTGGTCATCATGTTTGCGGGCGTAGTGCTCGGTGGTATTGGCAGCATTACTGGCGCCTTTTGGGGCGGAATGACAATCGGTCTGGTTCAACAGCTGTCTACATTGGTGTTGCCGGTGCAGCTGCAAAATGCGGCGATCTTTGTGGTATTCCTGCTCATCATTATCATGCGGCCCCAAGGCCTTTTTGGAAGGACTGTTGACCGTGCCTAATACTGTGCTTACCTCTGTACTTAATCCTGTATTCAATGCAATACCCAAGTTTCTTCAGCCCGCCAAAGGCGGCGCAGTCAAATTGATCGTGTTGTTGGCAGTGCTATATCTTGGGCTCACGATGCTGGTAAGCGATCCTTACTATGGCCAGATATTGACGCTGACGCCCATATGGGCAACGTTGGCGGTGTCATGGAATCTTTTCAGCGGTTATTCAGGATTGATGTCGTTTGGGCATGCCGCATTCTTTGGCCTGGGCGCCTATACGGTGGTTCTGCTCGAAGTGAAATTCGGGATATCGCCATGGATCGGCATTCCCATCGCCGCCTTTGTCGGTGGTTTGTCCGGTGCATTGATCGGCGCCTCAACTTTTCGTCTGCGGGGTCATTACTTCGCATTGGCTATGTTGGCCTATCCGCTCGGAATACTATATGTTTTCGAGTGGCTGGGTTTGCAAGAGGTGACTTTTCCAAGGCATCTCAATTCGCCGATTCTGCACATGCAGTTCGCAGATGTGCGTTTCTACGCCGTCTTGGCTGTCATCCTATTGCTGATTGCGATAGGCATTAATCTGCGAGTTGCGCGCTCACGTTTTGGATTGTCGCTACTTGCGATCAAGCAAAATGAGCTCGCCGCAGAAGCGGCCGGGATTGATCCATTTAGCTGGAAGTTGCGCGCGATTGTGCTATCGGGCGCGATTGCTGGCGCTGCTGGCGGTCTGTATGCAGTCGTCATGCTGATCGTCACGCCGAACGCCGTATTTGGCATGTTGATATCGGCCCAGGCATTAATTTTCAGCCTGTTCGGTGGTGTGGGAACGATTGCCGGGCCTGTCATCGGTGCAATGGTGTTAGTGCCGGTTAGTGAACTTCTCAATGCAGAATTAGGAGATAAATTGCCGGGCATCCAAGGCGTGGTGTTCGGACTCGCGATTATCCTGACCGTTCTGCTAGCGCCCGAGGGCATTTTGCCGAAGATACTCGCTGTTTTTGCAAAGCGAAAAACGCTGAACCAACGTGCTGGTATCAGTACCAATCCCGACGCAAAGCTTCCTGCTAATATTTCCATACCGACGCCGAAGGTCAGCACCGCTGGGTGTCACAGCGAAGTCGCCTTAAGCGTGAAAGCACTGTCCAAATCGTTTGGCGGTCTGCATGCGGTCAGCGAGGTATCGTTCGATGTTTTCCGAGATGAGATTCTTGGCGTTATCGGACCTAACGGTGCCGGTAAAACCACGCTATTTAATTTACTCAATGGTATTCTCCCTGCAACCAGAGGCGAGGTCATATTCGACGGTCGCGACATCATCGGTCTCAGGCCTTATCAAGTCTCCAGATTGGGAATCGGCAGAACGTTTCAGGTAGTGCGGGCATTCGGTCGTCTGACTACGTTGCAAAATGTCGTGGTTGGGGCCTTTGCCAAAGAGCATCGGGATGAAAAGGCGTATGCGCTCGCCCATGCAGCGCTGATCCAGGTCGGTATGGAAGCGGACGTCAATGTTCTCGCTGGAAGTTTGACGATGATGCAGTTGCGGTTAATGGAACTGGCACGTTGTCTGGCATCAAAACCAACACTTATTTTGCTGGACGAAATTCTGGCCGGTCTAGGTACAGATGACGTTGAGCACCTGATCCCCATCATACAAAATATTCGCAACACTGGTGTTACCGTGGTCATCATTGAACACACGATGCACGCCATGGTGCGCCTTGCCGATCGTTTGCTGGTCCTTGATCATGGGTGCGTTCTGTCGATTGGCGAGCCGTCCGCGATCACCAATGATCCTATCGTCATCGAAGCATATCTCGGCAAGAAATGGAGCGCCCGTGCTACAAATAAATAACCTATCGGTTTCCTATGATGGGTTAAAAGCCCTGGTCGATATCAATTTAGAGGTAGCTGATGGAAAGTTTGTCGCCATTGTCGGCCCCAATGGTGCCGGCAAGACGACGCTTTTCAAAGCAATATCCGGTGTGGTCCCGATTGCTGCCGGATCCATATTTTTTGACGGTATCGACTTGTCCACCTTAGCGCCCGCGCGCCGCCCCCATTTGGGTATCGCGCACGTGCCGGAAGGTCGTCAAGTATTTAAAAGTCTCACAGTATTGGAAAACCTGGAAATGGGTGCGCGTACCAAGGACGCAACCCAGCACTGGACGCAAAGCCTTGATCAAATCTATGCACTATTTCCGAGATTGGCTGAGCGCAGCAATCAGTTTGCCGGCACGCTCTCAGGTGGGGAACAACAGATGGTGGCAATCGGTCGCGGTCTTGCGTCCAGGCCGAAGTTATTGATGTTTGATGAGCCATCAATGGGTCTGTCACCGGCAATCGCCGATTCCATCTTTGAATGTATAGAAAAAATTTATCGTGAGAGTAAGGTCGCCGTTTTGCTAGTGGAGCAACGGGTCGCCGAAGCCTTGCAAACCTGCGATCACGGTTACGTCCTGGGATCGGGAAGGGTGATCCTTCAGGGACCCCCAGACGTGCTGATCAATGATCCTAATGTTAAACGCGCTTATCTGGGCATGTAACAAATTGGTTGCTGATTTTTTCTGTAATCGGTTTAGATGTTTATTTACTATAAGGAGACTGTATGAAGACCAATAAAAAAAATAATCTATTGAAGGCAGTGGGTTTGTTTGCATCCGCCTTGCCGCTCATGGTGATGTCGTTACCGAACGCTTATGCCGTACCTGAAGACGTAAAAGTCGCGTTGATCGTTCCGCTTTCAGGTGCTTGGGCGCGTAATGGTGAGTTGCAGCGTAAGGGTGCTGAAATGGCGATTGATGATATCAATGCGTCCGGAGGTATTAAAGCGCTTGGCGGCGCGAAAATGCGGTTGGTGGTCGCTGACACCGGCGATTCAGTTGAAAAAGCAAAGAATGCGATCCAGCGACTCTTGTCGCAAGAGCCTAGTCTTATCGGTGGATCCGGTGCTTTTCTTAGTTCATTGACGCTTGCCGTCACCGAAGTTTCTGAACGTGCCGAACTGCCTTGGTTATCGCTCTCCTACAGCGATCAGATTACCAATCGTGGTTTTAAATATGTGTTTCAGACTTCACCGATTGCGAGTGTTCAAGCTGAAACCGTCTTGCCGATTCTGGTGAAACTGTCGACCGATAGCACAGGGAAAGCACCGAAAAACGCCGGAATCGTGATGGACAATACCGCGTCTCCGGCGAGTTTTACAAAAGGTATGCGCGAGAGTGGTTTCGCCAAATACGGCATTAACCTGATCACTGATCAGGTGTATACGCCGCCTTTGGCTGATGCCACTTCCTTGGTGCAGAAGCTGCGTAATACGCGTCCCGATCTGGCTTTTATGCTGACGACAAACGTGCCTGACACCAAGCTGCTGTTGGAAAAAATGAACGAAATGGGCGTCGGTTCAGGCAAGATTCCTGTCGTTACAAACGGTGGACACATGGGCGCGCCAGAATTGCTTAAGGTTGTTAAAAAAGAGATGCTGGAAGGCGTGATGGTCGTGGTGGCAAACTGGGGCGGGAAGGGCGACGAGAAGCTGTCGGAGCTATTTAAGAAGCGTACAGGTGAGTCTTGGATGACCCAGGACAGCCTTTCAACCTACGGCGACATGTGGATATTTAAAGATGCGTTGGAGAAGGCTGGCGTTGCTGACCGGAAAAAAGTGGCGGCTGCAATCCGGTCAATGGATACGTCGGAAGGCGCAGCGAAATATTTTGCTGGTGGACATTTGAAATTTGACGAAAAAGGCCGACGTGTTGGATCGGGGATCGTTATTCTGCAGTGGAGAAACGGTGTGCCGGTTCCGGTATATCCGGCTTCTCTTGCCGTGGCTAAACCGGTCTGGCCAAAGCTGCCTTAAATAATTTTAACGCGTTGTAATTGGTTTTAAATCGCCCCATGATGTAAATAAAGCCTCCGCTTGCTACTTGCAGGGAGGCTTTATTTTTTTGGATCGGATGATTAAACGATTTCCGTTTGACTGAAAAGCCAGTCGCGGAATGCTTTGATTTTTCTACTGTTCATCCGCGCCGCGCGATAACACACAAAATGCATTTCTCTGGCAAGTGGGCGAAACGACGTTTTGCCTAATTGCACCAACTCGCCGCTCGCGATCTCTTGCGTGGCTAGTCGCGTGCTTTCAAGCGAAACGCCAAGACCGTTGAGCGCCGCAGAAATAGCCAGCGACCCGCGATCGAATGACAAACGTGGTCTGTCTGGAAGCGTTAGCCCGTGTAGGTCGAACCAGTTTTGCCACGTTACCGGGCTGAGTTGTGAGTCGATCAGGGTGAAATGCGCCATCTCGTTGAGGTCAATTTCCGCGCTGCCTTTGAGTAGCTTTGGGGAACATAGCGGAGCGATGACCTCGGTTCCGAGCGGCTCAATGGTGACGCCCGACCTTTCTTTCGCCGAGCCGTAAGCAATCGCAATATCAATCTCTTCATGCTGGATCAGATCGATTGGATCGGCACTGGACGACATCCGAATGGTAATCAATGGATGTTCCTGCATAAAATGGGGCAAGTGCGGGCCGAGCCATTTTGACGCAAAACTTGGTGTGCAATGCACCGCAAGGGATTCGGTCTCTTCCGGCAAACTCAGATCAGCGCAGGAAGACTCAATCAAGTCAAATGCACGCGATAGGCCAACCAGCAATTGTTTGCCGTCTGGTGTGAGCTCGACTCGCCGCGTGAGTCTGTCAAATAATGGTTTCCCAAAATAGGTTTCAAGTCCATGAACCTGATGGCTGATTGCGGACGGTGTGAGATGCAATTCTTTTGCTGCGAGCGCAAAGCTTCCCTGCCGGGCAGCGGCCTCAAAAGCGCGTAGTGAAAAGAAGCTTGGAAATTTTCTCATGTGTTATAGGTGAATTAGATTCATCATTCGTGAAAAGGTATCGTTTGTCAAGGTGTCTCGCAAGTTGGATCATGATAATAACCATCACCGTAGTGGACCAGACCGGAGTCTGCTTAGCATTATCGCAGGACCGGCAGCATGTCCGTTTGATGGTGAATTATTGCTATAGTCGCAACAATTAAAAATGAAATTAAAAATCACAGTATTTAAAAATCACGTCTAAAAACGAAGTAATAAGGAGAAGATCATGTCTGAAGTTATCGAGCGCGTATCGCTATACCAGCCAAAACAAAAAGGGCTTAAATTCCCGAGCATTCCAAAATTTGATAACCACGCTCAAGAGCGCCAGCATCGCAAAGAAAGACTCGTTGCGTCATGCCGCGCGTTTGCAGTACACGGTTTGGATTACGGTTTTGCAGGTCATTTAACAGTGCGCGATCCAGAGTTCCCAAATCTGTATTGGACCAATCCAATGGCAGTCCACTTCTCCCAGGTAAAGGTATCAAACCTGATCCTGGCCGATCATAAAGGCGAAGTGGTCGAGGGCGATTATGCATTGAATCGCGCTGGATTTGTGCTGCATTCAGCGGTGCACGAATTGCATCCAGAGATCATCGCAATGTGTCACGCGCATACGATCTATGGCACGGCTTGGGCCGCGACCGGACGTTTATTAGATCCGATCACCCAAGATGCAGCGGTCTTTTTTGAAGATCACATCGTCATTAATGACGAAGCTGGCGCGGTAGCGGTTGAAGAAGGCGCGGGATATTCAGTTGCCGGTCAATTCAAGGACGTTAAAGCGGTGATTCATCAGAATCATGGCTTGATGACCGTCAGTCGTCACAGCATCGAATCTGCAGCGTTCTGGTTCATTGCGCTGGAACGTGTTTGTCAGCAACAATTATTGATTGAGGCGAGCGGTATCAAGCCGACATTGGTGACACCAGATCGTGCCCGTTATAGTCGCGAGCATGTTGGCAGTCCTTACATCGGCTGGTTGCATTTCCAGCCGCTTTACGAGCATCTGGTCGCGACACAACCCGATATGTTTGACTAAAATTTGCCTGACGTGTGGGGAAGTACCTGCAAATTTTGCTTCCCCCGCCGTAATACAGGTTAGCCTATTTATTTAGCGAAATGGATGAACCTGAATAAAATGACTAAAAAATACTAAAACCTACGCGAAAACGTCCCAACTAAGGAGTGCAGACGAAGACAGTACGCTAGTCCCGGGACGGGTAGGTGGCTAGTAAAGACAACGCAGTCGGGGTGATTTCGCGTAAGTACTAATTAAGTATCTGAGATGCCCACGGCATACCCAGAACATAAGCTAAAAACCAGGAGATAACATAATGTATAGCCCAACGGTTGACGAAGTCAGCGCGCGTACGGACGAGTCCGCAACTTACGCTAAGGTCATGTGGCGGCTGATTCCCTTTTTGTTCTTGTGCTACGTGTGTTCCTATCTGGATCGGGTGAACGTCGGCTTTGCAAAACTGCAAATGATGAGCGATCTCAATTTAAGCGAAGCCGTTTATGGGCTTGGTGCAGGAATGTTTTTTGTTGGCTATTTGCTCTTCGAAGTGCCGAGTAATCTCATCATGCAAAAAGTTGGTGCGCGTCTCTGGATCGCCCGAATTATGGTGACGTGGGGTGTGATTTCTGGCGCAATGATGTTCGTCACGACACCAACAAGTTTTTACATCATGCGCTTTGTTCTCGGCGTTGCCGAGGCTGGTTTCATACCCGCCATATTGCTCTATCTCACTTATTGGTTTCCTGCATCGCGACGCGGCAAAGTGACGGCGCTTTTCATGACCGGTATCCCTATGTCAGGCGTTATAGGTGGTCCACTGTCAGGCTGGATTTTGCACGCGATGAGTGGGTCGCATGGTCTAGCCGGATGGCAGTGGCTGTTCTTTCTGGAAGGTATTCCCACTGTGATATTGGGCGTCATGGCGTTCTTTTATCTGGACGATAAAATTGCGGACGCTAAATGGCTTTCACCAGCGCAGCGCACGATGCTGGAAAAAAATCTAGCGGCAGACAAGCATGGCAAGACCTTACATTCACTACGCGACGGATTTACTAATCCCAAAGTATGGTTATTGAGCTTCATCTACTTATTTTTCACGATGGGATTGTATGGCGTTAGTTTCTGGCTTCCGACCATCGTCAAGGCAAGTGGTGTATCCGACCCCCTCAATATTGGTCTGCTCACGGCTATACCTTACGCAGCAGCAACGGTAGCAATGATCGTGGTTGGTCGCAGTTCGGATATGCGCGGAGAGCGCCGTTGGCATCTTGCCATAGCTGGCTTTGTCGGTGCTGTGGGCTTAGTATTTAGTGTGATGTACGCGCAAAATACGACTATCGCGATGGTTGCCTTGACGTTTGCAACGATGGGAATCATGACCACAATTTCACAATTTTGGGTCTTACCTCCAACGATACTTACCGGTGCGGCAGCGGCAACAGGCATCGCCCTTGCTAACTCGATTGGCAGCGTCTCCGGCCTGATCAGTCCATATCTGCTTGGATGGGTAAAGACGGTGACCGACAGCACCAACAACGGCGTGCTCGTTCTCGCAGCAAGCCTGGTTATCGGAGGATTGCTGGTGTTCACAGTTCCGGCAAAGTTGGTTAATCGTTAGACACCTATGCGGCGTAAAAATAATCTGAGTCGCTAACGATCAAAAATTTTTTGATCGGAAAATACGTTAGAGCAAGCCTTTCCTGGCGCGATAAAAACCAGGCTGGAACAGATTTGCAAACTAATCTGATGGATGCAAGACAATGAAAATGACAAAGCTCGCTCGGCTTCATCGCCGCAGGCGATCTTTGTCATTTTTACATTTTAGACACATTCAGACCGGTCCTTCACTTGATAGAATTGCGCAAGCTCGCCTTGTTATTCAAAGAAGCGAACCATTACAGCGAAGAGTCCTCTACAATTCGGCCATGCAAGGATCAAGGAGTGTCTTTTGGCCATGAATTTTCATCAGTTACGCTGCTTTCACGCGGTTGCCCTACACGGTAGCTTTACGGCGGCTGCGCGTGCGTTATTCGTCGGGCAGCCAAGTATCACCACGCATGTGAAAGCGCTTGAACAACGGTTTGGTGTGGAGCTGTTTTCACGGCATGGGCACATCGTCGAATTGACCGATACGGGGCAACGCTTGTTATCGATTACTCACCGTATTTTTACGCTGGAAACAGAGGCTGAAGAAACTCTGCGAGCCGCTGGCGGATTGCTGGAAGGACGCATCAGGGTGGCCGCTTTCGATCCGGTTCAGGTTACCCAAATGGTGGTTGCTTTTGGCAAGCGCTATCCAGAAGTCCGGGTGTCGGTGTCGTTTGGCAATTCCGGTGAATTGAGTGGAAGTTTGTTGGAATTGCAGTCAGATGTCGCGGTATTGCCGCGCCTGGGAGACAAGCGGTTTTTCTCGGTCCCTTATCGTCGGGCAAAGATCGCATTACTGGTAGGAGCAAGCCACCCTTGGTTTGAGCGCAGTGATATTCATGTCGGAGAGTTGGAAGGGCAGCGAATCGTCACTCGAGAAAGTGGCTCAATGCAGCAAAAGGTCTTTGATGATTATTTGGCCGATTGTGGCGTCAGTGTGCGTCGAGTATTAGAGATCGATAGTCAGGACGCGATACGCGAAGCCATTGCTGCGGGTGTCGGCGTGGGTATCGCGCTGGATGCCATTTATCAGGATTCGCGGCTTCGGATACTCACGATTGCAGAGGCACCGATGTTTATTGATCTGGAACTAGCCTGCCTGGCAGAGCGCAAAGAAGCGCCGGTAATCAAAGCCTTCTTCGAGGTAGTACAAGACTTACGCAACGATCTTGATTGCTTGAAGGAGGCGGAAGAGCAGAAAGTCGGCGGTTAAGCCGGTTCATCACCGCGCACAGCATGGCCGGGTAATGAAAAAGACAGCGTCAGGATGATGATCCTGACGCTGTCCCTTTATTGAAAGACGAAGAGCGCAGAGTTGCTCTTTCGCTTTGCCGATTTTCCTTTGCAGGAATTACTTCTTGGTCGATTGCTCCAGCGCCTCAAAGCCTTCCATCACAAACTGCGTCCGTACATCACCTTTCAGATTGTCACTCTCAGTCAATATCTGAACAATCTTTCTGGTCACCATGCGACGTTGTGCGATTTCTTCTTCGATAGTTGCGCCTTCTGCGACTTCCATCACATTACCGCTACAGTAACTATTTGGCGCGCCATTGACGGATTGTAGCCAGTCGTAGAAGTTTTCTGCACTGGCTTTCGGGTTAGTGCCTCGGACAGCATCACGCAAAAGCTTACGGAACATAAAGACACCAGCATCGAACTTGGTTGGATTTTCCAGCGCGTGCACAGCAATAGGACGCTGACTGATAATCGCTTCATAGTCGCCAGGCGCTTGTTGCGCGTCTTTATAGCAATCGCGTTCACGATGGTTTGGAGGAATCGGCGGGAAATCTTCCAGCTTGTATTTTCCAAAACGTTCCGGACGGCGCATCGCAACCTGGCCTTCCAGAAAATCAATCGTCTCGTAACCAACCATTTGCTCATCACCAATACCGCGGGTATCGATGTTTGGTCCCATCACGCGCCAGCCGATCATCTTGCTGTTTTCGTCATCCACTGGAACAGTCCAGCGTACGATATGAAAGCGGCTGAACAATTTCTTGGCAGCACCGTCTTCTGACGTGTAAGCATGTAAGCTCAAATTGGGCAATGCTTGATGTTGTACGCGAATGAAAAGACGATCCTTGTCTACGCGTCGTGCACCAGCGCATGCCAATCCACGGCCCTCATGGATGGGAATAAATTGCATGTCGGGCGCGACTTCCATCGACGCAGCACCAACTTCGTTAAAAGTAGTGCCTTGAAAGTTTTCATCCACCACGTTAGACGAATTATGCAGCGCTGTCGGATGATAATTATCCGCAGCATTGTCCTGAACTTGCAACCAGTTGCAATGCTGGAAGTTGCTGTAAGGAACTAGCTTATCGGTCGCATGGACGGTGAAATTTGATTCCCACTCAGGGAACGGTGGTTCTTTTTCTGGTGAGCCCATGTAAGCAAAGACGAGACCGTGGCGCTCGAAGGCTTTGTACGCACCTTGTTGAATCGAGCATGCAAATTTTGCGGCTTCTTTCTCTTCGCCCTTTGGATATGGAACATGCAGGCAAGTGCCATCAACATCAAATACCATGCCGTGATAACAGCAACGAATGCCGTGTTCTTGAATGGCACCGTATTCCAGCGACGCGCCGCGATGGACGCAATGGGCGTGCAGAACGCCAATGGCACCGCTCTTATCGCGGAAAGCCACTAATTCTTCATTGAGAATTTTTATAAATTTTGGCGTATCGCCCAACTCCATCGACATGCATACCGGATGCCAGAAAGTGCGCATGTATTCGCCCATTGGCGTACCCGGCCCGGTTTCGGTCAGCTCTGGATCATGCCCTGGCGTTTTGCTCGTAAAGTAGCCACCGTATGGGATGAGCTTCTTCGGCTTCGAAGATTCAACCAGCTTCGCATTATCGACTTTCGTATCCATCAATTGTCTCCTCAATCAACCATTATTCGGTGGGATCATTTGTCCCTGAGCTAACGATACGTGGCAGCCTTATAAATGTCGAATTCAATTTTTGGATGAACTTCATCTGTAAATCCGAATGTGTACTTCAAAATTTCTTGTTTGGTCCCGAATGTCCTTATTTGTAATCCAGATAGGGTTCATACATTATTACCATTGGACGTATCAATGGCTGGGATTTACGATTTATCATCAGGAAAAAGCTTGGTTTTCATACGCTTTCAATCCTTTTCATGGTTGGTGTCATTAAATCCAAAATGAAGCCCAGAAGAATAGCATCAGCCAATCGTAATGATGCATTGCAGCATAAAAACACTAGAGACTCGAGGCCCACAATGCAAGATATACCATCACAAACGCGTTCATCCCCAACATCCTTGTCGCTGCTTGTCCGGCAGATCAGGTTTGAGGCCGTTGGCATTAACTCCTTCGAATTGGTACACCCTGCCGGAGAGATGTTGCCAGCCGTCACCGCCGGTGCGCATATCGATATGCATCTTGAGGGCGGTGTGATTCGGCAGTACTCGCTGTGCAACGATCCGATCGAACGTCACCGGTACGTTATTGCGGTTCTACGCGAGGAAATCGGTCGCGGTGGATCGCGCTTGATGCACGACAATCTACGGGTGCGAGATGTGGTATCGATCAGCTACCCGAGAAATAATTTTGGCCTGATTAACGACGCAAAAAAACATGTTTTGTTAGCGGGTGGCATCGGAGTGACGCCATTAAAGGCGATGGCCCATTATCTGGAAAGCACAGGTGAGGATTACGAACTGCACTATTGCGCCAAAGGTGAAGACCATGCCGCGTTCCGTGAAGAATTTGCTGCTCAGGTTGAAAAGGGAAAGGTCATTTTTCACTTCGATGGCGGCAATCCACGGGATGGTTTAGATATCGTTAAACTGTTGGAAGAACATGTTGAAGGCACACACGTTTACTATTGTGGCCCCGCGGGCTTCATGGCAGCTTGCGCAAAAGCCGCTCAGCATTGGCCGCGTGACGCAGTTCACTTTGAACATTTTAAGGCCCCAGAACCGGTCAAGTCGGAAGCTGTCGCTGCGAATTCCGCGATCTTATCGGATACATCGGCTACCTCTTTTGTGAAGATTGCCAGCACCGGGGCCTTATTCGCCATGTCGGAAGATAAAAGCATCATCGAAATACTCGCTGATAATGGCATCGAGGTGGAGACCTCATGTCAGTCTGGATTGTGCGGTACTTGTAAAATGCGCTATCTGGAAGGGGAAGTCGACCATCGCGACTTTATTCTCTCTGACGAAGAGCATCAGAACTATTTAACGGCTTGCGTTTCACGTCCTAAAAGTCGGTTGTTGGTACTCGATTTGTAAACTGTTTTCAGGTGAGTTCTGAAAAATTATTTTCCTGAAAAACACATAAGAAACACGTCTGCATAAGCTCAGCCGGGAATATTGCTTCCCGTCTGACCTTATAAAATCACCGTTTTCAGCAATAGACCAATCACCGCACACGCAGCAATGACGTGAATGACATTTCGTTTGAAACGAAATAAGGCAATCGTTGCCGCCAGAGCGATCAACGCCGATATCCAGTCAAACGGTGCGCCAAAGCCTTGCGGCCAAAGCACGTGGTAGCCGAAGAACACCGCAAGATTGAGAATCACGCCCACCACAGCTGCCGTGATGGCGGTCAGCGGCGCGGTAAATTTCAGGTCGCCGTGCGTCGATTCAATCAGCGGGCCACCGGCCAGGATGAACAAGAACGAGGGCAGGAAGGTGAACCACGTTACCAGTGACGCCGCCACCGCACCGGCCAGAAACAACGATTCTGGACCGAACAGCGCTTTCACATAGCCGCCCACAAAACCAACAAAAGCCACCACCATGATTAGCGGCCCCGGCGTGGTCTCGCCCAGTGCGAGGCCATCAATCATTTGCGTTGATGTCATCCAGCCATAGTGGCTGACGGCACCTTGGTAAACATACGGCAATACGGCATACGCACCGCCGAATGTCAGCAACGCCGCCTTGGTGAAGAACCAGCCCATTTGCGTCAACGTGTGATGCCAGCCATAGATCGCGGTTAGCGCGCCCATTGGGATCACCCACAATAAAGCACCGACGATGATTATCTGACATAGTCCAAGCCAACTGAACCGTGCGTGTTCCGGTGTCGGCGTATCGTCGTCAATGAGCGCTGCGCCAAACGATTTTACCGCTTTGCCATGACCACCCATCGTGAACTTATCCGGTACCATCCGACCACCGAAATAGCCGATTATTGCCGCTGTCAAAATGATTGCAGGAAACGGCACGTTGAGGACCAACAGCGCCAGAAAAGATGCTGCGGCAATTGCCCAAAGTATCTTGTTTTTAAGTGCGCGCGAGCCAATGCGGTACGCCGCCTGGATGACGATGGCGGTCACTGCCGGCTTAATGCCATAAAACAACCCAGCTACCAGCGGCAGACTGCCAAATGCAATATACAACCACGACAGCGCAATCAGGATCACCAATGATGGCAGCACAAATAATGCACCCGCTACGATGCCGCCCCACTTGCGGTGCATCAACCAGCCGATATAGGTCGCCAACTGCTGCGCCTCTGGGCCTGGTAAAACCATGCAATAGTTTAAGGCGTGAAGGAAGCGTCGCTCAGAGATCCATCGCCGGTTTTCAACCAACTCCTGATGCATGATCGCAATTTGACCTGCGGGTCCACCGAAGCTGATAAAACCTAATTTCAACCAAAAAGTGAATGCCTGCCAAAAAGGGATAGGCAACGGTTTGGTATTGAGGCTTTCATTTGCAGGATCAATGAGAGATGTTTCCGAAGTAGTCATATCAGATGTGCCATTCGCTTGTAAACAGTGGAAGCAATCCGTCAGGCATGATCGTTGCTGATCGCCCAAAAAAACGCATTATTAGTACAGCTGGGAATCAGAGTTATTTACATTTAACCTCGCAGAAGCCTAGGTAGGAATAGCAATGTCGCAGGTGTTTCGGTCAGTGAGCAACACGGATTTGTCCCAAGATTCGCCTAACCGTGATTATAATCGTACTCGTATTGTCGATGCGTCATCAATCTTGATTTTGTTGTTGATTTGCAATTCATGGTTGATTTGTAATAGAACGACGCAGGAAGACAAACTCAGGGCTCTTCTGATTGAGAAAAGTGGGTGCGATCAGTGGGAACGGCGGTCGGATGGGTGGATTTGCGTTTCTTGCGACGCATCGTTTAGAGGCGGATAAAAGATAGATTATAAAAGGTAGATTACCGACGCATTTGCAAGATCGCAGGGCTAAGCCGACCGACGCATCTGAACGTTTCTCTTTTTTGCCTGACTAAGTTACGCATGAAGGTTTCGCTAGTTGCATTTTGTAAAGTATCAGTGAGCGCCGTTACGCCGCGTCCGCGTTATCGGTCATATTAGGTATACGTACACAGAATGGAGGGCCATACGGTCCATTAGCACCACAATCTGTTTCGGTTAGCCCATGACCATTCTTCCCCTATTTATTGGAGATTGCCCCGCCCATGATAAATCGCCGAACTTTTCTCCATTCCGCCGCTGCCACAGCCACGCTTGTAGCGCTCGGCGTTCCGATGGAAGCCATTGCGGACAATCGCGTTAAGCTTGGCTCCGCATCAACTTTTTCTTTTGATACGCTCATCGCGCAAGCAAAAGTGTTAGCGCAAGCACCGTATAAACCGCAAGCGACCGCCCCGCGTGCGATTCTCGACAAAATCGATTACGCAGCCCACGGCAAAATAAAATACAAAACCGATTACGCCTTGTTTGCTGAAGGCCCTGGACAATTCCCGGTCACTTTTTTTCACCTTGGCCGTTTTTTTCAGTCACCGGTACACATGCACCTCATCGACGACAGTGGCAAGGTTCCCAAGGCGCGTGAGATTGTCTACGACGAGAGTTATTTCGATATGCCGGTAGATAGTCCGGCGCGAGATTTGCCGCGCGGCAGCGGGTTTTCGGGTTTTCGTTTCCAGGAAAGTCGGCGCGGTGATCAGGACAAGCTGGACTGGCATAAGAACGACTGGGTGGCTTTTCTCGGTGCCTCTTATTTTCGCGCGATTGGTGACCTTTATCAATATGGTTTATCTGCCCGTGGTATTGCCATCGACGTTGCACAAGCCGGAAAGTCAGAAGAATTTCCTAACTTCACCCATTTCTATTTCACCGTTCCGGACGATAACAGCGACACAGTGACCGTCTATGCCATGCTGGATGGGCCAAGTATCTGTGGCGCGTATAAATTCGTTATGCAACGCGGCGCAGGCGTCACCATGGAAATCGATACCGCTTTATTTTTGCGGCGCGATATTGACCGATTCGGCATCGCGCCAGTGACGTCGATGTACTGGTTTTCTGAATCAGTAAAAGGGACGGGGACCGATTGGCGACCTGAAGTCCATGATTCCGATGGTTTAGCGTTATGGAGCGGGGCGGGTGAACACATCTGGCGACCACTGAATAATCCCGGACAAACCACCGCTTCAGCCTTTGGCGACACCAATCCGCGTGGTTTTGGTCTGCTACAGCGCGATCGCAATTTTGATCATTATCAAGATGGCGTCCATTACGAACGCCGTCCCAGCCTTTGGGTGCAACCGTTAGAAGGTTGGGGCCAAGGGACAGTGCAATTAATCGAAATTCCAACCGATGATGAGATTCACGACAACGTTGTAGCGATGTGGGTGCCCAGCGCCAAAGCGGTTGCCGGTAACAGTTATCGCCTGCGCTATAAATTGGATTGGCAGAAGGACGAACCATTTCCGAGCACGCTTGCCCGTTGTGTAGCGACGCGCCTTGGCAATGGCGGCGTACCCGGTCAACCGCGGCCGAAAAACGTGCGTAAATTTATGGTTGAATTTTTGGGCGAGCCGCTAGAAAAACTAGCCTTTGGTGAAATGCCGGAAGCGGTACTAACTTCATCGCGTGGCACCTTTTCTTATATCTTCACCGAAGCGGTTCCCGATGGCGTAGGAGGTCATTGGCGGGCCCAGTTCGATCTGACAGTCGAAGGCCCGGAACCTGTTGATATGCGTTTGTATCTGCGTCTTAAAGATCAAACGCTTTCGGAAACCTGGCTGTTCTTATACAATCCATTTGAAACGCGATCAGTTTACGGCAGTTGATGATGACGTGGATGTCAGTATAATTTTCTCCGACATTTTTGAGATGGTTTTCAGCCCATCGATCTGCGACGTGCATCTTGCAGCGATGGGTTGATATTTTTGAATCGCATATTGTGAGGGATTATTTCGGTCGCCAAGATGAACCGATCTCATCCTCACAGCAACTGGCTGGCACTGTTAAAACGCGATCAGCGCGTCTTCTAGGTCAATGGTAAATGTAGTATTACTGCAGTCCCGTTGAGGGATGATCCTGCAATATTAAGTTCACCGCCAAACTGACGTGTGCGCTCGTGCATACCCAGAATACCCCACGCTTCACCGCCGAGTAATTGTTGGGGTTTGATGCCTTTTCCATCATCTCTGACTTCAGCAATAATGACGTTTTCTTCGCACCGCACGTCAATCGTCACCTTTGATGCCGCTGCGTGGCGGACCACATTTGTGAGCGATTCTTGCACGATCCTAAACAGCATGGTGCTGCGTTCTGGATCGAGCTCGACATCCGCGGCGCTTTGATTAATGTGGCATCTGCATTCCAATCCTGAACTCGCCTGAATCTGGTCGGCATGCCACTCCAGCGCGGCCCATACGCCAAGGTGGTCCAGCACACTAGGGCGTAAATCGGCGATGACCCGCCGCATGGTTTCAATAGCTGTATCGGCTTGTGCCGCCGCCTCGTTGAGGAGTGGATCTGATGCATTACCAGCCAACATGGAACGTTCATTAGAGACTGAAACATTGGCTTTGATGCTAGTTAGCAAGCTGCCCAATTCGTCGTGAATTTCACGCGCGATACGCTTTCGCTCATCCTCTTTTACTTTTTCCTGATGGTCCGATAGTTGCCGCAGCTGCGTATAAGATTGCTGCAATTCGACTTCTGCCCGGGTTTGATCCGCGCCTAATTTGTCGACCGTCAGCATGCTTTGTTGATGAGAACGATTAATTTCTTTCAAGTAGACCAGCATCATCACCGATGAAGAAATCAAGCCACTGAAGCGACCAGCGTACCAACCCAAAGATAAGCGGCTGCTACCCGCCATGGTGATAGCGTTATCGCATAACAGCGCTATCAAAGCAGTGCCAAGCCACACATGCAAGACATTACGGAAGCGACTCGCTCGCCATAAAAAAAACAGCGACAGCACAATCAAAACCTGCAACCCGGGTGCAATGCCAGTGCTGGTAATGCCGCTATAGTCACCATTCGTATCCAAAACAGGAAGAAAATCGCGGAATATGGTGACCATTGCCACCGTCGCAGCCAGGGCAGCGATCAAAACAATGGAGGCGCGGCGTAACGATTGCTGGTGATCCGTGGTGACATGGTTGGGACGGCGTAGTTCGCTCCAGGCAAAAACCAGGATACCAATGGCAGGACCGGCATGCCAAAACAGCCACAGCCAACTACTGGTTTGCGTGCCACCGAACAGCACACGTCCCTCGATAAATATTCCCGGAAACGACAAAAACTGCAGCACCAATATAACAGCAGTATATAAACATCCGGCGCTGAGATGCAGCAAAGCGACTGATCGCGTCGCCTTATAGTGACCGTATATCTGATAAGCGGTGATCAGGTAGGTGCCAATCACCGTGGTCTGATAAGTAGCCAGAAACGCTGGAATTTTAGGCCATTTTATTTGCGCGAATGGAAGCAAAATCAACGTAACGAGGATCAACCCTGCGCAGATCCTCAGTGCAATTTTTCGCTGTCTTAGCGTAGCCATACGAATGGCTGGTGAAGAATCGACGCGATCAAAAGGGGTCAACGGCAGATCGGTTGCGAGCCCGGTATACATGATGGCTAATCTCCGTATTTGAGTTATCGGCAGCAATAGTGGCGCAAATACAGGGCCGCAACTCAGAGGCGCAATGCCGGCACGCATGAACTGGCTAGTGATAAATAATTATATTTTTGCCTATGATCGCTTAAATCCCGCACTATAGATAGATTGAATTTTAGATAACAAGATTAAATTAGTCATACCGATGCTTTGATAGACGGAAATCGATGGAAATAGACAGAAATACTTCTTTTCTATGTGTTAAAAAAACAACCATTGAACCTTCAATCCTTTCATCGGCGACCGTCGGTGACACCGGGACCTATGTGGAGAATCTGCCGTGGCGGGAATGTATGACGCGCTATGACCGTCCGCATTCGTTCTTTTATCTGTATCCGCCGTACTGGCAGACTGAAGGGTATGGCGTCGACTTTGGTTTCCACGAGTATCAGCAGATGGCGGATTTTATGCGCACTTGTAAGGGCAAAGTCATGGTTAGCATTAACGACCATCCGGATATCCGGGCGGTGTTTGACGGCTTTACGATGATGGGGCTGGATATTAAATATAGCTTGGGTAGCGTGCACGGCCAGCCGGAGAGTAGTCGGGAACTGGTAATTACCAACTGGGATGCATGGTCTGTAGGGCAGCTTTTTTGAAATAATGACCTGATGTTGGCCTTTCAGGCGAGCGGTCAGTGGCTTCACCGCAGGCACGATTATGCGCATCCGCTGGAGCAAAGTCGATACGCTACTTTCAGTAGCGTATCGCTCTTTTGCTTGTGAGTAATTTTCATACTGATAATTGTTTTGAGCGCATTTTATGCTAAATTATTACATCATTCGAAGTCTTAGAAGCAAAGCGAAAGGACCGCTTATATTTTTTTGATTGGAGTGCCCATGTTAATAACTCACGATGAAAGTTTAATCCGTCTTTTTGTTTTTAAAGTGCAACGCTTAGCCGGGCGGGCAGATGCCGGGCATAACGTCGCTGCAGAAATTAAAACACTCGTTGAAGAGGCATGCGATTGTTTCGCCACAACATTAAACACTGATGCAACGGCGAATCGGGACGCCTTTAAGTACCGGTTAAAGCTTTACGCGGCGCTGGCCCACAGCAGCCGTCCTCAGCTTAAAAATGCGTTTGAATTTGCGGCCTCACTCCTCAATCCATATCAACCTCGCTAACACCAAAACAGGTTGTAGCTTGAACAGCATCCATTATCAGCAGTGAACTAGCATGACGCTGGTCCTCACGATTGGAGATTGTTGCTCTTTGAAAGAAGCGTTTTAATATCAGTCGGTCCTTTAAAGTAATTTGACAAAATGTAATTCATAGGATACAGTTGTGTATGAAGACTATTCAGACAACTGCCACTTTTGATCACTGGTTTGTAAGCTTGCGAGACAGAACTGTTAGAGTGCGCGTTCAAATGCGTATTGATCGTGCTGAATTGGGTAATTTTGGTGATTGTGAGCCAATCGGCGAAGGGGTTTCTGAAATGCGTATCCACACGGGTGCTGGTTACCGCGTGTATTTTGTACAACGTGGTAGCGAGATCGTGATTTTGCTCGCGGGTGGCGATAAATCTACACAGAGCAAAGACATTAAAACTGCGCTCGAACTCGCACGACTACTTTAGGAGAACCTTATGGAAAACATCACACTACATAAATGGGATTCTGCCGAACACCTGCAAACCGAAGAGGATATCGTTGCTTATTTTGACGCGTGTCTGGAGGAAGCCGGTGACGATGCGTCTTTCATTGCACACGCGTTGGGGACGATTGCTCGTGCGCGGGGGATGAGTCAGGTCGCACGGGATACCGGGTTGGCGCGGGAGAGCTTATATAAAGCGCTTTCCGGTGAAGGGAATCCGGAATTTAGTACCATTCTGAAAGTAATGAAGGCGCTCGGACTCAAGTTACATGCCAGCGCGGCATAAATCGTTTCCCTCAAAAACCGCTTAAATGCCGTAATAGCGAGTCTCGAATTAACGCATGATCTTCCGCACTAAAACCGAGTAAAGGCCGGGCCGCATAGCGCACTTCCGGCCCTTTTTTGGTTACCTTGTCCGTCAATCCCTCCTGATGCACGCGCGCAATGCGCGCCACGCGTCCAAAGAAACCCAGCGATAATTGATTTTCATCCTGATGGATGTTGAGGCTTTTTTGTTTGCGTATCTTGGCAAACATCGCGGCCTTTTGCCGTTTGAATGCTTAACTAAGCGGCATTGCGCACTTGCCAGTTTTCGACAAGATTAGGCTGCTTAGGTATTCTTGCTTATTGCTGACTTGCGCCGTGATGCAACGAAGCCCAGAATACCAAGGCCGAGTAGCGCTACGCTAGTCGGTTCAGGAACGGCCGCACTGGTAACGAAGTTAAAATTGTCTACCCCATATGGATGAAAACTGCTTCCAGTCCCCGTCCATGTAACGCTCGTTATGTCTGCGCTTGATACAGATAGCGTTGTCCAATTATTAATTGCGCCAAGCGCCACACTAACTGAGTCTACAAGAATGTTGCCGTCATATGCGTTAAACTGGATTGTCTCGCTAGAGGAGCCATTCGACCGTGAAAAATCAGCAGAAACGTTTGTTGCGGAAGAGGCAAACGTTACGGTCTCGCTATAGCTGCTATTGAATCCTAAAAATTGACTACCGTTTGTTCCCTCTAGACCCCAGTTTCCCGGGTTACCTTTGCTATTTCCACCGACTGTCCCGAAATTGGTAAGACTAAATGCAGCTGCAGCTGTGCCAGCATAAGCAACACCGCTAGCAGCGGGGGCTTCGTCAAAAGTGATGACGGTTGCTTGGGCGCAAAATGTGCTCAAACTTAGAATGAATAAAAATGCTGCGTTCTTGATTTTCATGGTTTTGTTCCTGTTTAAGTAGGGCAGATTGATTTCCTTAGACAGTAAGCAAAAATAATGCCATTTGTATAACCCATTGATATGTATGATATTTTATTTAATTCGTTAAAAAAATCCTTACAGTGTGTAAAGTTTACTGACACTAAATATTGATTAACTGACGCAACACCGACTCCCGAATCAACGCGTGATCCTCAGCACTAAATCCCAACAAAGGCCGGGCCGCATAGCGGACTTCCGGCCCTTTCTTTGATACCTTGTCTATCAATCCCTCCTGATGCACCCGTGCAATGCGCGCCACGCGTCCAAAGAAGCCGACCGATAGCTGATTTTCATCCTGCTGGATGTTGAGGCTTTTTTGTTTGCGTATCTTGGCAAACATCGCGGCCTTTTGGCGTTTGATGTGACCGCTTTTGCCGCGTAGGTTCTTGCGTTGTTTGCGCGCCGTATAGGCCTCGCCGTCCGGTGTTTGCTGGCTGACAATGCGTTTCACCTGACTGCGACGTAAATCCTGCGCGACCTGTTTGTTGACGGCGCGGCGCTGGGCCGGTGCGAGCTTTAACAGCAGTGCGCCAGCCCACTCTTCAATCGCTTGCAGATCGTCGCTCATGCGGGTTGGGCAGGTGTATGCCATTCAGCCAATAACGACTCGCCTTGGTACAAGGTCCAGAAGCCGTCGCTGTAGTCGGGTGTGGGTTGTGACTCGGGTGGATGGCTTATATTAAGTCTGCCGCCATCACGTTTGACGATGACGCGTTCGGTCAGGTCCAGCTTGAGCGACAGATCAATCGTTTCATGATTATTAAAATCCACGTCAAAGCCGATCCCGGTTCGTCGGAGTTCCGCATTATTGAGTAAGTCGTTTTGGTGGAGCGCAATCCACGCCAGCAGCGGCACCATGATCGCGTCCGGATCGCCGCTGTAGTCGGTGATGATGATGTTCAATTTGTAGCGGTATTCATACGACAGCGATGCAGTGCCGGTGGCGACGACATTACCTTGGTCGGCAAAGATCAATAGCTTATCCGGATTCTGCCGCAGGTCGGGATTGGCCGTTATTAAATGCTCTTTAAGGCTGTTTGGTTTGTACATCGCTAATCTCCTGTTGGCACTCCACAATCATGTCGACCTGTGCCGCACACATGGCCCATGCGGCTTCGGTGCGTTCGAGCGCAAGGTGCAACGCGCCGTTAGTGGTCGGTGCCGTCGCTGGTAATTGGCAGCGGGTGACTGGCGGACAGCCAGTGACGATAAGCGTCGGCACCGATGAGGGAGGGACGCTGGCGCAGCCCGGCAATAGCGTCAGGCAAAGGAGCAACAGCCCAAGGGCGAATGGAGAGGTCATGGTGAAGTTGCTCGATCAGGGTTTCACGTTCGGACAAGGTGACGGCCATACTGACCCGCGCCGCTTGTAGTTTGATGGTCGCCTGACGCTGTTTGACGTCGGCGGCTTTTAAGGTGGCGATGAGGCGGTCACGCTCATTCACTCCTTGTTCTGCGCGAGCGGCCTGTTCCCTGACGGTAATCAGGCTGGCGCGTTGACTAACAATGACGGTTGCCATGCTACCCATTAACAACACACCAACGAGAATTTTGACGATCAGCTCCATAACCCGGCCCTCGTCCCTTTGTGATCGACGGTCAATACCTGACGCCGTGGGGTCACTCCTTCGGCCGCAATACCCAGATGGACCCAGACTGCGGACCCGGCGCGTTCGTAGATCAGTTGATCGAACTGTAAATAGGAGTGTTCGAGCTTGCGACAGATCGCCAGCGGCGTGCCGAATTCGCCTGCCGTAAAATCATTCGCCAGCCCGTCGAGGTGCGCACTGTTGCGTGCGCCGCCGACCGCACGGTTCAATGCCGTGCAGCGAAACCCGCTTGAAATACGCATCGGCGCACCGCCCAGTTCGAGCCGGACCAGTTCATCAAACTTGGCCAGACGCCGTAGGTTCACGGTGATGGCTGGTGGCGGTGTGTTATCGATGCCGAGGGTGCGAGCGGTGTCGCTGTGCACGAATTCTGTCAGCGTAAAGTGTTCAGTGAGGTGGTCAGTCGAGATAGCCATACGGATCTTTCAAAAGGTGGGCGACATTGCCCCTGGCACGGCAAACGATGACGCATAAGGCAAGCGCCAGTCCGGCTTGCGCCAGCGACACCGGCGCGTGCCCGAGCAGAATATCCAGCGCACAACTACCGGTCAGGGCAATCAGCAACCATGCCAGCGACGACAGGTGGATCCGGTAGTTCGCCAGACCGCGCCGGTAGCACAGCAGTTGCCCGCACGCCGCGAGATAGCAGCACAACGCGATAGCAGTCACGACTTGTTGCACGGTATCAATCATGGCGGCTCCCCTTGCGCAACCATTCCGGCAACGCAATGGATTTGATCAGATCAATACCGTGCAGGGTCAGCGCGATCACCGCCGCCGAAGCTAAGAAGGCGGCCACACCGGATTGCCTGATCGGCGTGTTGTGCATGACTTCCGGCGCGGCCAGATAACCAATCGCCAGCGAAATGACCATGTAGACCAGTCGCTGCAACAGGGGCAAATTCTTACTGGTGATGGCCACCAAGGTGGCACCGGCAAAGGCACCGATGAGTGCATTGCCATCGATCCCCGGAAAGATCGAGGACAGACCGATGCCTGCGGCGGTGGTCATGAATAACGAGGTGCTGCCAGGTTCGGCCATAGTGTTTCTCCCTTAAAAATCACAAGTTAATCCCACAGACTAATGGTCTGGCGGGGAGGTGTGGCGGTAGCAGCAGGTTCCGGTAAGGTGATGAGCCGACCGTGGGCAATAAACGGTCCGCCGTCGGCCAGACCGGGATTCATTTCCAGCACGGCTTCGACCACGCTGGCGGTTGCGCCCAGATGCCGCCAGCACAGCAAATCAAGCGTGTCGTATTGTTGAGCGCGGACCAACATGGTTATCCTTGTTAAATCAACTCGACCGTTAAATGATGCCGTTGCAAGATGTCGGCAATCGCCCAGTGCGCGTTACGCCGTTGTTCACCGGGACCGTCGTCCAAATACCCCATGGATTTCTTGTCGGCCATGGATGACGCGGTGGTGTCGTAATCTCGGTATTTTTCCAATAGGTCGGCTTTGGCGATGCTGTAGACGGCACGCCGGTAATGAATCAATAACTTACTTTCACGGTTGATCTTTTTAGCGGGGACAACTTCCAAGGTGCTGAAGCCGTTCTCTAGCTGTTCGTCCTGCCATGCGTCCAGTTCACCATTCACGTACAGGATCGCTTCGGCCACGGCCTGGACTAACCGTGGCGTGGTGACCGTGCCGTCGAGCCGCATCGCGTCGCGCATGTGATGCAGAGCGATAGCCGGGAACCAGCCGTCGTTTTCGACGATAGTCGGATCCGTGGTCTCGTTGGTGGTCAAGGGCATGGGGGACCTGGCGATAAAGCTCATGATGACTTTCATAGTAGACGGCGGTGGGCGGGAGTCAGAGCTGTTACATTAATGTGCATCTCATCGACCCGCGCCGCCGTGCGCCGTTGGGTGCGCGTTATGCCTTGACCGCTTTTTTAAGGCGCAGTGTCAGGCGTTCAATGTCTTTTTTAACTCCGACCCGGCTGTCGAGCGCGAGGGCGCGGGTCAAATGCGGTAAGGCCAGATGGATCGCCGCGGGTGCGGCATCGGCGACGTTATCGGCGGCGATGGCACTTTTGTCCAGGAATGCATAGGCCAGTGCTTTATGCAACTTGGCCCGCGCCTGATCCGGTGCATCGCGCCCTTCGGTGAGCGTAATAACCGAAGGTAAGATCGTGCGACCAATTGCGGGCGTCATCTGGCCCGACAACATGGCTTCGGCAAACTCGTCCATCAGCATGGTCGGAATATCGCGGTTGTACTGGTCCGGTAAGGTCAACTTATGGGTGATCGCATAGGCAGCAATCCGTAGCGCCTGCGCATAGTCGCCGACATCGATGTGCCATACCAATAGCGTAGTGAGTACGTCATCCTGTGCGCCTTTCCCCGCGCTCAACACCCCGTCGATCCAGTCCTGGTACTCGGGCAGGATTTCTGCTTTCAGCGCGATCTTTTGTTTCACGGACTGGATCTGCTTTAAGCGTCGGCGATCCTCGGCCAACTTGTAGAGCATCAGCTCGTAGGCGCTGCCTGCGGTCAGGTGCCCTTCCGGGGCGTTCGCTGCGGCTTTCGCAGCAAGCGCCCTTGCCTTGTGCCGCAATGCGGGGGAAAGGTGGGCCATGGTTATGCTTTCGGTGTCGTTGCGTCAACCAGCACAATGTTTTCTATCATGGCACCTAAGCCAAAATCTTCGACGACATACGCGTCATTCGACGACTCGTAGTTTTCGATCCGATCGCGCTTGGCTTCATCGACCACGCGACGGCGGCGGGCCGACTCCTGCCAGTAGATCGACAGATTATCGAAGCGGGTGATCAGGATCGCGTTGTCAGGGAAATACGGCACGCTGACTGCTTGCAACCCACCGAGACGCTTTTGGCTGACGATGATGTCGGCGGCGAGTGTTTCGGTCGGAGCCTGATTAATGTTGATCAGTGGAAAATATTTGTCGTGCAGCAGAGCCCGACCGACGATGGCGACTAAGCCATTGTCTTTCTGGTACCACGGATCGAGCAGGTGGATTGCGTCATATACGGCGGCGTCCAGATTGACGTAATCGCCGATGATGTCGGCATTGCTGCCGATGTACATTTTGCCGGGAGTATGACCCTCTTGCATCACGCGCTCGGGCGCTTGTTCACGGAAGTGCTGCGGCCAGCCTTTGTTCACGTCCTCCAACATCGGATGGGCGACGATATCCGTATCGGTGGCGATGCTGATGCCATTAAAACCGATCACCATGCGGTCGAGCGCCTGACGTTTCAAAATGGTGTTCGCAATGCGGCTCTGGAAGTCCGGAAATTTGGCCCACGCATCCAAGGTCTGGTATTTGATGTGGGTATCGAAATTGGTCTTTTCACAGCGGTATTTATGGCCGTCGAGCGTGGTTAAGTCGCGAGTCTGGCGATCTTTATTGGCGGTGTTGGTGCGGCTGGCTATCGGGCCGGAGATGCCGAGGCCCAGCTTTTCGCCTTCCTGTTCGGTGACACCAATGATGTTGATTTTCTTTAAAAATTCGCTCGACTCCTGCATCTTGGTTTCCAGCTTTTGCTGGATGGTCGGCGCGACTGCAAAGGTCGATGCAGCGCTGGCCGTGTCGTTCAATACTTGCAGGCGGGCGGTGTAATGGTCAAAGGCAACGCGGGTAATTTTTTCAATTTGATGCTCCTGCAATACGATTAATAGGGAAACACAGCGGGACAGGAGTGTGCTTAAAACTCAGTCTGTTCCATGCCGCTGCCGCCGGTCGCCGGTGGCCGTTTGGACGGGTTGCCGTCCTGGGTGTCCATCTGCTGTTTGAAGGTCGCCAATTCCGTCGTTACGACCGCCAGTTCATCTTGAAGCGCGGCGATCTTTTTTTCTGCGGCGGCGAACTGTGTCGTGAACGACTGCGCGGTGTCGCTGGCATGCAGCGCGACGGCTTCTAATGCTTCGCTGACATCGTTAAAACGGGCGTCGTCGCCGCTTTCTTTGTGCGCGAAACGTTTCATAATATTTTTGATGGTGGTGGTAAATTTGCTGTTGGTCAGTTCGGGCGCGCTATCGTCTTCAAACTCCATTTCGGCTTCGATCGCTTCCGAAAACAGATTATGGGCATGCTGTTTGCGGGCCATAAATAAATTGACGTTGCTATTCGCGGCGAAGGTGAGAATTTCAGTGCCGAGACTGGCCGGACTGTCGGTGACGCCGAGGCCCACCAGATAGGCTTGCTTGGTGTCCGAAAAGTCGGGATTAAGTTCGATGCTGGTGTAAATTTTCTGCCGGTCACGGTTCATCGCGATCAGGGACGGCGTCGGCGATACCTGGGCAAACAGGGCTAACTTTGTTCCGCTGTCGGTCTCGACTTCGTCGGCTTTGACGGCCAGCACATCGCCGTAGGCTTTAAACGGGCTATCCGGCAACAGGCTACGTTTGTGCTCCAGCCAGACTCGTGCACCATAGGTATCGCGGTTGAAATTTCGGGCGATCTGTTCGATGGCTTTACGGTCGATCTTGCGTCCATCGGTCGTCGCTCCTTCAAGGGCGACACGGAAAAATTTGGATTTGGTAGACATGGTGTGCGCTGGTGAGCGTAAAAGTGGTCAGATGTCGCCATGGTCAACGACAGCGCGACCGTATTCAATGCGCAGGGGGTTGCTAACGCGCTTAGTGACGCTTTGCCAGAAGCGTTCTACGCGCGCGACCCCTACGCTTGCGGCATGTCAGAAACAGCCCCTTTCCTTTCCGTTGAAACCGATCCGCGACGACTCGCCAAATTTTTGTATTGGCAGGGATGGCAGATATCTGCGGTCGCCGATTACCTGAAACTGAAACGTTCCACCGTCGAAAGCTGGAAGCAGCGCGATAGCTGGGACAGCGCGCCCGTATTGGAAAAGGTGGAGGCAGCACTGGACGCCCGCTTGGTCCAATTGATCGCTAAAGACGGCAAATCCGGCGGTGATTTTAAAGAGATCGATTTGCTGATGCGCCAGGTGGTGCAGACCGCCCGCGTGCGCCGTTATGAAGCACCGGGCGGTAATGAGGTGGATCTCAATCCGAAGCTGGCGAACCGGAACGCGGGACCGAAGAAAAAGCCGATCCGCAATGAATTCAGCGACGAACAGCGTATCCAGTTGCTGGACGCCTTTCAGGATTCCCTGTTTGATTATCAAAAGGTCTGGCACCGCAACAGTGACCAGCGTACGCGGGTGATTCTCAAATCGCGGCAGATCGGCGCGACCTGGTATTTTGCCCGCGAGGCGCTGGCCGATGCGATTGAAACCGGACGTAATCAGATTTTTTTATCGGCGTCCAAAGCGCAGGCCCATGTCTTTAAGCAATACATCCTCCAGTTTGCACGGGAGGCGGCGAACCTAGAATTAACGGGTGACCCGATCATCTTGCCAAACGGCGCGCACCTGTATTTCCTCGGCACCAATGCGCGCACCGCACAGGGCTATCACGGCAACTTTTATTTCGATGAATTTTTCTGGACGCATAACTTTGCCGAGTTAAACAAAGTCGCGTCCGGCATGGCGCTGCATAAGCAATGGCGCAAGACCTATTTCTCGACACCGTCGTCGGTCACGCATCAGGCCTATCCGTTCTGGTGCGGCGACGCGTTCAACAAACGCCGAGCTGTGGCCAATCAGATCGCCATCGATCTGTCGCACAAACGCCTCGCAGCCGGCTTCACTGGCGAGGACAAAATCTGGCGCCAGATCGTCACCATTCTGGACGCCGAGCGCGGTGGCTGCAATCTGTTCGATATCGACGAATTGCGCAATTTCGAATACAGCCCCGACCAGTTCGAAAACCTGCTGATGTGCAATTTCATCGACGATACGCAGTCGATCTTTCCGCTGAT
This sequence comes from Glaciimonas sp. Gout2, assembly GCF_035018905.1. Lineage (NCBI taxonomy): Bacteria > Pseudomonadati > Pseudomonadota > Betaproteobacteria > Burkholderiales > Oxalobacteraceae > Glaciimonas > Glaciimonas sp. Gout2. The sequence goes on along the minus strand of NZ_JASJXA010000001.1, from coordinate 234,059 downwards.
GGAATTGCAACGCTGCATGGTCGATACGTGGGTCGAGTGGTCCGATTTTATTGCGACACGTCCGTTTGGCAACCGGCCAGTCTGGATCGGTTACGACCCGTCATTGACGGGCGATAGTGCCGGGTGCGTAGTGCTGGCCCCGCCCTTGGTCGCTGGTGGCAAGTTCCGCATCCTGGAACGCCATCAATGGCGCGACATGGATTTCGAAGCACAGGCCGAGGCGATCCGGCAAATGACGCTCCGTTATAACGTGGAATACATCGGCATCGATACCACCGGCATGGGGATTGGCGTCTTTCCGCTGGTACGCCAATTCTTTCCCGCCGCAACCGCGATTCTCTATTCGGTCGAAGTGAAGACCCGCATGGTGTTAAAGGCTAAAAATATTATCAGCAAAGGACGGCTCGAATTCGACGCCGGATGGATCGACATCGCGCAGGCCTTTATGGCGATCCATAAAACGCTCACCGCCAGCGGTCGGCAAGCCACCTACGAAGCAAGTCGCACCAATGCCATCGGCCACGCTGATGTGGCATGGGCCTGTATGCACGCGCTTGACCACGAGCCAATCGAAGGCGGTCATTCGAACAATCAATCCTTTATGGAGATTTATACCTCATGAGCAATAAGCAGCAACGGGCACGGTTTCGCGCCGACGCCTTGGCACCTTCCATGGCGACAACAGCGCCACCGGCCGCATCCGGATTCGAAGCCTTTACCTTTGGCGAACCGACCCCGGTACTCGATCACGCCGAGATCCTCGATAGTCTGGAATGCTGGTCGAACGGGCGCTGGTATGAACCGCCGGTCAACTACGCCGGGTTGTCGAAATCGTTTAACTCCAGCGTTCACCACAGCAGCGCGATCTATTTCAAAGCCAACATTCTGACCTCGACGTTTGTGCCGACACCCCTCTTATCACGCGATGGCTTCAAACGATTGACCCTGGACTTTTTAACCTTTGGGAACGCGTACCTGGAGAGGCGGGTCAGTCGTAGCGGCAAGCTGTTATCGCTGGCCCATGCGCTAGCCAAGTACGTGCGGCGCGGGCGCGATCTGGACCAGTATTATTTTGTGCGTGGCTGGCAGGAAGAATACGCGTTTCGTACTGGATCCCTATGTCACCTGATGGATCCGGACGTGAATCAGGAAGTCTATGGCGTGCCGCAATATCTGAGCGCATTGCAGTCGGCATGGCTCAATGAAGCAGCGACCCTGTTTCGGCGCAAATATTACAAGAATGGCTCTCACGCCGGATTCATCTTTTACATGACCGACGCGGCCGCAAACAATGCAGATGTGGACAACCTGCGCCAAGCCATGCGCGACAGCAAGGGACCGGGCAATTTCAGGAACCTGTTCATGTACGCACCGAACGGTAAGAAAGACGGGATTCAGATTCTGCCGGTCTCGGACGTGGCGGCGAAGGATGAATTCTTCAACATCAAAGGCGTGACCCGCGACGACGTGCTGGCTGCACACCGCGTGCCGCCCCAGTTGCTCGGCATCATGCCCAATAACACCGGCGGCTTCGGAGCCGTCGAACCGGCAGCGCGGGTGTTCGCCCGCAATGAACTGGTCCCGCTGCAATCGCAGTTTTTAGCCATCAATGATTGGGCCGGACAAGAGGTCGTGAAGTTTGACGACTATGTACTGGTAACTGGCGAATCCAAGACCAATGAAAGGGCCGCATCATGAGCGACATTGCCGACCGTGCCGACTGGCGCATTGCCCACGAGATGACGACCGCGCTGGCGAAAGTGCGTCGCACACCACTGCTGCACGCCGATCACCACTGTCATTTCTGTCAGGAACCCATAGCATCCGCGTTGCTATTCTGTAATGTGGACTGCCGCGATGACTACGAGCGGGAGCAGGCAGCGCTGAGACGCGCCGGGCGATAACCCGCCTCCAGCCCTATGCCGCGCACGCTGCGAGTGCACCACACCCCAATTGACCGCCTTGCGCGGTCTTTTTTACGTCCCGCGTTACATTGTTTTTTTGATCTTATTGATGTCCGCCAGACCCAGCGCCGCGCACTACCCACCACGCCTGCGGGCTTCGTTAGATGGACTGGTATTAATGCACCGTGGTACGGCGCTACAGCCACGCCCTCTGCGGGGCACGGAGGGGAATGATCCCTGCAATAGCCTGACGCAGTTTGATGCACTTGGAGCAGGAACTCTAGAGTTGGCGTTTTGATACAAAATGAGTCAGAACCAATCTGTCGCAAAGTTAAAATCCATCGAGATAAATGATGCGAAATGCCACAGTTGAGGAAAAATTAGGACAATTGGGAGTGGTATTATTAAAGTTGTCACGGAAGTATTGTTTTATTATTACACTAATATAATTCGTAGAATCTCATGCATGTGTTGTCGCGAGAGCGCAATGCAACGTTAAAAATCAAGGAGCAGGAATGGCATACAGCCGGTATGGACCACTAACGATTTAGAACCGAAGAAGATTATGCTAGATGTACGAAATCCTCGGATAGAGCTTTTAGAGAGCGCTTCACAACCATCAATTCGGTTAAAACTCTTAGATTTGGAGGGAGTTCTGGAATTGGCGCGAAGCATAGAAAAGTCAAACGGTTTGTTTTACGGCGAGCGAATTATTACTGTAATCGAATCGGGAAAGTCGATCGTGCTGGAAGGCAACCGACGAGTCGCGGCTTGCCAGATGCTTCTTACCCCATCCCTCGTCCCTCAGCAATATCGTTTACGGTTTCCGGTAGCGTCTGCCGCCACCAAGTTGCGAATAAAGCGAATCTCTGCTGACGTTGCGCCGGATCGGGTCTCTGCGGAACCTATTTTAACTAAACGTCACACTGAGCAAGGTGCAAAACCATGGTCACCGGTGGCAAAAATGCGTCGAGCTGTAAGACTTCTTAATTCATTATCAGTAGATGAGGTTGCACAGGTATTAGGCACTTCACCAGCGCAGGTAAGAAAACTTGTCCGTCCGTATAAATTGCTAAGATATGCATTTGGAATAACGGCTTGGAATGAGGATGAAAGACAAATTCTGGAAAATGAAAAGCTTAAAACTAATCCATACACTCGCTTTTTTACGTTAGCTAAAACACTAGAAGTTCTACAAGCCCGGTTTGATGATGATCAGAACATCATCAGCGCGCTTCCTGCAAACGTTTTTCGAGAGCAGATTGAAAAAATCGCACGGGACTTTTTGATACCTGATGCGATGAGGGGCCGTCCTCGATGCGATACTCGGACAGATCCAGTAAGCTATTTTAGTGACTTTGTAAATTCACCGGCTGGTAAAATTGCGGCCGCGGAAGCATTACTTGTTAAACAAAATGGCTATGAAAAAAAAGGCGAAAAAACTGCCGTAGTTACTTCAGAAGCGGAAACGAAGGGCAATCGGGACCCCGCTAAAATTTCGAACGAAAAAAATGAGTCGGAGAATCTGGGAAATAAAAAAAATAGTAGCCCTAAAGGTCCGAAAGCATCTATTTTTTTTGAACATCTAGAGTGTCACGTCATAGATAACAATCTGATAAAGCTCACACTTGAATTGTGCAAAATCAACCATGAAAAGATGCCGATCGCGGCCTCCCTTCTCACCCGGTCAGTATTCGAGTGCGCCTTGGTCCATAAAATAAAAGCCATGGATAAATGGAACGACCTCATCACCGCGGAGGGCAAAGATCCAGGACTTACTGCTCTTATCAAGTTTTGTGCGAAGTTTACTAATGGCGTGTTTGCTGAACAAAATATTTGTAAAACGCTCCAAAGCCACACGACAATGGAGGCTAAAAATTATCTAGATGCAATGACTCATTTGAAGTATCAAGAGGCGGACTCTAGTACACTAGAGTCCGTCGCGAATAATCTTCGGCAAGTGATTAAATACATACTAGATGGAAATTGAGATGGTAAAAAAAGGTGGGCGGCGAGAAGCTATGAGCCCGTTACGTTATCCGGGTGGAAAAGCCCTCTTGGCTCCGTACATCAGTGGAGTGGTCGAAGAAAATTTCCTTGCTGGTTGTACGCTTTATGAGCCTTATGCTGGAGGAGCTTCGGTATCATTAGAATTACTCAGGCTTGGTTTTGTGTCGAACGTGGTGTTGAACGAGCGCGACCCTCTCATATATGCATTTTGGTGGTGCGTATTGCATGAATTAGAGGCGCTCTGCGCCGCTATCAATGCTTGCCCTATTAATATCGACACTTGGAATGACTTACAGCCCTTAAGGGATGTCACAGACATCGAAAGCAGTAAGTTCACGTTACTTCAACTAGGAGTAGCTGGTTTGTTTTTTAATCGAACCAATTTTTCTGGAATTATTGGAGCCGGACCTATTGGCGGCAAAAGACAAACCTCAGATTACAAAATTGATTGTAGATTTAATAAGCAAAAAACAATAAGACAAATAAGAGCAGTTGCGCAATATTCCAAGCGGATTTCAGTTCATTGTCATGACGCGATAGATTTTTTGACCCGTAATGCCGAGCAAATATCGGTGGGATTTTCCTTTGTTTATATTGATCCGCCATATTATATTCAGGGGCCAAAACTATACCGCCATTCGTATACTGATAAAGATCATGTTAAATTGTCAGCATTCGTGACATCGCAAGGCTATCCTTGGTTGCTAAGCTATGACGATCATCCTCGAATTCGAGAGTTGTATTGCGGAAACCAAGTTCAACCAATTTACTTAGATTACAAAGTAAAGTCTAATCGGACTGCGCAGGAACTTGTAATCTCAAATCTTGTTATACCTCCACCTGTTTACGACGGAATCGCCGAAGTGATCGCGGATAAGATAAAAGTTCAAGCATAAAAACAGGCCATAGAAAAAGTTTCTCCGCATGATGCATTGTCGTCGTCGATATTGAACACTAAATTATCGTAAGATCAGCGTAGGGAATAATTTCATTGGTCTCTTGGGTAACCAGTTTCATGAGCTTTGGATGGATAAAGATTTTTTCCTTACCAACTTCCACTTCTCGCAAGACTCCGATCATCACCAAATCCTTCAAGTATCGAGATGCAGCTTGGCGCTTAGCGATATTTTTATCGACTAAATTCACGATTCTGCAGTAGGGTTGTTCAAAAATGACATCAACCAATTCACGACTATAGGTCCTGGGAATTTGTTTTTTTACATAATCCACAGTGACATCTGCCAAGTCGCGAATTGCAGATATTTTTGCTGTCGTCCATTTTGATGTTTCTTCGACCGCTTGGAGCATATACATGATCCAAGGCTCCCAAGCACCATCTTTCGTGACACCCAGTAGCAAGCGATAGTAGTCTGCCTTGTTTGCAGTGATGTATCGACTCAGGTATAAAATCGGGAGAGTAAGTAGTTCTTCATGGATAAGATAAAGGATATTGAGTACGCGGCCTGTACGGCCATTACCGTCACCGAAAGGGTGAATTGCTTCGAATTGGTAATGTCCTACGGCCATTCGTATTAAGGGATCAATATCGACTTCGTTGTGAAGAAACTTCTCCCAATTACTTAGTAAATTGCGCAGATTATCTGCGCCGACTGGCGGTGTGTATATTACCTCGCCCGTCTGATCGTTCGCCAATTGAGTTCCCGGAACCCGCCGAATATCCATATCAGCACCTTTCAAGGTGCGACAGATTTGGATCGCCGTGGCGGTACAAAGTGGCCTTTCTTGAATCGAAGCAAAACCGGCACGAAGCGCGGTTCTATAGCGCAATGCCTCTTTCGTCGCGCCGTCCACGTGGGCATCACTTCCTTGAGCATGCTTAAAAATTAGGTCAGTGGTTGTCACGATACCCTCTATTGCAGAGCTATCTTTGGACTCCAGCAGCGGTATGATATTCACCAACATTCTCTGATTGGGAATCAACTCTGCAGCTTGTTTTAGCTCTGCAAGGGCAACACGTGCTGCAATACAACGCTTCAAAACTAATTTGGTTTCGAGGTCGGTTATCGGCGGCAATTGTGGAAGTGCGTTGTATGGTTGATCAGGTTGCCAAGCAGAGATATTTGTTGTCATGTTCTTAAAAAGTGATTTGAGCGACATAACTTGAGGATATGTCGTCGGTGGCGACATGTCAAACAAATGTGTCGCTCAAATTGCATTTCGACGACAAATGGCGGTATGAGGGAACCAGAGAAGTTATGACTACCATGTTTTCTAGAGGTATTTTCTTATAAAAAAAGCATCGTGTCGCAATCGTTACTCTATAGTGACATATGATGAGTACATGTCGTTTCTTTTGCTAATCAGCGACATATCGAACCCAACGATGGCCCTTGCTTTGTGATCTGAGCTTACCTATTTCTGCTCCGCAAAAAATAAACGAGGCATGTAGCGCAAGGCTTTCGAGCGAGGTCGTTTTGCGAATTGCGGAGCAAAAAGTACCCTAAGTATTTGTTATCTTTATGTATTGCTTCGGACTTGTAATCAGTAGCGTTTCTCGTCTCACAAGAAAGACTTGTCACTTACTAAATAGTTATGAATTGGTATCTTGCAGGGGCATCGTACAGCCAGCGTAGTCCAAGAACTAGGGCTTAAGGCTACCGCCCAAGCCTGGGCGAAATTTGGGCGAAAACGGAGACATTTTCAGCCATCGCCAGACCTCGCAGTATTTGTAGCCCTTGTATTTGCAAGGCCTGCGATGGTCTGGTGTGGTGTATCTTGGTGGAGGCGGCGGGAATCGAACCCGCGTCCAAAAGCCCTCTACAGACAGTTCTACATACTTAGTGCTGTCATTTGATTTAGCCCAACCGACGCGGACGCACACGCTTCGTTCAGACGAGTTACCTAAATTTAACTTTTAGCCAAGTAACCCGACTAAAAGCGATTCTCTGTAAATGACTCTACTGCTGTTTGACCAGCCCACCCCAGAGACGAGATGGTGTAGAGCTAACCGGTTATTAAGCGGCTAGTGCGTACGAGTTATCGTTTGCAGTTATAGTTTTTCTGGTTGTATTTACGAGGTAGCCAGCCCTCGGTATGCCCTGCGCTGCTTTGTAGCCCCTGTCGAAACCAGGTCGCCCCCAAGCAGTTGCTATTGTAGCGCAATTCGGTGTCTCTCAGTAAACGCGTGGTGGCGTAAAAAGTGGACATATTATTAGCGCATGCTTTTTGTTTAAAGAATTGGCGATGAATTTGATGTGTATTTGCTGGCTTAAAAAACTTCTCGATGCGGAGAAGTGACATAGTTTTGGTAAAATTGTGGCTATCGAAATATGATGCGTCCGCGCATTTCTGTGCGGTAGTACTATTCATTAGACCGCGAAATAATTTGCTGTGATAGCGCCCTTCACGTACTTAAAAAAAAGTAAATAATGAAGCTCATACTATTTTCTATACTGATTGCTTTTGCAGTCGCCGGATGCGGGTCATCGACTTCGGGGCCTTCTGAGAAGGTTGCTAAAGTGCAGCGCGACCCTGTTGCGGTAAGCTTGCCACCCATCCCTAAAAAAATTGAAAAGTCACCTGATCCAAAACCGGAAGAGGCCGGTTTTGGGACCGTGGTGATATTGCGTGATCCTGCGCATCCTAATCCTGGCTGTATGATCGGTGTGTATTTGAATAAACAATTAGTCCACCAATTTGATGCAGACCAAAAGGCGACATTTATTCTCCATTCGGGAGATCAGGTGGTGGCTGTGGATAACTCGGACGGTCGCAGCAGTTGCGCGATTGTTGCAGGGGAGCGGCACCAATTGCTGTTTACGCTGAAGGCTGGCGATGTGAAAAATTTGCACGCGCAGTTGTTACCGGGAAAAGGGGCTGTGGTTGAGGCGAGCGAGCGCTAAACCGCTGATGCATAAATCCGGCAGCTATTCTTATCGCTTATCGGACGATTGTGGTCAATTCAATGGGCCATTTGAGGTCCGTTGTGTAAACAATCGCATTCAGCAGTGAGCATTCGGCCTTGATGCAGCGGTCAATCCTGCTGCAAGGCTAGCTTAAATGCTTGAACGGTCGCTTATGATGTGGTTGGTGATGATTGCACCAACTTTATGCGCCTTCATCGCTGTTCATTGGGGATCGGGTTGCTAGCCCTTCTAACGCGCGGCGAATGAAATTCACCTGCTACAAGAAGTCGCTTATTATTCCATCCCGATCTTCCTTGATCAAAACACAAGACTGTTTCTGTAGGCATTTTATTTCAGCGCAAAATCGACACGACTTGGGGCGCCTTTATCTTTGATGCCATCGGCTGTGAGCTTGGGCGCGATTAGGAAAATCCGTTCCAGAGGAATTTTGCCTTTGATTTCTAAATAGATACGGACGGCTTGCGCACGTTGATCTGCCAATGACCGCAAGTCATCCGGTGTCACTTTGGTATTAGTGAGTATTAGCTGTTCCATTTCGGGCACTGGTAAAGACTTCGAGAATCCAATGACATTTTTTGGCTTGTCGAATTTTTCGTTTTTGTAGACTTTCTCCATGTATTGCGTTTTATCCGCATCGGTCAGGGCGATTGCAGTCGGTGCTGATGGCGATGCTGCATCAGCGTCATCAGCCTCTGCATCCGATTTTCCTTTCGTGCCGGTGTTCTTTTGTTTTAATGCGATGATTTTGTTATTGAGTATCTCTTGACGCAAACCGACATTGTCGGTTGCAGGATCAACCCGCCCGATGATGTCTAGTTTCAATGCAGGACGATCCAGCAGTGCCTTGGTGAGCGTATTGAGTTTGGTCGTGGTCGCAGCGGTCAACATCGCTGAACCTGGCTTGAACTCGGCATATCCCAGTTCGTCGCCGCCACCGAATGCGGAGCTGAGTAACGCAAACGGAGAGGTAACGGCTTTTGCGATCAGGTTAATGAAGACGCGCAAGATAATGCCGCCAACAGAAAACTGCGGGTCTGATAATGAGCCAGAAATTGGTAGATTGATGTCGATCTGACCGTTGCGGTCTTTCAGTAACGCGACGGCTAACCGAACGGGAAGTTTGGTGGCGCTGGGGCTATCGATTTTGTCACCAAATGTCAGTTGATCTATGCGGACATGGTTTTGCGCCGTCAGTTGCTGTTCTTCGATTTTATAATTTACATCCATCGACAGCTTGCCTTTGACGATCGCATAGCCAGCATATTTAGCGGCATACGGTGTCAGGCGCGGTAGTTCGACGCCGTCCGCGCTGGCTTTGATATCCAAAAACATGGGTTTGAATAAGGGATTGAGTGATCCGGAGATAGCCACCGGCGCATCATTATCGATCTTGCCTTTGAGGTCAATTGCAGCTGGCGCAGGTTTGTCCGATGCAACAGCGCCCACGCTTCCGGTCATGCCGGTCATGTTGGCCGTGTAGTTCGGCTTAACAAAATTATCGGTGAAATTAACGTTGCCGTTGTTTAAGACGACTTGGCCGATCCGAATAACCGGTGTATTTGCATCGTCTTGTGTTGGTGGTGTTGCGGCGACGACCTTGCCATCACCTTTGATGGGGTTGTTCACACCACTTTCCGGTGCGGCCGCGGCTTTTATTTCCGATGCCGAGCTGTCGGTTTTTTTGGGGCCGGATGTCGTGGCGGGTTCGGTGACGATCGATTTCTTGCCTGATTTCGAGACCACGATATCTTGGAAGTTTAATTTTCCCTCGGGCGATAGGATGGCGCGTGTATAAAAATCGTCAAGGGCGATTTTGCCCAGGTTGATGGTCTGATGTGATCCGTCGATGTTGGCATTGATTCCGCTCACATCAAGTGATTTCCATTTCAAAAAGTCCGCACCATTCTCTTTATCAATAACGCGGAAATTGGTCAAACGCAGCATCCCGTTATAGCGTGCAATCAGCGGATTTTTTCCTAACGGTGGCGTCAGCAGAAGTTTGCCTTTGGCGTTGGCCTGGCCGGAAGATAGAGTGACATTTAACAGATCTGCGAAATAAGGCTGCAGCGCTGCAACCGGCAGACTTTGCGCATCGATGGCAAGGTCAAGGGTCTTAAACTGTGGCGACGCATTGCCATTTACGGATAATTTTCCACTTTTGTTAAGTTGGGTTTGTAGCGCGATTTTGACTGTCTTGTCACGCTTGCTGGATACGTTGTCGACTTTTAAGTTAAATCCATCAGCACGTAAATTAACGGGTGGCGTAACGGATTTGTCGCTATAAATAAGCGTGCTGTCAGTGACTGCAATGCTATTCAGATTAGCTACCCATTCTGGATCTGTTGTTTTTGTTTTTACAGTTGGTGCTTTGACTGTTTTGGATTTGGATTCGCCAGCTTTGATGAATTGCTGAAGATTGATGTTACCTTTCGCGTCACGACGTACGTCAGCTTGCACGCCCGCCAAGGTGAACGCGGTAGCATTGAAGGTGCGCGATTCGGTATCGATCGTTGCGTCCTCAAGTTTGATTTTTTTAATTTGCACACTACCGTTCGCGCTCGATTTAGCGGTAAGTTTTACGTCGCCCACCTCGGCGTTGAGTTGCGTTAACGCCACTTTAGCACCGCTGATCGCGACGGCTGTTTTGAGTGTTAACTGGCCGGATAAATTTGCGGCTAGTGTATTGTTAAGATACGGTTGATATTGCGCCAGTGGAAGTGCATCAACGCTTGCTTCGCCGTTGATTGAGGCAGTTGCGGGTGTGACTTGACCATTAAATTTTATTTCCTGCGCTTCGGCGGCGACTATTGATGCGGAGATCGTGGCTGGCTTTGCATCGGCAGCGAGTGAGAGATTTTTGACATCAACAGTGAGGTTTTTTAATTGTGTGTTGAAGGTGGGCGCGGCGTTTGCGGCATCTGACCAATTAATAATACCTTCATGAATAGTGAACTGGTCCAAAGTGAATTGAGGTGATGGCTGTGCGGATTTGGCAGCTTTTACGTCGGCTTTGTCAGTGCCTGGCGTGTTGCTGGAAGACGACTTGCTGGTGGCGAGTGCGGCCCAATTGAGAGCGCCGTCTGCATTCAACGCAGCCCATACTTCGGGAGCTTGAATATTTACTTTTCCAATAGTAGCGCTCGCTGTGAGAACGTCAAATTTATTGATGTGCGCGTCTATGGTCTGGGCTTTGAAAAGCGGTGCGGCGTGCTTGTCGGCGAGCGAGACGTCGCTGAGTTTAATGTCGCCAGAGAGGTTAATTTCTGGTTTGTCCTTGGCGCGGACGAAAGTGAGGTCGAGGTTGGTCGATAGTTTACTACTCTGAATCATGAGAGGTAACGGCACTGGTGAAAAGGCCACATAACTGGCAACATCGAGTTGATCGATATCGATTACCAGCGCTGTATCGAGGCTGCTGGCAAAAGGTTTAGAGCGACCTTTCAGTTCGAATGGCGATCCATTCACTTTCATGGACAGGCTCGGTTGTACGAAGGAATTTATCGCGCTGTCAAAATTGGAGATGTACGGCACGCCAATATTAAGCGCTGTGATATTGACCTGTTTATCCGTCACTTTGTCGTCAAAGGTAATAGCACCGTTTTCCAGCCGAATATTTTTTACTGAGAAATGTGTTTCTCCCGCGGTCTTCGGTTTGGCCAATATGCGATCAATAATGTCGGAGTAATTATAGCGGCCGATGCCTTCAGCACTGGTACGAATAATGTGTACGTTGGGACTGGATAAAGTCACCTCCTGAAGTACCGGCGCTAACCTAAAAATCGACGTGACGGAAGCATCGACCAACAGATTTTTTGCTGCAAAGGCGGGTGTTATTTTGTCAATTTCGTATAGCGTGAAGTCTGAAGCGTTGAGGGTTAGGGTGAACGGATTGAAGCTTATGTTTCCGATCGTCGCCTTGCGACCAAGTTGCTGTTCGATTTGTTGCTCGGCCAGATGTTTTGTCAGCGGTATTGCAACCCAGCTTAAAGCAGCTAAAACCGCAAGTACAGCAACGGTAAAACCTGTCCAGCGAAGAGTACGGCGAAGCCAAATGGTGCGATTCGAATTGGTCATAGAGGTATCCTTGCTGAGCGACGACTATCAATATACCGCCAGAGTGGATTGTTTGCCAGAGTGTTAGTTGGAGTCGACTTCGTCAACGATGAAGTTTGGACGCGGCAGCACGGGCCAGATTTTTGCCTGACCGGGCATGATTTTGATATTTAACGGTGCCTGAATGTGAGCTGAAAGCGCGTCGAAAGCAGCCGGGCGTGAGACCCCGCCCAATCAAGTGCGGTATGCATTTGCAGACTCACATGCCGCTCTTGATAGGTGTTTGGGTTGTGCTTATTGCGCCAATGATGTCTGTATCAGTCCCATTAATGCGGAGGGTGTATCGGCGAGTGCATCTGCGTTCCATGTGACCGGCTCTGCATGGCCGCAATAACCCCACGCTGCCGCAACCGTTGGCATTCCCGCGGCACGTCCGGCTTGAATATCGCGCAGATCGTCACCAACATACCAGCATTCGTGCGGCGCCAGATTCAAGCGTCGGGCAGCTTCTAATAGAGGAGCGGGGTGCGGTTTCGGATGCGCCATTGTATCGCCAGAAATCACGCAACCAGCGTGTTGTAGGCCTATTTGTGGGATCAAAAGATCTGTAAATCGCGCGGCTTTATTGGTGACGACGCCCCATGTGAGACCGTGTTGGTCCAAATCCAGGAGGAGTGCCGGAACGCCGTCGAATAAACTGCTTTTTTCTGCGAGCGAAGCCGCATAGTTATCCAGGAATGCAACGCGCAAGTCTTCATAACCATCGTCACCAGGTTTAAGACCGAATGCGACTCCAATCAGGCCACGTGCGCCGGCAGATGCAAAAGGCCGCAACGCATGATATGCGGTAGTTGATAAGCCGCGTTCAAGTTGAAGCCGGTTCATCGCCGCGGCCAGATCCGGTGCAGTATCGGCAAGCGTGCCATCAAGATCAAAAAGAATCGCACGTGGTATTGGCAAAGGCATAAGATTTTGTGGAGATTATCGAAAAGTAGTTAGTACGACTGACGCTAAGGTATCCCCGCATAACGAATGGTCATTGCATGGGTTATCTAAATCATTACAGCAAAGAGTTTCCGCCCGGAGTGAGGCGGAGGATAAGAATTGTGAGGTTGGCTGAAGACGTTGGTTTAAACAACGTCATTTTTCCGCTCGGGTGCAAGCAATCAGATAGTTGACGCTGATATCTTGATTGAGTGAATAGATGCGGGTAATCGGGTTATAGCTCATCCCTTTTAGGCTATCCACCGTTAATCCAGCGTTGCGGGCAAACTGTGATAATTCGGCAGGCGTGATAAATTTTGCGTAGTCGTGCGTGCCTTTTGGCAGCATTCGTAATAGATATTCAGCACCGAGGATGGCGAAAAGATACGATTTTGGATTTCGGTTCAGGGTGGAGAAGAATACTTTGCCACCAGGTTTCACCAAAGTAGAGCAAGCCCTGACAATGGATGCCGGATCGGGCACGTGCTCCAGCATTTCCATGCAGGTAACGATATCAAATTGACCCGCTTCACGCACTGCCAGGTCTTCGGCTGCAATTTTTTCGTAATGCACTTGGACGCCGGATTCCAAGCCATGCAAATCAGCCACTTTGAGGGCTTTCTCTGATAAGTCGATCCCGGTGACAATGGCGCCTTTTTTTGCCATTGATTCTGCCAGGATGCCGCCACCGCAGCCGATATCGAGGACTTTTTTTCCAGTAAGGGCGGCACGCGCGTTAATCCACTCAAGACGGAGCGGATTGATTTCATGCAATGGGCGAAACTCAGCATCTGGATCCCACCAACGGTGAGCAAGATCGCTAAATTTTTGGACTTCTGATTGGTCAACGTTCATAGACATAATGATAGCTGGAATTAAGTAGTTTGCGGAATTCCTTTGGCTGGCAGTCTATTTTGTCTAAATCGCCATTTTGTGGGTGACTAAACGAAGCATACATCTATCAGGAATCTGACGCAAAAATATGACGCAAGCGAGCAATCGCGAGGGGAAGGCAAAGCAAAGATGCACCATTGGATGTTATTACGGAATGTGAACGCCTGTAGATAATGTTAAAAGGCAATACGCACAAGTAATAACGGAGGGAGGTGTTGGAAATAAAAGTCAGACACAGAGTTGCAAAAAAGGACGAAAAAAAACCCTGCCGAAGCAAGGTTTTTTGATCGTGCTTAAATCGATTACTTGGATGTACCAACGACTTCGATTTCAACGCGACGGTTTTTAGCGCGGCCAGCAGCGGTCTTGTTATCAGCGACCGGTTGTGACTTGCCTTTACCTTCGGTGTAAACACGATTTGATTCAATACCTTTGTGAACCAAATATGCTTTTACAGCTTCAGCACGACGGATCGACAGTTTCTGGTTGTAAGCAACCGAACCGATAGAGTCAGTGTGACCGACAGCGATAATGACTTCCAGGTTCAATCCACCCAGTTTAGAAGTCAAATCGTCAAGCTTCGCTTTGCCTTCTGGCTTCAGGACAGCTTTGTCGAAGTCAAAGAACGCGTCAGCAGCGAAAGTAACTTTTTGTGAAGTTGGAGCAGCGGCGACTGGAGCAACTGGTGCAGGAGCTGGAGCAGGAACTGGAGCAGCTTGTGCTAATTCACCATCACAACCCGGTACTGAATCAGCAGGTGTCCAGTAGCCAGTGTGCCAGCACAGACCGTACGGATCACGAGCGATTGTGCCGCGCGCATCTTGTACATAAGCACTGGTAGGGGTTTTAGCTTGGATATCTTTAATTTCCTGCGCGGAGGCAGTCAGTGCGACGACTGCGGACGCAGCGAAGACGAGTTTTGCTAATTTATTCATGTTTCTCCTCTCGGTTGAGATATCCGCAGATTAACTGCGCAACTAATATACGACATCAAAAATTGGATAATACCACGTGGTTCGAGCTGTTACATGTGAAATTGGCTACATGCAATGGCACTAGGCATCATTCTGCCACAGGCTTCTATTGGTAGCTAAGTATGGCAAAAGCTAGCACCACGTTTTTCTCGCTTCGTTGTTTTCGCACAACATGCTAATTTGAAAACATCTCTGCGGACATCATCATATATTGGTTTTCAGAACTATACGAATTATTTATGACTGGAAGCTTGTTTTATTGCACTTTAATGACTACTCGTCGATTGGGTGCCAGGCATTTCAACAGATTGCTGCGACTTGATTTTTCACTGCAAATCGTCACTGCCTGAGATTTTCCTGCACCTATGATGGTTATTCTGGTAACAATTCCTTTGTTCTTTAGATAATTAGCTACGCTTTTTGCCCGTTGTTCAGATAATTGTTTGTTGTAGTTGTCTGTGCCGAGTCGGTCAGTATGTCCTGTTATTGTTATAGCATTTATTATCCCGCAGTGACGTAATTGCGGCAGAACATCTTTGTCAATTTGCTCGCCAGCAGCAGGCTTGAGCGTACTTTTTCCGAAAGTAAATGTTTGGTCACCGTTGAGAATTGTAGAAAATTTGCACTGAATAGGGGCAATTGGCGGCTCTGTTGGTTCGGCTGTTGTTAGCTTGATCAGTTCAGGTGCCGTTCTTTCATAATGGGCGGTGCGAGTTGTCCATCACAGCCGGTCATGGCGGCTTGATCGTCCCAATATCCAGAGCGCCAGCAAAGGCCAAATTGGCTACGTGCGATGGGACCGCGGTTGTCCTGAAGATAAGCGTTACCTGAAGGAGGCACTTGAATGTCGGCGCTCTGGGCAAACGCAATGGTTGGCGCAAAATGAGAGGTGGCGCCTATTAATAGACTAAGCGCGAATACTTGACGCATAAATATGTTCCTGAGCGAAATGGCGGTTGTGACATTGTTTCGGACTTTGGTAACGGTGTTCTGCGCTCAATGGAACGAAATGAGACTTGGCGCAAACGCCGACCTAAAGGTAGCTACTAAAAAGTGAAAAGATGGTGGTGCTGAGGGTGATACCAAAAATAAGCGGACATGATGATTAATTTGATGGGCGTGATGATTTTGATGGGTTGCATTTAAGCATATTTATTGTGGGCAATACATCCATTTAGCGTGTTATGTCTAACTGCTGACTTTGGGAAAAGCCGAACAGCGAGCGTCACGTGCTAAAATCACGCGTCTTAATGTGAACCTTTGGCTGCATTCCCGGCTGAACTTGATGATTCTTAGTGAATCCATCAAAGTCACCCGATAGTTATTAAAAAGGAATGCCAGGCCATGGTCAGCTTTTATCCGTGATCTATCAACCTAAGTAAAGACTCGCCGACTCGCTAATGGATCAATTCGCTAAAGAAACAATACCGATTTCCCTCGAAGACGAAATGCGCAAGAGCTACCTCGATTACGCTATGAGCGTCATCGTTGGGCGTGCGCTGCCCGATGTACGCGACGGCCTCAAGCCGGTGCATCGTCGGGTTTTGTTTGCCATGCATGAAATGAATAATGTCTGGAACCGTCCCTACGTGAAATGCGCGCGTGTAGTCGGTGAAGTCATGGGTAAATATCACCCGCATGGCGATCAATCGATTTACGACACCCTGGTGCGTATGGCCCAGAGCTTTTCCCTGCGCTATATGCTGGTTGATGGGCAAGGTAACTTCGGTTCCATCGACGGTGATGGCGCTGCTGCGATGCGTTACACCGAGTGCCGACTAGACAAAATAGCCAGCGAAATTTTGGCAGATATCGATAAAGATACTGTTGATTTCGTCCCTAACTATGATGGCAAGGAAAAAGAACCATCGGTATTACCGACGCGGATTCCCAACCTGTTGATCAATGGTTCGTCTGGTATTGCCGTAGGTATGGCGACCAATATTCCGCCGCACAACATTACCGAAGTCATCAACGGTGCGCTGCATGTATTGCGCAATCCCGGTGTGACCATTGATGAACTGATCGAAATTATTCCAGCACCGGACTTTCCGACCGCCGGAATTATTTACGGCGTTACTGGCGTGCGCGATGGTTATCGCACAGGCCGTGGCCGCGTGGTAATGCGTGCCAAGACGCACTTTGAAGAATACGGTCGCGAAGGCAGGACTGCGATCATCGTCGACGAGCTGCCGTATCAGGTTAACAAGAAGGCGTTGCTGGAACGCATCGCTGAATTGGTCCGCGACAAAAAGCTCGAAGGTATTTCTGACCTGCGTGATGAGTCCGACAAGTCAGGTATGCGCGTCGTGATCGAACTCAAGCGCGGTGAAGTCGCTGAAGTCGTACTTAATAACCTGTACAAGCAAACGCAGTTGCAAGACACGTTTGGCATGAACATGGTGGCGCTGGTTGATGGTCAGCCGAAACTTCTGAACCTGAAGCAAATGCTGGAATGCTTTCTCTCGCATCGTCGCGAAGTGGTCACGCGCCGTACCGTTTTTGAGTTGCGTAAGGCCCGTGAGCGTGGCCATGTATTGGAAGGTTTGGCAGTCGCATTAGCCAACATCGATGATTTCATCGCTATTATCAAGGCAGCGCCGACGCCACCAGTGGCGAAAGCTGGCTTGATGGAGCGCTCATGGGATTCATCGGTAGTGCGCGATATGTTGCAACGGACCGGTGCAGAAAATACGGCTGGTATTAACGCATTCCGTCCCGAAAATTTACCTGTGCATTACGGTATTCAAACTGATGGCTTGTATAAGCTGTCGGACGATCAGGCGCAAGAAATTCTGCAAATGCGTTTGCAACGTCTGACTGGCCTGGAGCAAGACAAGATCGTCAACGAGTACAAAGATGTGATGATTACTATCGCTGACTTACTCGATATTTTAGCGAATCCAGAGCGCGTTACCGTCATCATTACTGACGAAATGAACGCTGCCAAAAATGAATACGGCATTGGTAACAAAGACGAGCGTCGTTCGCAGATTGAGTTGAATCCAACTGATCTCGGCACTGAAGATCTGATCACGCCGCAAGATATGGTGGTGACGTTGTCGCACACCGGTTACATGAAATCACAACCGGTTTCTGAGTATCGCGCGCAAAAGCGTGGCGGCCGCGGCAAGCAGGCAATGGCAACCAAAGAGGATGACTGGATTGATCAGTTGTTCGTCGGCAATACGCACGATTACATCTTATGCTTTAGTAACCGTGGTCGTTTGTATTGGCTGAAAATTTGGGAAGTGCCACAAGGTTCGCGCAATTCACGCGGCAAGCCGATTGTAAATATGTTCCCGTTGCAAGATGGTGAAAAAATCACTGTTGTATTGCCGTTGTCGGGCGATAACCGGACTTTCCCGGAAGATCGTTACATTTTTATGTCGACTAGCCTTGGCACAGTCAAAAAGACGCCGCTATCCGACTTTAGCAATCCGCGTAAAGCAGGAATTATTGCGGTGGATCTGGACGAGGGCGATTTCTTGATTGGCGCAGCGCTGACTGACGGTCAACACGATGTCATGTTGTTCTCGGACTCCGGCAAAGCAGTGCGTTTTGACGAAAATGATGTGCGCCCGATGGGTCGTACCGCCCGTGGTGTGCGCGGTATGAATCTGGAAGATGGACAACAAGTTATCGCCTTGCTGGTTGCTGAAAACGAACAACAATCGGTCTTGACCGCGACGGAAAACGGTTACGGCAAACGTACTCCGATTACTGAGTACACGCGTCATGGTCGTGGAACCAAGGGAATGATCGCGATTCAGACTAGCGAGCGCAACGGCAAAGTTGTTGCCGCCACGCTGGTTGAGCCTAGCGATGAAATTATCCTGATCACAACCGGTGGCGTACTAATCCGCACGCGGGTTGCTGAGATTCGTGAAATGGGACGCGCGACGCAAGGCGTTACCCTGATCGCAGTCGAAGACGGCACTAAGCTGAGCGGTTTGCAGCGGGTAATGGAAAGTGACGTTGAAGAGAGTATTACGGAAGAAGGCGCAACAGCTGATGGTTCGCCGGAAGCGCAAGCACCTTTTGCTCCTGACGTTGCAGGTGATAATGTTGCTGGTGACAGCGATGAAAGCGGTCCTGCCGATCCTGCGTAATTTTCGTTAGAAAATCCGGTCAATCAGGAGAAGGCTTCTCTTACTTGACCGGATTGTTGTTTGGGAGAGTTGGATCATCACGGTGGTGTGCGTGGTGAAGATACCTCTTCGGTTGCTTGTATTTCTTCTGCAGTTTATTAAATTTTTCAAAATCTCGCTGTCCCCAGCTTCCCTTGCCGAGTGTCAACATGCCTATTTATAATTTTTCTGCTGGTCCTGCTGTATTGCCTAAAGAAGTGCTACAACAAGCTGCTGCAGAAATGTTGGATTGGCACGGTAGCGGCATGTCGGTCATGGAAATGAGTCATCGCGGCAGCGAATTTATGTCGATACTGAACGCCGCGCAACGCGATTTTCGCGAACTGCTGGCCGTTCCTGATAACTATAAAATCTTGTTTCTCCAAGGTGGTGCCATCGCCGAAAATGCGATCATCCCAATGAATCTGGCTGCACGTCTGAGCGCGGATAACTTACTCCCCGGAACTGCCGATTACATCAATACCGGATCTTGGTCGACTAAGTCGATCAAGGAGGCCAAGCGTTATTGCGAGGTCAATGTGGCGGCGTCATCAGAGTCGCAACAATTTGCACAGATTCCGCCGCGCGCGAGCTGGAAATTGTCGCAAGACGCTGCCTATGTACATATTTGCACCAACGAAACTATTGATGGTGTCGAATATCAATTTACCCCTGATGTCAGGTTAGAAACCAACGGTGCGCCATTGGTGGCGGATATGTCGTCACATATTTTGTCGCGTGTGGTGGATGTCTCAAAATACGGTGTGATCTATGGTGGCGCGCAAAAAAATATCGGTCCAGCCGGTTTAACCATCGTGATAGTACGTGAAGATTTGCTCGGTCACGCAATGCCGGGTTGTCCCTCCGCTTTCGACTGGAAAATCGTTGCCGACAATGATTCCATGTACAACACGCCACCGACTTACGCGATTTATATCGCTGGTCTGGTATTTCAGTGGCTCAAGCAGCAAGGTGGCGTGGCAGCAATGGAGCAGCGTAATATCGCTAAAGCTGGTTTGTTGTACGACTATCTGGATTCAACCAGTTTTTACCAAACCAAGATTGCGCCAGATTGCCGGTCGCGTATGAACGTTCCATTCTTTTTACAGGACGAGTCTCGTAACGACGAGTTCCTGATCGGCGCAAAAGAACGGGGTTTGGTGCAGCTCAAAGGACACAAATCGGTCGGTGGAATGCGCGCCTCGATTTACAATGCGATGCCAATCGCGGGCGTAGAAGCGTTGGTCGCTTATTTGAAAGAGTTCGAAAAACGGGCTGAGCCGACCAAATAACGACTAAAGTGAAAGAGCATGACAATTGGGTTGGTTAAACGGTAAGCTTAGTGTTGGCCCAAAGCAGCGGACGAGGCAAATAGCACCTCAATCTCTCGGTCGCCATGAACCTAAGCCACATGCTCCAATTCTGGCAATCAAAACTTTGACAGCATTTTAGTCGTTTTAATAAAGTGTCAGAAATGACATTAGGAACTTCAGAGCAAAAACGAAGCAAAAACAGAGTAGCAATGCGGTAATAGCACAGCAAAGCAGGCAAGAAACCGATTCCGCAATAAAGACGCAAGAAAGCGACGCGACCGACCACCATGATCCAGCAAAAACTTCTACCGCTACGCCAGAAAATTGACGACATTGACGCGCAAATTCTGGTGCTGTTAAACAGTCGTGCACAGTTGGCGCAAGAAGTAGGGCATGTAAAAGCTGAAACCAACGCCCCCGTGTTTCGACCGGAGCGTGAGGCACAGGTATTGCGCAGTGTCGCGGACCGCAATCAGGGCCCTTTGCAATCGGGCGATGTGCAAACGATTTTTCGGGAAATAATGTCGGCATGCCGAGCGCTGGAAAAGCGCGTCACGGTCGCCTATCTTGGACCAGCTGGCACGTTTAGCGAGCAAGCTGTATATCAGCAGTTCGGGCATGCGGTTGACGGCTTGGCCTGTGCGTCGATTGACGAAGTGTTCCGTGCTGCGGAAGCAGGAACAGCGGATTTTGGCGTAGTACCGATTGAAAATTCATCCGAAGGCGTTATCAACCGGACGCTCGACTTGCTTTTGCAAACGACATTGCGGATTAGCGGCGAAGTGGCTATTCCGGTGCATCACAGCTTGATGACCAAAGACGGAACCACAGATCACGTCACGCGGATTTGCGCACATTCGCAGGCGCTGGCGCAGTGCAACGCATGGCTCAATCAGCATTATCCGAATATTGAGCGGCTCGCGGTGGCGTCGAATGCTGAAGCGGCCCGCATGGCGAGTGAAGATCCGACGGTGGCCGGAATTGCTGGTGAGATTGCTGCGCAGACTTATGGTTTGCAAATTGTCAGCGCGCATATTCAGGATGATCCGCACAACCGTACACGTTTTGCAGTGGTTGGCCGACTACACACAACCCCGAGTGGCAAGGATCAAACTTCGTTGGTGTTGTCGGTACCAAACAAAGCCGGTGCGGTGTACAGCCTGTTGTCGCCACTTGCAAGTCATGGAGTATCGATGAGTCGTTTTGAGTCGCGACCAGCGCGCATGGGTGCATGGGAATATTATTTTTATGTTGATGTCGAGGGCCACGAGCAGGACGAAAAAGTGGCCAAGGCACTGACCGAACTTAAGCAAAATGCGGCTTTTTTCAAGTTGCTCGGATCATATCCGCTGAGTCTTTAGCGTTTGATTTTATTACTGACTTTGTGCCTGACTTCGCTGCTCGTATTGAATGATCAGTGGCGAAGGCTAAAGGCTGAGACTGTCATGGCTTGCGCCACGCAATACAATGACTGAAAATTTACTACTATTTTTATAGAAAGTGCACGATGTCGATTCAATTGGGGCCAGATTACGTTCGTGCCATCGCGCCTTACCAAGGTGGCAAACCAATAGCTGAAGTTGCGCGCGAGTTCGGGCTTGATGAAGCGAAGATCATTAAGCTAGCTTCTAATGAAAATCCGCTGGGTATGCCGGAATCTGCCAAATTGGCCATGCAAGCAGCGGTCGCTGATATTGGCCGCTATCCGGATGCTAACGGGTTTGAATTGAAGGCCGCTATTACGGCCAAATATGATGTACCAGCAGAGTGGATTACGCTGGGTAATGGCAGTAACGATATTCTTGAACTTGCTACCCATGCGTTTGTGCAGCCGGGTCAAGCCGCAATGTATGCCGAGTATTCCTTTCTCGTGTACGCGCTGGCGACTCAGGCGGTCGGCGCGCGTGCGATTGTGGTGGCTGCTAAAGATTTCGGTCACGATCTGCTGGCGATGGCGGCGGCGATTACGGATGACACGCGTTTGATTTTCATCGCGAATCCGAACAATCCAACCGGGACCTTTATTCCTGCCGTGGAACTTGAGGCTTTCTTGCAGCAAGTACCTGCCCATATCGTGGTCGTTCTGGATGAGGCGTATAACGAATACTTACCGCCGGAATTGCAATACGAATCAATTGCCTGGGTGCGTCAATACCCGAATTTATTAGTCTCACGCACGATGTCGAAAGCGTATGGACTTGCGGGGTTGCGTATCGGTTTTGGCATTGCACAACCTGCGATCACCGATTTGCTGAATCGTATTCGTCAGCCGTTCAATGTCAATTCGTTGGCACAGGCGGCAGCCGTTGCAGCGCTGAACGATAAACCATTCTTGCAACGCAGCGCAGAAATTAATGCCGCTGGGTACGCGCAGTTGACAGCCGCGTTTGACGATCTGAAACTGAGTTACGTGCCATCGTTCGGTAATTTCGTGATGGTTAAAGTGGGTGACGATGTTGACGCCGGTTCACGTGTCAATCTGGCTTTGTTGAAGCAGGGCATCATCGTTCGGCCGGTGGGAAATTATGGCTTGCCGCAATGGTTACGGATCACAATAGGATTGCCGCATGAAAATGCTGCTTTTATCGCAGCGCTAAAGTCCTTGTTAGCTTGATGTAATCGGGACGGTTGTCACTTTATCTTTTTTCCATTCCTGTCGAAGCCTTCATCGTGTTTAAGAAAATTGCTATTTTTGGGGCCGGCCTGATTGGCGGCTCATTTGGATTGGCGCTCAAGCAAGCGGGCATGGTCCAGCAAATTGTGGGTGCGGGACGGAGTCTCGCCTCATTGCAACGTGCGCTAGAGCTCGGCATTATTGACGCCATCGCAACGTCGGTGGCGGATGCCGTTGCGGACGCCGATCTGGTATTGATTGCGGCACCTGTCGCTCAAACCGGAGCGATCCTTGCCAGTATTCAGCCTCACTTGCAAATCGGCACTATCGTCACCGATGCGGGTAGTACCAAAGGCGATGTCGAAGCATCGGCACGCTTGGCTCTGGGTGTAAAAATCGGGCAGTTTGTGCCCGGTCATCCTATCGCAGGACGAGAGAGTAACGGTCCGGGCGCTGCCATTGCAAGTTTGTACGTGGGTAAAAAAGTCGTGCTGACGCCGTTGCCGGAAAATAGCGAAGCAGATATCCAGCGCGTTGCTAATGCGTGGAAGCAATGCGGTGCCCATATTCACCGTCTTTCCAGCGCTCAGCACGATGTGGTATTTGCGTCGGTGAGTCATTTGCCGCATGTGTTGGCGTATGCGCTGGTCGATGATATTGCCAGTAAGCCGCACGCTGATGTGTTGTTTCAATATGCGGCCAGCGGCTTCCGGGACTTTACACGTATCGCCGGATCATCGCCGGAAATGTGGCGGGATATCTCACTGGCAAATCAGGACGCATTGTTACAAGAGCTTGATGCTTATCAGATAAAGTTGTCGGAAGTACGTGCTTTGCTGGCATCTCGCGACGGTGCGGGTCTTGAGGCTATTTATCAGAATGCGCAACAAGCGCGCCAACGTTGGATCAGCGCCATCGAAGCGGCGGAAAAACAGAACAAGGAAGGTGGAGATTAATGCAGAACCAGCAGACAAAACAGACCAAAAAGCACTATGCGAAATATATCGACTTACATCCGGTCGTGAAATGTCAGGGCACGGTGAAATTACCCGGCTCTAAAAGTATTTCCAATCGCACGCTATTGTTGGCCGCGCTGGCACATGGCACGACAGAAATTCACGATCTGCTGGCCTCTGATGACACGCTTGTCATGCTGATGGCGTTGAAGCAATTGGGAGTCGACTGGGAGCAAGCGGAGGGGTCGCAAAACTACACCATTCACGGCTGTGCCGGACGTTTTCCGATCCATCATGCAGACTTGTTCATGGGCAACGCGGGTACCGCGATTCGGCCATTGACGGCCGCTTTGGCAGCGATGGGTGGCGACTATACGTTGCACGGCGTATCGAGAATGCATGAGCGACCAATCGGCGATCTGGTCGATGCGTTAAATGCTATCGGTACCCGGATCGATTACACAGGCGTTCCGGGTTATCCGCCATTGCACATCCATCGCGGTCAGTTACATGCGCAACGGATGTCGGTGCGCGGCAATGTGTCGAGCCAGTTTTTGACCGCTTTGCTGATGGCTGCACCGTTAATGGCGCAAGATCATGCGGTAACGATTGATGTCATCGGTGAATTGATTTCTAAGCCATACATTGAGATCACATTAAATCTGATGCAACGGTTTGGCATTTTAGTTGAGCGTGAAGGCTGGCAGTCGTTTTTCATTGCAGCCGGTCAACAATATCAAAGCCCCGCCACGATTCATGTCGAAGGCGACGCCTCATCGGCATCCTATTTTCTGGCCGCTGGCGCTATTACGGGTGGTCCGTTGAGAGTGGAGGGGGTCGGCAATAATAGTATTCAGGGCGATGTCCGTTTTGTTGAGACCTTGCAACAAATGGGGGCCAATATTACGATGGGCGATAATTGGATCGAAGTGTCATCCAACGGTGGCTTGAAGGCTATCGATGCCGATTTTAATCATATCCCGGATGCGGCCATGACGATTGCGATCGCTGCCCTATACGCGGACGGTCCCAGTACTTTGCGCAATATTGCCAGTTGGCGGGTCAAGGAAACTGATCGCCTGAGTGCCATGGCAACGGAATTGCGCAAGTTGGGTGCGACCATCGAAGAGGGCGAAGATTATCTGCGGGTTACGCCGCCGACGACTATGCAACCGGCCACGATCGATACATATGATGATCATCGTATGGCGATGTGTTTTTCACTTGCCTCTCTTGATGGTGCGGCGCTGCGTGGTACAACGGTACGGATTAACGATCCAAAATGTGTGGCAAAAACATTCCCGGATTATTTTGATGTTTTTGCTAAGCTCGCTGAGCAAACGTTACTGTAAGGCGACATGCTGACTATTCCTTTTGCTATAGAAGATATCGCCAGATCGGTCTCGGACGCGACCATCGCACGTGCTCAGGAATACGTCCAGCAGCAACGCGTGATGGTCCTTGATGACGACGGCCGAAATGGCCTGACGAGTCGCGTGCGAGGAAGTCGGAGCAATACATACGATCAAAAAATCACACTCGCTGACAACGGCGGAAGGCTCAATGTCGAGGGCATTTGTTCCTGCCCCGTAGGCTATAACTGCAAACACGTTGCAGCGGCGTTGATCGAGTATTTGGAACGTGTCAAACCGTCGACTAGCGTAGCGTCAAATCACGCCAACAGCCAAACAAAATCGGGTGCGCAACTGCCACGCGTGATTGGAAACTGGTTGCAACGGGTAGAGGAAGAGTTGGTTGTCAAGCCGATGGCGATCTCGATGCATCGTGCGGCAGTATCATCCGATTATCAAATTGTTTTTGCGCTCGTGCCGACACAAAATGGTAAGCAGGTTCTGCTCTATCTATGCAAAGCAAGGCTGCGAAAAGATGGCCGCTTCAGTGCGATCAAACCGCTTGGCGACAACTATAATTTCTACAATGCAATCCGTGATTTTTTGCCTGAGATTGATCACGATACGGTGAGTTTATTTATCGCGCTGGTCAGCCGAAAAAATCAAGGTACGCCGTACTATCAATCTCAAGTTCAGCAAAACAACTGTGAGCTAACCGGAAAACTGGGCGCGCAATTATTGCGGTTATTATTAGAACAGAAGAGTTTGATGTGGGCCAATTCGTCTACCGACTTAAGTAAAGGACAGGCGCATTTTCTATCATTGTCAGAGGCGCGCGATGCGACTCTGCAATGGAGTGAGCAGCGCCAGCAAGAGTCCCTGGATGAGCCGCGTGAAGCGCCTCATACAAAATGGGCACGACCTCTCGGTCAATCGACTAAGACAGCAATCGAGGTGCCGCGAGAGGTGTTTAAACTGGTTTGGCAATTTGCGTCAAATGGATCGGATAGCACGGATTCCACCGCTGAACATGGCGAGACAATTGACTACGTTTTACCGACCGCACCGCCTTGGTACATCGATAATCTTTCTTGCGGCGAACTGAGGTTACCTTCGGCCTTTCATCATATTGCGCAAGAGGATTTGATTAATGTGGTCGCGCAAGCACCGCTGATTGACGCCGGCAACAAGCGGCAAGTCGCACAATTATTACTCAGCCAGGGTATCAGTGATGTGATCCCGATGCCGGTCGATATTCCTTTTTCTGTGCTGGAGGCAATAACGCCGCAGCCGATATTGGTATTGGACAGCGTGTCTGACGATAACGGGGTGATACACGATTTTGCGCAACTATTTTTTTCCTACGATGGCGCGATTGTCACGACGGAATTTAGTCCCATATTTCAGCGCAATAGTCCAAAGGGCGTTGAAAAGATTTTGCGTAATCAGAGTCTGGAAAATGCAGCTATTCAAACATTACTGGATGTGAAGCTGCGTGAGGTCAGTGACGATAATCATTTTCTGATGCGCCGTAATCCTCCTTTCGTGATGCAAAGCGAAGCAGCATGGCTACACTTTGCTAAACAAGATTTGCCTGCGTTAATTGCGGCTGGCTGGAAGATAGATAAATCACCTGACTATCGTTTTGATGTCGCTGAAATTGAGGATTGGTACGCTGATATCAATGATGCGAATCATCGGGAAACACGAGAAGATGATGGGCAAGATGGTGATATGCAAGGCAGTCACACGCCCGAAGTGGATGCCGATCCGGCTGGCAATCCATGGTTTGATCTGGCGCTGGGCATAGTCGTCAAGGGAGAGCGTGTTTCTCTGTTGCCACTGTTAATTGATTTGATCCGGCAAGCGCCGGATGACTTTAATCAGCGCGCTTTGGCGCAACGCCCTGATGATGAAGAGTTTTTGATGCAACTGGAAAGCGGACTACGTGTAGCGTTACCGTGGGGTCGCATCAAACCTATTTTGAGTACTTTAGGTGAGTTGTATTTTACCGATAGAGTGGGCGATTCTGTCCGTCTTTCAGTGCTCGATGCAGCACGTCTGGCGGAGTTGGAAGGTCATGCCGAGTTACGCTGGATGGGTGGAGATCGTTTGCGTCAGGTCGGCAAAAAACTCAACAGTTTTGGCGGCGTTCAGCAAGTGGCGGTGCCGGATGGTTTACAGGCGACCTTGCGCGATTACCAGCGCGAAGGTTTGTCCTGGATGCAGTTTTTGCGCGAATATGATTTTGCGGGTATTTTGGCTGACGATATGGGCTTGGGCAAAACCATTCAGACACTTGCACATATTTTGATCGAAAAAAATGCGGGTCGATTGACATCGCCTGCGCTAGTTGTCGCGCCCACCAGTCTGATGTCGAATTGGCAGGAAGAGGCAGAACGCTTTGCGCCAGGATTGAAAGTCCTGGTATTGCAGGGAAAACAGCGGCTGGCCTATTTCGATCAAATCAATGACGTCGATATCGTGCTGACTACTTATGCACTGTTGCCGCGCGACGAAGAGCGTTTACGTGCATATCAGTATCATTTGTTGATTTTGGACGAGGCGCATTATATAAAAAATCCGCGTTCGAAAGCGGCACAAAGTTTAAGTCTGTTGAAAGCACGGCATCGGCTATGCTTGACTGGAACGCCACTTGAAAATCACTTAGGTGAACTGTGGTCGCAGTTCCATTTCTTGTTGCCGGGTTTGTTGGGATCAGAAAAAGACTTCAATCGAGATTTCCGTACGCCGATAGAAAAATACGCTGACGATAGTCGAAGAGCGCTGCTGGTACGACGAATCAAGCCATTTTTGTTGCGCCGAACCAAGGATGCCGTGGCGAGCGAATTGCCGCCCAAAACGGAAATGGTGCGGCATGTCGAACTCTCCGGTCCGCAACGTGATCTATACGAGACGGTGCGGCTGGCTATGGATAAAAAAGTCCGTGCAGCAATTGAGAGCAAAGGCGTGGCCGGCAGTCACATCATTATTTTGGAGGCATTGCTTAAACTGCGGCAGGCATGCTGCGATCCACGGTTGGTAAAGACGTCGACCGACGAAAGTGCCCGATCAACGCATGTTCCTTCCGCTAAGTTGTTAGAGTTAATGGAGATGGTGGACGAGTTGCGTCAGGAGGATCGGCGAATTTTGATCTTCTCTCAATTTACCAGCATGCTGGCACTGATCGCTGAAGCGCTGACCGCCGCAAACGTTAGCTACGCATTACTTACAGGCGAGACAAAAGATCGTGGCGCTGTAGTGCGGTCCTTCCAAGACGGTGACGTGCCGGTTTTTCTGATTAGTCTGAAGGCCGGTGGCGTGGGTTTGAATTTAACCGCAGCCGATACAGTTATCCATTACGATCCATGGTGGAATCCGGCGGCTGAACTGCAAGCAACCGACCGCGCCTGGCGAATTGGCCAGGATAAACCGGTATTTGTATACAAGCTCATTGCTAAAGGCACGGTAGAAGAAAAAATTCAGGCCTTACAAGGCAAGAAAGCAGCGTTGGCTGAAGCCATCCTTGGCACCACCGGTGAAGCGCTAAATGTGAAACTGACAGCGGAAGATTTGCAAGCCATCTTTGAGCCGTTGGTTTGAACTACGGTTGCGACAGTGGCGATTGCGCTGGTTTTTGTTTACGCGATATTTTTCGATAGGATTCCCTAATAACGTTGCATGCGCGACAATCTGATGTTGTACGTCGTTTTTTATATTAAGAGCTACGACAACCCCATTTTCCTATTTGTTAACAATTTGACTCTTCATGCCTAATTCTCAGACACCCGTCATTACTATTGACGGACCAACCGCTTCAGGAAAAGGGACGGTGGCACAAAAAGTAGCACAGCGCCTGGGCTTTCATTACCTTGACTCAGGTGCGTTGTATCGCCTCACCGCGCTGTCAGCGATACGCCGAAATACGGCCCTTAATGACGAGCATGCGCTTGCAAAGGTAGCTGAGCATTTGAACTGCCAATTCGATGGCGCGCACATATTTTTATCTAAAGAAGATGTTACTGAGGCCATTCGAGTAGAAAAAGTTGGTAACACTGCATCAAAAATCGCTGCGTTGATGCCAGTCAGGCAAGCCCTTTACGGATTACAACTGGGCTTCCACAAGGCACCAGGCCTGGTCGCGGACGGTCGGGACATGGGATCGGTGATTTTTCCGCATGCTGTGCTGAAGGTATTTCTGACAGCGAGTGTTGCAGCCAGAGCGCAAAGACGTTACAAGCAATTGATTGACAAGGGAATTTCTGCTAATATGCAAGACCTCACAAATGATTTGAGTGAGCGTGATGACCGTGATACCCATCGCAGTTCTGCGCCACTTAAAGCTGCTGAAGGGGCATTTCTTCTGGATACTTCGGAACTCACCGCGGAACAAGCGGTTGAGCAAGTACTTGGTTGGTATGCGTCAGTGAAGCCAGTCATCAAGCTGTAATGTGTTGCTGGTTGTGTGGCTGAGCGGATGGTGCGGCAATATGTTGGTTGCCTTGCACGCATTACTTAAGGATTATTTAAGAATTACGTCAGCATCAACCGCAATCGCTTTTGATTTTTATCGCGATGCCTTGGCAATATTGCAATATCTGATGAGTAAAGCGTCAAAAAACATTAAAAGTAGCGCCTGTTAAATAAACATTCGACACATGTCGAACGCTATTTAAACCGGTGGCATCACAATATTTGTTCAGTAGATGTTGTTTAATTCGTTGTACCTAGCTGTTCGATCCGTCGCAAAGTTGGATCGGACATTTAAAAACCTAACCCTTTATTGATCGTATTCTGGTTGTTGTGCTTATCTAAGAGTTTATTATTTAGGTCGTTTGAATGCGTCGCAATACTGGCAAAACTAGTCAAATCCTATGTCAATCACTGTTCTGTCCTCTACCTCTGGCGAAGCGAGTGCTTTCGCCGCACTATTTGAAGAATCGCTGTCACGTCAAGACATGCGTTCTGGTGAAGTGATTTCTGCTGAAGTCGTTCGTCTTGATCATAACTTCGTTATTGTCAACGCCGGCCTGAAGTCAGAAGCGTTCATTCCAATTGAAGAATTTAAAAATGACCTCGGCGAACTCGAAGTAAACGTTGGTGATTTCATCTCCGTTGCTATTGAATCGCTGGAAAACGGTTTCGGCGACACAATCCTGTCGCGTGACAAAGCTAAACGTCTGGCATCTTGGCTCTCGCTTGAAAAAGCGATGGAGTCTGGCGAGATCGTCACTGGTACTGTCAATGGTAAGGTTAAGGGCGGTCTGACTGTTCTGACAAACGGCATTCGTGCTTTCTTGCCGGGCTCGCTGGTCGATACGCGTCCTGTTAAAGACACGACGCCTTTCGAAGGCAAGACCATGGAATTCAAGGTCATCAAGCTAGATCGTAAGCGTAATAACGTTGTGTTGTCACGTCGCGCTGTAATCGAAGCATCGATGGGCGAAGAGCGTCAAAAACTGATGGAAACGCTGAAAGAAGGCACCATCGTTAATGGCGTAGTCAAAAATATCACTGACTATGGCGCATTCGTGGATCTGGGCGGTATTGATGGTCTGTTGCATATCACTGATTTGGCATGGCGTCGTGTGCGTCACCCATCAGAAGTGTTGACAGTCGGTCAAGAGATCACTGCTAAGGTTCTGAAATACGATCAAGAGAAAAACCGTGTCTCGTTGGGCGTCAAGCAATTGGGCGACGATCCTTGGACCGGTTTGTCACGTCGTTATCCACAACACACACGTCTGTTCGGTAAAGTCACTAACCTGACTGACTATGGCGCATTCGTTGAAGTCGAGCAAGGTATCGAAGGTCTGGTTCACGTTTCAGAAATGGACTGGACTAACAAGAACGTGGCACCAAACAAAGTCGTTCAATTGGGCGATGAAGTTGAAGTCATGGTTCTGGAAATCGACGAAGACCGTCGTCGTATCAGCCTGGGTATGAAGCAATGTAAAGCTAACCCTTGGGACGATTTTGCGATCACCCACAAGAAGGGCGATAAAGTCCGTGGCGCGATCAAATCGATCACTGACTTCGGCGTGTTCATCGGCCTGGCCGGTAACATCGATGGCTTGGTTCACCTGTCGGATCTGTCATGGACAGAAACTGGCGAAGAAGCAGTCCGTCGCTTTAAAAAGGGTGACGAGCTGGAAGCCATCGTATTGGCTATCGACGTTGAGCGCGAGCGTGTTTCTCTGGGCGTCAAGCAATTGGAAGGCGATCCATTCAACAACTTCGCAGCAATGAACGACAAGGGTTCACTGGTAACTGGTACGGTTAAGTCGGTTGAGCCTAAAGGTGCTGTGATTCAATTGTCTGAAGAAGTTGAAGGCTACTTGCGCGCTTCCGAAATCTCCCGCGATCGCGTGGAAGATGCCGGTACTCACCTGAAAGTTGGCGATGTGTTGGAGACAATGGTCATCAACGTTGATCGTAAAGCACGTGGTATTCAGCTTTCGATCAAAGCAAAAGACAATGTTGAAACACAAGAAGCAATGCAGAAGATGTCTACTACAGACTCTAACGCTGCTTCCGGTACAACAAGTCTGGGTGCGTTGTTGAAAGCTAAATTCGACAACAAGAACTAAGAAATAGTTAAGCGAGCACGCTAATGACAAAGTCGGAGCTGATTGCCCGCTTGGCCGAGCGTTATCCGCAGCTGGTTGCTAAGGATGCGGATTACGCGGTCAAAACGATACTTGATGCAATGGGCGATGCTTTATCGACAGGTCAGCGCATTGAGATTCGTGGTTTTGGCAGTTTTGCGCTAAACCGCAGACCGCCGCGGATTGGTCGCAACCCGAAATCAGGGGACAAGGTAATGGTGCCGGAAAAGCGGGTGCCACACTTCAAGCCTGGTAAAGAGTTGCGTGAACGAGTCGATGCTATGGTCGGGCAACCAATCAAAGAAGACTAAGTTGTGCGTACGAAATAAAAACGGCATCTTCGGATGCCGTTTTTTTTCACGTACAATTTCAGTTATTTACGTAATTGTGTATGTGATCGTGTATTTGGCGTCATAACTGATCTATATAAATTAATCTATATAAATTAATCTATATTAATTGATTGATATAAATTGATGGGTATATACAGTTGAGTTACGTATGTTGGGAACATCAGAACACGCCGGAGGTGCTCTGATCGTTGTAAAGTTGTGCATTGGGTTTATCGGAACAGGTATAAAAGCGATGAACGGGCAGCACGCCAGTTTGTCTGACGCAGAGGCAATGCTGTCTTTACATCACCAATCAGGAACCGCATTATGAAAATTATTTCCCGAGTTATTGCAATTTTATTATTCTTGGTTTTCTTTGGTTTCGCATTGAAGAATACACAGGAAGTGACACTCGAATTCCTCCTAAATTACCAAATCCGTGGTCCACTAGTTTTAATCCTCTTAGGCTTCTTCGGTTCTGGTGCAATTCTAGGTGTATTGGCAATGGCGCCAGCTGTGTTCCGCCACCGTCGCAGCGCCTCCAAATCCCAAAAAGCACTTGCATCGATGCAGCGGGAGCGTGAAGCCCAGCGGCTCGCGAGCGCCGAAGCACCGCCACCGGACAGTATCCGGAATAGTTAATGCCGTGCAACATCGCATGTGGAATCGTCAGCTTCTATAAAAGGCTAGTGCGTATCATGTGCGATGTGCGAGTGCATTAATGTGTCAGCAAAACGGAGCGCAAAAGTCGAGAGTGGAAATAGTTAACAAACTTTCTATTGAACGAACTGGCGCCATAGTTCTCCCCCGAACTATTACCGATCTTTTAGCGATCTATTAATCGTCACACTATATGCAGATAATACGTCCGTATGGAATTTGAAACCTGGTGGTTGTTGGGTATCCCAATCTTTTTTGGTTTGGGTTGGATCGCAGCACGCGTGGATATCAACCAATTGATATCCGAGTCGCGCAGCCTGCCGCGCGGCTATTTTAAAGGGTTGAATTTTTTATTGAATGAGCAGCCCGATAAAGCGATTGATGCTTTTATTGAAATTGTAAAACTTGATCCTGAGACTGCAGAATTACATTTTGCACTTGGCAATTTATTTCGTCGTCGAGGTGAAACCGAACGCGCTATTCGCGTGCATCAGAATTTACTTGCTCGCCCCGATTTGGAGCAGGAACATCGGTTCCATGCACAATATGAATTGGGTCAGGATTACCTGAAGGCCGGCTTGTTGGATCGTGCCGAAGAAAGCTTCAATTTATTGATCGGGTCCACGTACGGTGCTCAAGCTGGACGCGCATTACTCGAAATTTATCAACGTGAAAAAGAATGGCAGCGAGCGATTGAAGCTGCACAAGCATTGCAAGAAGCCGGTGCTGGCGGACGTCAAAAAGAGATCGCCCAGTTTTACTGTGAGTTGGCTCAGGACGCGTTGGTTGATGGCCATCCTGACGATGCCAAGGTATTGTTGGACAAAGCGTTAGCTAACGATCGTAATAGTGTCCGAGCGACAATGTTGTTGGGTGATGTTTATCTGGCAAAAGACGATGCAGAGGCCGCGTTAGTGGCCTGGCGTCGGGTTGAGCAGCAGAGTGTGCCGCACGTCGCGCTGGTTGCTCAGCGACTAATGGATGGTTATCGTACCGTTGGTCGTCCTCACGAAGGTGTCAATTTGTTACGCTCTTATTTGGCAGAAGCATCCTCGATCGATCTGTTGGAAGTGGTGTTTAAGGCCGTGCTTGAATTGGATGGCGTTGAAGCGACAAATAGTCTGGTGAGTGATGAACTGCGCCGTACTCCGACACTGCTAGGCCTCGATAAGCTGCTAGAGGCACGGCTCATGATCGCTGCACCAGAAATGCATTCAGAGCTCTCTGTAGTTAAAAATCTGGTGCACGGTTATACCCAGAAACTGGCGCGTTATCAGTGCAGTCATTGCGGTTTTAAGGCGCGTCAATTTTATTGGCAATGCCCAGGTTGCAGTCGCTGGGAAACCTATCCGCCGCGTCGTACTGAAGAATTGAATGTGATGAATTAAATGCAATATATTAAGATTGGTTTCATATTTTCACTATCTAACGACGACGCTAAAGAATGCGGAAGATAGGTTATGACGCTGCAAAGCAGCAACCAAGTATCGGGGTATATTTAGCGGCGTTCGAAGTGACGGTCGATAGGTCACGGGTAGTTAACCTTCAATCGTATTTTTACGGTTGAAATACAGTAAAGCGCAATACGGAAAAATATGAAAATAACAATTATCGGAACCGGTTATGTTGGTTTGGTCACGGGCGCTTGCCTAGCTGAACTTGGCAATGACGTTTTTTGTCTTGATTTGGACGAAAAGAAAATCGCTATCTTAAATAGCGGTGGCATCCCAATACACGAACCAGGTTTAGCCGAAATCGTTGGTCGCAATCGGGCGAACGGTCGCTTACGGTTTTCGACTGATATTGCCGCCAGCGTTGCCCATGGTCAGATTCAATTTATTGCAGTTGGTACGCCGCCTGATGAAGATGGTTCGGCCGACTTACAATATGTGCTGGCAGCTGCGCGTAATATCGGTAAATACATGATTGATTTCAAGGTGATTGTTGATAAGTCGACGGTGCCGGTCGGTACCGCAGACAGAGTTACTGCCGCGATTCGGGCTGAGCTGGCGAACCGGACACCAGGCGATGCAGGTATGAAATTCTCCGTAGTATCCAATCCGGAGTTTTTGAAAGAAGGCGCTGCGGTGGACGATTTTATGCGTCCGGACCGTATCGTGATTGGGTGTGATGATGGTGCCGACGGCAAGACTGCTCATGCATTAATGACGCAGCTTTACGCACCGTTTAATCGGAATCACGAGCGCACGTACTGGATGGATGTGCGTTCTGCCGAGTTCACTAAATATGCTGCGAACGCAATGCTGGCAACTCGCATTTCATTCATGAATGAATTGGCCAATCTTGCAGATAAAGTCGGTGCTGATATTGAAGCTGTGCGTCATGGTATCGGGTCAGACCCGCGTATCGGACATAGCTTTTTGTATGCCGGTTGCGGTTACGGAGGTTCGTGCTTTCCTAAGGATGTTCAAGCGTTGGAACGTACTGCACGCGGTTACGATCAAGAGTTGTTGATTCTGCGGGCAGTAGAACAAGTTAATAATAATCAAAAACACGTGCTGGGAAATAAAATCGTTGACCGTTTTGGCGGCGATTTGACTGGGAAACACTTTGCATTATGGGGTTTGGCATTCAAACCTAATACAGACGACATGCGCGAAGCATCATCGCGTGTTTTGTTGAGTGAGTTACTGGGCCGCGGCGCGTCGGTAGCAGTGCATGATCCGGTTGCCATGGTGGAAGCCAAGCGTGTCCTTGAGTTGGACTTTGCTGCCACACCGGAGTTATTGGAGCGACTGCATTTCTGCGAAAACCAAATGGCAGCCTTACAGGACGCCGATGCACTGGTCATCGTTACTGAGTGGAAAACATATCGTAGCCCTGATTTTCATCAGGTTCGCACGTATTTGAAGGCACCGGTGATTTTTGATGGACGTAATTTATACGAGCCAACAGTGATGAGCGAGATCGGTTTCGAGTATTACGGCATTGGTCGCTCGGTACTGGCGCGTAAGTGAGGGCAACCAGTATGAAAGCCAATCAGAAAGTGGAAGTCTCACAAGTTTCACAAGTGGTTCCTGCTTCGTTTGAAAGCGTTCAAATATTGGTGGTCGGCGATGTCATGCTAGATCGCTATTGGTTTGGCGAAGTAAGCCGGATTTCACCAGAAGCGCCGGTACCGATAGTACGCGTTGAAAAGCGTGAAGAGCGCTTAGGTGGCGCGGCTAACGTTGCCCGTAATATCGCTACGCTTGGCGGTGGTGCCGGTTTGCTTGGTGTGGTTGGCCAAGACGAGGCGGGCGACGTTGTGGATAGCCTGTTGACTGAGTTAGGGATCAATAGCTTCCTGACGCGCGACCCGGCCATTTCGACCATCATCAAGTTGCGTGTGATTGGGCGTCAGCAGCAGTTGCTGCGGATCGATTTTGAAGAACCACCAACCGACACTGTTTTGCGCGATAAATTGACTCGTTTCAACACATTATTGCCGCAATATGGTGTGATCGTTTTATCGGATTACGCTAAAGGGAGCTTGGTCAATGTCGCTGATATGATCGCAGCCGCCAAGGATGCGGGGAAATGTATTCTCGTTGATCCCAAAGGAGACGATTTTTCACGGTATGCGGGCGCTACGATATTGACCCCGAATAAATCTGAATTGATGCGGATTGTCGGTACCTGGAAAAGCGAAGAAGAACTCACCACGAAGGCACAAAACCTACGTCAATCGCTAGCACTGGAAGCACTTTTGGTGACGCGGTCAGAAGAGGGAATGACCTTGTATACGGATCACCAAGTGGTTCATTTTCCGACCATGGCGCGTGAAGTGTTCGATGTCTCCGGTGCAGGTGATACGGTGATTGCGACGATGGCGGTCATGATGGGTGCGGGTTTTCCGATTGCTGAGGCGGTGGCTCTGGCAAATCGTGCTGGCGGTATTGTGGTTGGTAAGCTCGGGACTGCAACGGTCACGCATAAAGAACTGTTCCCATAAGCCAAGTCCTAGAGTGTGATGAGAATGGCCGTTTTTAACAACAACGGCTTCCTATAATGAGCACGGCGTATTTACGTCAGGTTCATTAAATGAACTCATCACACTAAAAGAAAGAGGACTGCATGCTAAAAAAATTATTCCAGATCACGGCAATGTCAATTGTCACCATGAGTATGGCATTCGCGCAAGTTGACGTGAATAAGGCCGATAAGGCTGCGCTTGATAGTGTGAAGGGCGTAGGATCATCGACGTCTAAACGCATTCTTGACGAACGTACCAAAGGTGGCAACTTTAAAGATTGGCCTGATTTTGAAAAGCGGGTTAAAGGGATTGGCGGCAAAAGTGCTGTTAAATTGTCGACGGCTGGATTACAAGTCAATGGTCAATCGAAATCGAATGTCCCAGCAAAACCTGGAGTGAAAGCCGAGCCCAAAAAAGAAGCGGTTAAAGTACCTGTCAAATAGTAGAAAAGAATTTGGCGACATGGTGTCGTATTAATTAATTGTATTGCTCATCTTTTGAAAGCTCCTTGGAAATAAGGAGCTTTTTTATTTTTTTGCGATCAAATTGACCGTGATGAATAGCTTTTAATTAATCGCTTCTGACATCATAAACGTGACTTGGTGATGGCTTGAACTTAGCTGACCCATTAGCGTAATTAGCGAGTCACTTAGTGGTGCATTGAACAATGCAACTAGGGGCCCATTTCACGCGAATAGTAACGGCTTCTGAATCGTATTCGTATTTGATTTGGTCGTACTGCATACGCACAATAAAGTCTCATATTAGAATAGGTCTTTTGCCTCTTCTGCTAAGCGTAAACTATGCCCTATCTCACTATCGAAGACACAATCGGAAACACGCCGCTGGTTCAGCTAAAGCGCATTTCAGCCGACATTACCGCCCAGCGTAACAATATTATCCTCGGCAAGTTAGAGGGAAATAATCCAGCCGGCTCAGTCAAGGATAGAGCTGCGCTGTCGATGATTAAACGCGCCGAAGCACGCGGTGACATAAAGCCAGGCGATACTCTGATTGAAGCGACTAGTGGCAATACTGGCATTGCCTTAGCAATGGTAGCGACAATGCGCGGTTACAAAATGGTGTTGTTAATGCCAGAAAATTTGAGCGAAGAACGTCGCCAAAGTATGGCTGCGTACGGTGCCAAAATCATATTAACGCCTAAGACAGGCGGTATGGAGTACGCGCGCGATCTGGCGCAAAAAATGGAAAAAGATGGTGAGGGCTTGATTTTGGACCAGTTTGCTAACCCGGATAACGCGTTGGCGCATTACGAAACCACAGGCCCTGAAATATGGCGTGATACCGGCGGAAAAATTACCCATTTCGTCAGCGCGATGGGGACCACCGGCACAATCATGGGTGTATCTCGATACCTGAAGGAGCAAAATCAGGCCATACAGATTATCGGTGCACAGCCGGAAGAGGGGTCACAGATTCCAGGCATCAGAAAATGGCCGGAAGCATATATGCCGAAAATTTACGATCATGCACGCGTAGATCAAATTGAGTCGGTTAGTCAATCTGCAGCCGAGCACATGGCACGCAGACTAGCAAGTGAAGAGGGTATCTTTTGCGGGATATCCGCGGCAGGCGCCTGCGAAGTAGCGTTGCGTATTTCTCAACAAGTAGAAAATGCAACAATCGTGTTCATCGTCTGCGATCGCGGGGATCGATACTTATCAACGGGTGTTTTCCCTGCGTAGCTGTTATGAGTGCATATTACATTAGTGCGCTTGCAATCTTGTAATGTTGCAAGCGCACTAAACCAAACCAGATAACAAACGCAGGGCGTAGCGACGACCACATTACTTTTGTTGTTCTGCCTCGATTTTATCTTTTGGCTTAAATTGTTTGTCGCTGATACGGAATTTTTCACGACGATCACCCATCAAGGCGCGTAGTTCACTAATAGTGAGGCTGCTAACTTCATGCATACGAATCAACAATGAAGCGCCGACCGGCAGGCGGTGGTGGCGAATCTTGCTAATTACGGGTGGAGCAACTTCTAACGCACGTGACAAGGCGGCATCATTTTTCAGATGTAACTTATCTATGAGAGAGTCAAGCAAATGGTTTGGGTCGTAAGACACTTGCTCATCCAATTTGTTGCTTTTTGGCGCTTCTAATGAGGTATTCATAGTTCGATAGATTCCATTTATTCTGATGTTGAATAGGGAAGGTTTGCGCTAAGTATGTCGAAATATTGCGCGGCGGTAACCTTCAGCTTATTGGCGAAGTTGCAAGTAGCTTTATTTTATACCGATTCTATGTATTTTTTGTCAAAAAGAAACACTTTAAAACAATTCAAAATAGCGGTAGTAAAAAAACAACAAAATTGGATTTTAATAACTTACTTTGAACTCTAACAACTTCTAGCAGGTTGGATGATGATTTCTAGTAAAAAGTTGCAAAAACTTAATTTTATTTTTTGCTCAATGATTTATAGTGCTTTTCCGTCACTTTATTCTTCTTAAAGTATTTTGACAACATCTTTAAATTCTGCAGTTTCCTTCCAAATTTGACACCTTTTACCTCGCTTTGTGTTGACGGCTCAGGCTTCAATGCCCGATCTTTATCGATTGTGAATTCTTGCGTGTGTTTGTGTTTCAGGGGATGGCTTGCTTTCACCGCATTTTAAAAAACTCTGTTGGGCGACATGAGCACATGGATCCCAACTGGAAATATTACATGCTTGCTTTAACGCTTATCCATGGCAAATACGATGAACGCGACATACCGATTGATTTTGCGTTTATGTCGACTGAAAAAAGGAAAATCCTGTGGTCCTTTGATTGGTGATGTGCAATTTTCAAAGCGAAAAATGTTGCTGTGATAGATATTCTTCCAGATATTATTTCAGGATTTCTTTTCTTCCAAGGTAGCTGCGACGTCTAGTTTCCCCCAGCCTAAAATACCCAAGTCCTCCATGGTTTGCACATTTTTTTCAAAAATCTCAGCAGCTTCAGGGAACGCTTCTATCGCATTATCTAGACTTGCTTCGCGCAATAAATGCAGCGTCGGATAAGGCGAGCGATTGGTGTAGTTGGCGATGTCTTCCGGTTCTGTGCCGGCGAACTGATAATCAGGATGAAAACTGGCTATTTGAATTTCACCTTCGAGATCGAGGGTTTGAAGCAGGGCATCAGCGTCGTCCAGAAAATCGTTGTAGTCCAAAAAATCTTGTAATACGTGAGGGTGAATTAATAGCGTTGTATCAATTAAAGCCGGATCTGCCTGAAATAGAAAATCCAGTTCAGTTTGTAGGTCAGTGTGCAGGTCTGCAACATTTTGCGCACCGCTGACGACGAAGCGAATTTGATTTTTGACATATACCGCCTTGGCGAAAGGGCACAAATTCAGGCCAATTACGGCGCGCTCAACCCAGTGTTTAGTATCGGAAATGACTTGCTCAGTGAATTGGGGCATGGTGATTAATAATAAAATGAATAAAAAATCAGCACTTTGGGCGCAAATTTGCCCATCTGAAGTGCAAAGCGTAGAAGTGATTAAAGAGCAATGGGCGGCGCACAAAAGCCATTTGCCTAAAAAAGCACACTATATATCGTCCACAAAAAAACAAAACGGGTTATTCTTCCGGTCGCGAACCGACCACTGCGCACGCAAGGTGCGTATGTTGGGGTTTGTGTTGTCATGTTGATCCACGCAACCACCACCAATAAAGCTCCGTATCATGGCCCTTAAAGCAACTATTTTTAAAGTCGATCTGCAAATTGCGGATATGGACCGTCACTATTATCAAGAGCATGCGCTTACTATCGCCCGACATCCATCGGAAACCGACGAACGGATGATGGTGCGTGTGTTAGCTTTTGCGCGTCACGCTTCTGAAGCACTGGTTTTTAGTAAAGGATTATGGGATGTTGATGAGCCGGATATCTGGGAGAAAGACCTGACCGGTGCCATCAATTTGTGGGTTGAGGTTGGGCAGCCGGACGAGAAGCGTATTTTGAAAGCTTGTGGGCGTGCAGGGCAGGTGGTGGTTTACTGTTACAGCAGCACCAGTCATATCTGGTGGGCGCAAATAAGTAATAAAGTGGCGCGTGCCCGTAACCTGACTGTCATCAATCTGCCTGCTGGCACGAGTATCGCGTTGAGCAAACAGGCTCAGCGCAATATGCAATTGCAATGCACTATTCAAGACGGTCAAATCTGGATGAACGCCAACGACGAAACGGTTCAGGTAGATTTAACGACCCTTCAGGGTTAACTTTCAGTCGCTGGGCTTCTGCTGTCTGGTATCTGACTAGCGTGTATTGGGCGTAGCAAAGAAATCGATGATCCTGATGGCGATTTTTTCTCTCTGATCGCGCAGTAGATATCATCAATCATAGAGCATTGTTTTGCCACGATGGACCACCGTGGCAGCCAAAGCAGGGAACTAGCGGCCTGCACGTGCCGCACTAACTGAGCGCCCCAAATCAATCACCGACATAGCGTAAAAGAAACTGCGGTTATATTTGGTAATGGCGAAGAAATTATCCGTGCCAAGCCAATGTTCGGTCGGTGCGTTGCCATTTTGCAGGTCGACCAGACCAAAGCGCATATTGCTGCCGCCAGCCAGCGCTGCTTTTGACATCACGCCCGCGGCCGTCAATTCATCCAGAGAAAATTTTGCTTCCAGACCTTGTCCGATAAACGCTTGCCAGCGGTTTTCGCTACTGGTATCGGTCGCCACGGTTGCCGGAAAAACGATCGGCTCGCCCGTTTTCCAGCCGTGCACCTGCAAGTAATGGGCGACACTTCCAATGGCGTCAATCGGCGAGTTGCGCAGGTCAATTTTTCCGTTTCCATCAAAATCGACTCCGTATTGACGAATGCTACTAGGCATAAATTGTGGCCAGCCGATGGCACCAGCGTACGAACCTAACAGCGAAAAGGGATCGATATTCGACTCACGGGCAAACAGCAACGTGTTTTCTAATTCTTTACGGAAAAATGCCATACGCGCGTCGCGGGTTGGTGTGTTTGGATAGTCGAATGCCAATGTGGTAATCGCATCCATTACGCGAAAATTGCCAGTATTTCGGCCATAGACGGTTTCAACGCCAATGATACCGACAATGATTTCAGCTGGAACACCGTACTGAGCTTCCGCGCGAGCAAGCGCATCACTGTAGGTATCCCAGAATTTGACGCCAGCTTTAATACGGATTGGCTCAACGAAACGTGCGCGATACGCGACCCAGTTTTTAGGCTTGCCCGGAGGACCTGGTTTCATTAACTGGATTGCGCTATCGACTAAACGTGTTTTGTTAAACACGGCTTCTAATTCTGCGCGGGTAAAATCGTTCCTGGCGACCATTTGATCAATGAAAGCAGAGACAGTTTTCCATTGTCCGAAATTGGTGAACTCATTATCGTCACCAGTAGCCGGCGCAATGCCTGAGTCCACTAATCTTGGCGGCGGCATCGTAGCGGCGACACTATTCGGGAGATTGCCCGACGTAGCGGTTGGAGCTGCAGGAGCGCCCGCATTGAGGGGACTTGATGGCTTGGTTATTGGCGGATTTACGGCGCAGGCAGCAGTTAACATTGCGATCGCCAACGCTGCGTAAAGTCGAGACCGTTGCAGTAATTTTGGCAAGGAACATGGCAGTAAAAGAGCGGGTAACGTGGCGCGAATGAGAGGTTTCATCAAGATTTTGAAAGAAAAGGTTTAAGTTTTTTAAATTGTATTTTTAATGATGCCAGCGAGACCTGGTCAACACCACTGTTGGTGCTATAGCGCAATGTTTCATAAGCAGTAAGAAAGAGTGCCACCGCCTTTTTTGCCTGTGGCGTCAGTGGTGATGCATCCTTACACAGGCGATCACGATACGCGCCTGGACCTTCGTAAACTTGTCTGGTC
Organism: Glaciimonas sp. Gout2; assembly: GCF_035018905.1. Lineage (NCBI taxonomy): Bacteria > Pseudomonadati > Pseudomonadota > Betaproteobacteria > Burkholderiales > Oxalobacteraceae > Glaciimonas > Glaciimonas sp. Gout2. The sequence continues at coordinate 191,540 of NZ_JASJXA010000001.1, read as the reverse complement.
ATGTCTATGCCATATCGCGCCATTCGACTGCAGAAGCCTGAGTATACCTCATCAATTGGATCAATCTTGTTTCGGACCCACAGTAAGGGCAATGCAACAACTGCCATGGCGAGTGAACCAAGGCCGATCATTAATCCAACCAACATACGCCAGTCAAGTTGTTGAATACCAAAATATTGCAGCAGATTTTTTTGCCTGTCCGGTGTGTAATTCAGCACCCATTGATTCCAGTTATTGCTGAGTGCCTCCCAATTTTCCCGGACAATATGCAGCTTATTCCACCAACTGTTGGGCGAAGTCCCGATATTAATCAAGCCGCCTAAAAAACTCCGTGACATGACTTGGTTCAGAGGTTTTTGAATGCGTTCGGGTGCAACCGCGGCGGTGGGGTCAACCCGTGTCCAGCCGCTCTCCTTCAACCACACTTCGGCCCATGCGTGTGCGTCCGATTGTCGCACTGTCATAAAATCATCTACGGGGTTAAATTCACCACCTTGATAACCAGTAACCACGCGTGCAGGGATGTTTGCAGCACGCATCAAGACCACGAAGGCGCTTGAGTAGTGTTCGCAAAAACCAGCGCGGGTGGAAAATAGAAATTCATCTACGCTATCGTGACCGAGAAGGGGTGGTTCCAGCGTGTAGTTAAAATTTTCATTGTGAAAAAAATCAAGCGCCGCATGGACCACCTCGGCATCATTAGCCGCTTTGGATCGCAGGGTCTCGGCAAAAGCGAGGGTACGTGGATTGAAACCTTCTGGCAAACTACGGGCTTCACGCAGAACCGCTGCTACATCGGTGTCAGCTGCTGGCAGAGCACCTTGGTTATGAATAACAGATCTCACGTCGTAACGTGTCCGTTCGGTAATCGGCCGATCCGATAGGATTTCACGGTCAGCGTTGATGAAGATGTGAGCGGCGGGATTAGCTTCTAATGTAGGCGGTATTTCCGGGGTTTCCAAGGCGAATAGCCAGCGTTGATTACTCGCTTCCATAGTGACCTGCTGACGCACGATCTCGGTACTTGTCTTATTCGCTGTGAGGGCATTCGGTTGTGGCAATGGGAGCGTTGATGCCGACCTCCGCGTCCATGTGCGTCCATCGAATTTGCTCAACACTGCGCCACGCCAATAGCGTTGAGCAGGTGCGGGTGCGGGATCAATAAATTTGATACGAAACGCAATATCATCGGACATCGCCAGTTGTGAAATCGTGCCCGGTGCCATGCTGTCAGACATCCCGGTGTGCCCGCCAGATGCATCTCCGGGCATACTCCATAGTGGCCCTTGAATGCGCGGAAATAACAAGAACAGCACCAGCGTGAGCGGCACTGCAAGCATCAGAATAAACCCGCCCATACGCAGGCGCTGTCTCAGATGCGGTATTGCACCTGTAAATTGAAAAGATAATTGTGCCGTTAATAGCACGACCAGCGTGGCAATCACCAAGAACGCGGTAAATATGGATTGAGAATAGAAAAAGGTCGTGAGGACGAGAAAGAAGCTCAGAAAAAGCACTACAAAAACGTCACGGCGAGCGCGCATTTCTAATAATTTGAACGTCAGTAATAGCACCAACATGCTGACCCCGGCATCGCGCCCAAACATCGTGTGCTCGTTCAGATATACGCCCAGCATCGTCAACGATGCCAATGGCAATAACAGACCTAGCGGCGGCAGGCGATTGCCTCTCCAGGTTATCGTGCCACGCCACATCAACACTAGCGTGCATGTTAGTGACGTCCAAACAGGTAGATGGGCAATATGCGGTAACAACACCATTGCGCAGGCAAGCAGCAATAGTAATGTGTCGCTTTTGTCGCGGGCTAAAGCGTTGAAATGATTGCTGAGCCAAAAAGCGCCAGCTTTAGTATTTGTTGACGTTGGCAAAGATGTTGAGCCAGATTCTGAATTGTTTTGCTCAATGACGTCACTCATGCGTGGCCCTCGAACAGCGCAAGCGCTTGCAAACATGCTTGCTGATGGCTCGCACCGATAGCCGCAGAATATGTGATATCGCCAATGCGAAACGCGTACGGCAAACCTAGCATCTCGGCCTCTAATATCCAGCGCGTCATCCGAGATAATTTTGCCTCCACATCCATCGTATAGGGCAGTGCTGCATAATCGATGGTCAAATCGCTGGCAGCGCCATCGTCGAAGTATTTGGTAATTAAATGTGCGTCGTCACCAGAGCTGAGCTTAGCAATTTGTCGCCATGCCAGATGCTTGAGTGAGTCGCCCGGTTGATAGGCGCGCACGCCAGCAAAGTCCTCGTGACCAGCGTGTGCGTTGCCGGTGCTACTTTCGCGTGCGGTTACTGGTAGTGGCGGTGCCGATGCTGCGTCCTCCGGTTGCGGATAGACCAAAACGGTTCCATCTGGCTGCCAATAACACCAGGCTCGCAAAAATCCTAGAGGAAAGCGTGTTTGCAGGCGCACCCGCGGCGCTGCCAAGAGGCCCCGCCTTGGCGTAGCTGTCGTCAGTATCACGCCATAAGCGGTCGATGCGGCGACATCAACGGGCTGCTCCAACTCCGGCAAGTCTTTACCGATAAAACCCAGCCAGATGGCATAACGAGCGTGTTTGCGGCGATTGATCAGGCGTAATGCGAACAGCGCCTCTTGGCCGGAAAATACAGGCGCGTTATGATCTGACGTCAGATATAAAAAAGCCAGATTACGAAAAGTTAGATGCATGTCGATCGTCGCGCAAGCAGCAAGTACAAACGTCAGTGCAAAGCCCAGACTGAGGTTGTAATTAATCGATCCAATGAACAGCAGAACGAGAATGCCAAAAAAGGCACAACCGGCGCGGGTCGGCAATATATAGACGCGTCGCTGGTCGAGAAAAACTTCGCCATCCTCCGCTTGCCCTTCACGCGGCTTGAACGGAAACCGTAACGGAAGCGTAAGATGAAACGGCATCCGGGGTTTCGCCCTGCGCTCTGATTTTCGGGGCGCCCTGGTGGATTGAGTCGTCGGCATAGTCATGAGCCGGTGGCGCTTAAACGGGTACGGATTTTAATAATTGCAAGACCAAATCGCGACTTCCGATAGCCGTTCCACCACCATTGCGTGATTTCAGCGGGCGTAATCGATGCGCGGTTACCGGCACCAATACCGCCTGCACATCCTCGGGAATCACGTGGTTGCGCCCTTCCATGGCGGCCCATGCCTTGGCGGCCTGCACTAACGCAATTGCCGCGCGAGGGCTCATCCCTTCTACAAAAAAAGCTTCCTGGCGCGATGCTTGGGCCAATGCCTGAATATAGTCGATCAATGCTGGAGAAGTATGGATTTCTCGCAAACTTTGTCGGGCCGTAATCAATTCTTCAGGTTCCATCACCTTTTGTAGCGACTTGAGTAATGTGCGACGATCTTCTCCCATCAACAGCGCGCGCTCTGCCACTGCATCCGGATAGCCTAATGAAAGACACATTAAAAAACGATCAAGCTGAGACTCCGGCAGCGCAAATGTACCGACCTGATGAGAGGGATTTTGTGTCGCAATGACAAAAAACGGTTCAGGTAAGTCGCGCGTCCGACCTTCCGCAGTCACTTGCCGCTCCTCCATCGCCTCTAACAATGCTGATTGGGTTTTTGGCGTTGCGCGATTGATTTCATCAGCGAGCAAAACTTGCGTAAAGACTGGACCAGGGTGGAACAGAAAATTATTCTTTTCCCGATCAAACACCGAAATACCCACAATATCGGCAGGCAGCAGGTCGCTGGTAAACTGAAGTCGGTTAAAGCGCAATCCCAGCGAGATCGCCAACGCGTGCGCTAGCGTCGTTTTGCCAACCCCCGGAACATCCTCAATTAAAAGGTGTCCACCAGCCAATAGACAGACTAACGCCTGCCGAATCTGCATCTCCTTACCGACGACAATTTGATTAACTTGTTTAGCGACTGCATGGAGTTTTACGAGCATGAGACCTTCGATGTGGTGCAAAGGGGGTGAAAAAGCGAGGTGACCTGTAATTTAATTAATCTGTTACTGAGATTAGCGCGGTTCGTATATTGATTCGGAATTAAATGGGTTGAGCGCCACAAATCGAGAATAGTCTGATTGCAAATAAAGCAAGTATCTTGTTCTTCAATTCTGCATTTTCTTGGGTACACTGTACGTAAGAGATTATAGATTTAGAAAATAGATTTTAAGCTAGCAATTCGATAACTAGAAAAATAAAATGACAACAGCCTTTTATACGCATCCCGATTGTAAATTGCATGAAATGGGGGAATGGCATCCGGAGTCTCCGCAGCGGTTGCAAGCCATTGAAGATCAGTTGATATCCAGTCGTATTTCACAGTTACTGGATTATCGAGACGTCCCAAATGTCGCCGAGGCCAGTCTGGTAGCGGCTATCGAACGCGTGCATAGTCCTGAAGCAATCGAACTGGTGCGGGCCAATGCATTGGCTTTGGCTAAAAGCGGCGTGGCCCACTATCCGCTTGATGCAGATACTTTTCTTAATAAATATAGCTGGCAAGCGGCCTTGCGCGCTGTGAGCGCAGCGCTGACAGCGACTGATGCCGTCATCGCTGGCGAACTCGATAACGCTTTTTGTTCGGTCCGACCACCGGGTCACCACGCCACCAGCGCGGCTCCGATGGGGTTTTGCATGTTCAATAACGTCGCGATTGCCGCCCGCCATGCGCTCGAAGTGCATGGTTTAGAGCGTGTAGCGATTATTGATTTCGACGTGCATCACGGCAACGGCACTGAACAGGCTTTCCTGGACGACCCACGGGCGCTGATGGTCAGCTTCTTCCAACATCCGTTTTATCCGTTCAGTGGCATCGAAGCGGCACCTGCGCATATCATCAACGTGCCCGTTCCTGCATATTCCGGCGGCGACGTCGTGCGAAAGTTGGTGACCGAGCAATGGTTACCGGCGCTGCACGCGCACCAGCCACAAATGCTGTTTATTTCGGCAGGATTTGACGCCCATCGCGAAGACGATATGGGGCAAATGTCGCTAGTGGAGGCGGATTATGCGTGGATCACTCAGCAAATGACGCAAGTGGCAAAACAGTACGCGCAAGGGCGAATAGTCAGCTGCCTTGAGGGGGGCTATCATTTGTCGGCGTTAGGGCGTAGTGTTGTTGCTCATTTGAAAGTATTGGCTGAGCTAGAATAATCTGCGAAAACCGTTGTTTGTGGCACAAGTTCGTGATGATTCCGCAGGGAAGTCCGTACAATAGCGGTTTATTTTCGTCAGACAAGAAAACGCATGTCCATACAATGGTTCCCCGGCCACATGAACGCTGCCCGCAAAAAGGCGGCGGAAGCCATGGAAAAGGTCGATATGATCATCGAAGTGCTGGATGCCCGCATTCCGCAGGCCAGCTGTAATCCGATGATCGAGCAACTGCGACTGTTTCGTCAGCGTCCTTGCCTCAAAATCCTGAACAAAAGTGATCTTGCGGACCCGGTTGCAACACAGACCTGGATCAACCATTACAACAGCCAAAAAGATGTCAATGCTGTCGCGCTAAGCTGCAAGAAGCCATCTGATGTGTTGAAAGTGCCGGGTTTGGCGCTGGCGCTGGCGCCACATCGTGGCACACCGCTGAAACCGCTGCGGATGATGATCATGGGCATTCCTAACGTCGGAAAATCGACATTAATGAATGCATTGCTGAAAAAGCGCGTTGCCGCAGTCGGCGATGAACCTGCTGTCACCAAAGTACAGCAGCGTTTGTACCTCAACAAAAACATGGTCCTGATCGATACGCCAGGTATGCTATGGCCCAAGATTGCGTTGCCAAGCGATGGCATGATGTTGGCCGCTAGCCATGCAGTCGGCGTCAATGCACTCATCGAAGAAGAAGTCGCAACCTATCTCGCCGACGTCTTATTGCAGCGCTATCCCGAGTTGGTAGCGGCGCGGTTCGGCATGAAAATCACCGACACCACCGACGGCGTGGATGTAATTGAAGGTGTGGCAATTCGTCGCGGTTATCGTCTCAAAGGCGGTGGCTATGATATTGAAAAAGCCGCAAACACGCTGTTGCAAGATTTTCGTACCGGCGCGCTGGGACGTATCTCGCTGGAAACGCCACTAAGCCGCGCAGACAGCCTCGCACAACATGCGCAAGAGCTTCTGGAAAAGCAACAAGCCAAGGATGACATCATCGCCGCGGCAGAAGCTGAAGAACGCTTTTATAATCCGCCTCGGGATGTACCTGAATCGTAATGGATAGATGCCAAATGATAGGGTTGGTTATTTCTACCGGCCCTGTCTGGTTGTCAAACATGCGGGTGATCGTGAGGGCGCGCTTTGAGGATAATTACGCGCAGTCACGGTAACGGGTCTAGTTTGTGGCAAAGACTTGGCCCGTTACGCGAACCGAAACCATTCTGTTTGCCAGTGGAACACTGCACCATCTCGCTTCGCCAGAGTCGTTACTACTAGTTTGCCAGCGTAATCATCCTCCTCAGTCGCCGGTTCTCCTCTTCACACTCCTCATCCTCTTTATTAGAGACGCCTCAGTGCTATCGAATTTAGATCGTCATTTGTACACGGTTGCGTGTTATCTCGCTTGCGTCGAATATTTAAAGCACAAAAATGCAGGGGCAGTAATGGACGGTGAGCTAAATAAAATGCCGACCTCAAATTGGAGATTGTGGCGTTTTCAATGGAGCTTTTTTCTTTTAACTGTTGGCGCTAGGTGCAATCAACTAGCTATAGCTTGGTGGGCGCTCAAGGAAACCGGTTCTGTCAGTTTTTTTTCGATAATAATAGCCTGCACCATTGGTGCTGAGGTACTAGCTAAACCTTTGTTGGGCTGGACCGGAGATCGTTATCCGAAAATGAAAATAGTCCGTGTTTGCAATGTTTTATCAATGACTGGTGCTGCTGGACTGTTGATACTTTCGTTCCTTGATCATTTTTCAGCAATTCTAGTAACAATGGCGATGATGGTTCTTGGAGTGGCAGTCGGGATTAGAGATCCAATCCAATCAAGTATTATTCCGCAGCTAGCATCTCCCGGCAGGGCTAGCGCGGCTTTCAATCAGAAAGCATTATTGTCATCTATTGCAATGCTTCTGGGGCCGGCTATTGCTGGATTACTTGTATCCACATTTGGGGTAGTACAAGCCTTGAGCATTGATTTGATTATTATCGTTGCTGCCCTAATCATGATATGCAAGTTCAATGTAGATGAGTCAGCAACGACAGGCCGAACTATTGCAGACGTGGACAAAGTACCATTCATTACTCCTTGGCATGTACTAATTAGTTCCGGGTTTAAGGTCGTTTTTAAGGTGAAAATGGAGTTCTATCTTGCCTTGCTCGCAATGATGATAAATCTGGTGCTTTTTCCCTTTTTTGCTGTAATAGTTCCATTCTACGTGCAAGAGACTGTTCATCTTCCTGCTTGGTATATAGGATTGCTAGATTGCTCATTTGGGATTGGCATTTTGCTGGCAAGTAGAATAATGGCACGATTGGCCAGGCAACGTCTATTTAGAGACCATCTGATAATGGCAGGGTTCGGACTACTTGGTCTGAATTTATTAGCCGTTGGATTCAGCTTTGCGCCTTTTGTTTTACCAATCTTTTTTATTTTAGGCGGGATGGGATTAATTTTCATTAATGTGAACACATCAATGGTCAGAACCTTAGCAACACCTGCGGAGTTTAGAAATCGAATGGCGGCTACCGTGTCATTTTTCTCATCATTGGCGATCCCAATAGGCAGCCTGATTATGGGCTTTGCGATAAGCAACTATGGAGTAGAAGCAACATCTAAAATTACAGGAATGGCTATATTAGTGCTGATGTTTGGTGTGGCAATCATCCCGAATATTCGCCTATTTATGAGAATGTCAGAAGATGAACTTGATGAGGCTTATAGTCGAATATATCCAGCTGCTTTTCAATGACTTTGCATTTATCGACATACAGAGGCGCGGGACAGCGGATACCGCTTGTAAGTGTTTACTATCCCGCCCGCTTAATCAGCTCTTCAACATACATCGCAAATAATTCGCGCCCATCCTGACCAAACATCCTAATGCGCCCTGTGTGCGTCAACAGCAGCAAGCCGACGCAATGGCCGAACAGGGCGGTGGTTTCTCTGGCGGCTAGCGCATCCGAACATCCCAATTCTTGAAGACCTGTCGCGACACCGCTTAACGCATCCTGCAGACGTTGATTCAGATGCTCGTTGAGTGCTGGCGTGAGGCCGAGCGGTTTCATTTCCTGGAAAAAATAGAATCCTAAATCGAGTTCTCTTGGATTTTTCAGATAGAAATCGTAAAACGCCATGGCGTCGTGGGATACGCGCCTGGCTGCGGGAAGGTCGTGTTGATGGCCTTCGTGGACCGCTGAATTGAGCTGCTCGAGCGATTGCTTGAGCAGGTCGCCGTATATTTCTTCCTTGTTTTCGTAATGATTATAGATGGCGCTTGCGGTGTAACCTGCCTCGCTGGCAATGGCGCGGACATTTGCTTTCAACAGGCCATCTTTTTCGAATACCCGCCGCGCTGCTTGCAAAATCATCTGACGTTTTAAATCATTTACTGCGCGCAAACGTACCGCGCTGGGTTTGTCCGTTTTTTTTGCTGTGACCACGTCGAAGTCCAATGAAGCATCATTCGCACCGTTGTCAGTGTTCTCACTGTTGTTAATCGGGTTTGAAATCGATGCGACCGGCAATATTTTCATGTTTGTTGGCTTATTCATGAAAGAAGTTTATCACGTGAAAGACCGTTATGTGAATGCTTGACTTTAAAATGAACAGCGTTCATATTAATGATCATTACTCAAAAATGAAAGAAATATCATGTTGATGTCTTCTGCTGAATATCGCGACTCGCTCCGCAGTTACAAGCCAACTGTGTATGTCAATGGCCGGTTGGTCGAGTCTGTTGCCGATGAGGCGGCGTTTCTGCCGGGCATTAACGCGCTCGGGGTGACGTATGATTATGCGTTGGAAGAGAAGTACGCTCCGATCATGTTGGCCAAACAGCACACCTCGAGCAAGCAAGTTAACCGGATGCTACACATCAACACCAGCAGTGGAGATTTGCTCAACAAGCTGGAAGCGGTGCGTCTCTTATGCCAAGAGACCGGATGCGCGCAGCGCTATTTGGCGCATGACGCATTAAATGCGATTTACCAGGTAACGCATCGGATCGATGCCGACAAAGGCACCACTTACGGGCAACATTTTCTCAACTATTTGCATGACGTGCAGGACCGCGATCTGTCGTTGGGCATTGCTATGACGGACGCTAAAGGTGACCGTAGCAAGAAGCCGCATGAGCAAGCTAATCCCGATAGCTACGTGCATATAGTTGAACGCACTGCGAAAGGGATCGTGATTTCCGGTACCAAAGCGATTGTGACTGGCGCGCCTTATATGCACGAATTTCTGGTCATGCCGTGTCGGAATATGACGGAGCAAGATGCTGAGTTCGCTGTATGTTGTGCGGTCCCTTGCGATGCGCCAGGATTGACCATTGTGGCCCGTCCTGCCGGCCGTCCGGGCGAAAAGGCGGCACTGTTTAGCAACAAATTTGGACAATCTACCGGCGTCGTGATTTTCGATAAAGTTTTTGTTCCGTGGGAGCGGGTGTTTTACGCTGGTGAATGGGAACATTCCGGTTATATGACCTATAACTACGCCACGCATCATCGCCATAGTTGCATTGGTGCGCGTGCTGGCTTTGGCGATTTGCTGATCGGCGCTGGTGCGCTGATGTGCGAAGCGAATGGCTTTGATCCGGGTAAAGAAAATCATTTGCGTGAACAAATGGTGGAACTGATCAAGATAACCGAAGGTTTTTACGCCTGTGGCGTAGCGTCGTCGGTCTATGCCAAGATGGATGCGGGATCGCAGAGTTTTGTGCCTGATCCAGTATTTTCCAACATCGGCAAGTTGTTATTATCGACCCAAATTTACGACATGCATCGCATCGCGCATTACGTTTCTGGCGGGCTGATTGTCGCCTTGCCGGGACCGGATGAAGATCATAATCCAGCGACCGCTGCATCGCTTGCCGAGGTATTGCGCGCCAATCCGGACGTGCCTTACGAAAAGCGGATTCAGACTGCGCGTTTTATCGAGGACCTAACCGCATCCTATCAGGGAGGATGGTATTCGGTCATCAGCTTGCATGGCGGTGGATCGCCCGCAGCGATGAAACAGGAAATTTATCGTAATTATCCCATCGGTAGCAAGGTGGAATTGGTTGAGCGATTGCTGGATCGTGGTTTGGTGGATGAACCGGGACGTGCGATTACCGCAAACAAGCAGCCGGGAAAATGTTGCGATACAGGCTGTACGCCGCCAGGAAAGGCCGTCATGGTGGACATGCCATTGACGACTAAACGATTGGAAAACGAGTGACTTTAGCGGCCTTCTGCGTGGACGGTTTGAGTGAACCGCGCATGAAGGATGCGTATGCGCGCTACGCTAAATATTGAAGGGTAGGGTGTGTAGCTGAAATGCCGGTCCAGTATTGCCAACTAATGACAACTCAACCACCGGCGGTCACCCAGCGAAGATGGCATGAATGCACATCAACTTCGCTGGCGTTAAAAGCGACCTACTTACCAGGACGGAATGACCGAACTTTTGTATCGCTCTAAAACGTATTGTTTCACTTCAGGGCTATGGTAAGCCTTCAGCAACTTGGCGACCCAAGGCTTGTTTTTATCTTCTGTACGTACTGCGATGACGTTGGCATACGGGCCACGGGCGGCTTCGATTGCGATGCCGTCTTTGGTTGGGCTAAGGCCTGCTTTTTCTGCAAAATTGCCGTTAATAGCAGCTGCGTCAAGGTCATCTAACGAACGCGGCAATTGCGCTGCATCGATTTCGACAATCTTCAATTTCTTTGGATTTTCAGCAATATCCAGCGGTGTCGCTTGTAGTCCTGCGCCCGCTTTCAGTTTCAATAATCCTTGCGCTTGCAACAACAGCAATGCGCGGCCACCGTTGGTTGGGTCGTTCGGAATACCAATACGTGCACCGACCTTTAGGTCTTTTGGCGACTTGATTTTTTTCGAGTAAAGACCCATTGGGAACGTAATGGTGTAGCCGACGTTGCTCAATTTGTAACCACGATCCTTGATTTGCGCTTCCAGATACGGTAAATGTTGATAGCTGTTTGCATCAAGATCACCAGCCGCCAATGCAGCATTTGGCTGGATGTAATCGCTGAATTCAACAATTTGAATAGTCAGGCCATCTTTGGCAGCTATTTTTTTGACCACTTCCAGAATTTCTGCGTGCGGACCGCCGGTCGCACCGATCTTGATCGGCTTGTCCTGCGCCAGGACAGGAGTCGATACCAAGCTGGCGATGACGCTCAAGCCAGCAAAAAATTGGACTAATTGACGTCGGTTCATTTCTTTCTATCCTTTTGTAAATGGGCTTGTAGGTATCCGATTTTGTCAGAAACTTTACTTGCATTGGGTATTGATGATTGAATGCGGGTATTGCGTGAAGACAGAGATTTTACCAACGGCTATATCAACGGCTATAGCGATGGCTATAGCGATGGCCATTCAGCCTATCCAGACTGCATTATTTAAAAATGATCACCGATACTATTTGTGACTCAAGCGGCGTACAAGAACATCGCCTAAAGTTTGAACCAACTGCACAAACACAATCAAAATCAGTACGACGGCAAGCATGACTTCGGGCAAAAAGCGCTGGTAGCCATACCGAATTCCTAAATCGCCGAGACCGCCGCCGCCAATCGCGCCAGCCATCGCCGAATAGCCAACCAAGCTGACAAACGTAATCGTCAGCCCGGCAATAATACCGGCGAATGCTTCCGGGATCAGCACTTTATAGACGATTTGCCAGGTGGATGCGCCCATCGCCTGTGCCGCTTCAATCAAACCGCGATCCACTTCACGTAGCGCCGTTTCGACCAGTCGGGCGACGAAAGGGGCTGACGCCAGGGTCAGTGGCACAATTGCTGCCGCAGTGCCGATTGATGTGCCAACAAAAAAACGGGTAAAGGGAATGACTGCCACCAGCAAAATGATAAACGGCGTTGAACGGACCGCATTGACGATCAATCCGGCAATACGGTTAAATGCCAGATTCGGCAGCACACCATCGCGACCGGTCAGGTGCAACGCAATCCCTAATGGAATGCCTAGCACCGCGCCCAGAACGCCGGAAATGCCGACCATCATCAAGGTCTCGCCGAACGACGATAGGAATAGACTGAGCATTTCAGATGACATGGTTTAACTCCTCCACGGTAACGCCTTGCGCGCTTAAATAAGTCATGGCGGCAGCGATATTGTCGCCGCTACCATTGGCTAAAATTGCCAGAGAACCAAATGCCTGGCCTTGAATTTCATCAATCTGACCGTGCAATATGCTGAAGTCCAGATTGAATTTGCGCACGACTTCGGACAGCAACGGTTGATCCACGCTATCTCCGGTAAAGGCAAGCCGGAACAGATGGTCAGTGCCGTCAGCCGCATCGCTGCGCGCCAGGCGCGCACGCAAGCGTTGTAGCACGCCAGCGGGCAGATCTTGCGCAATCACGTCACCGATCATGGCGCGGGTCACAGGATGCTTAGGGGAGCGGAAAATATCGATGACTTCGCCATGCTCTATCACTTCACCAGCTTCCATAACGGCCATCCGGTCGCAGATCATCTTGATGACTTCCATCTGATGCGTGATCAGCACAATCGTCAGACCAAGCTCCTGATTGATTTTGCGTAATAATTCCAGAATCGAACGCGTCGTTTCAGGATCAAGTGCAGAAGTCGCCTCATCCGATAACAATACTTTCGGCGCATTTGCAAGCGCGCGCGCAATGCCAACGCGCTGTTTCTGACCGCCGCTAATCTGTGCCGGATAGCGATCTTTTAACGCTGTCAGGCCGACCAGTTCCAGCAATGGTGTCACTTTTTTGCTGATTTCGGCTTTTGACAAACCTGCAAGTTCCAGCGGTAGCGCGATGTTGTCATAGACCGAGCGGGACGATAGCAAATTAAAATGCTGAAATATCATCCCGATTTCACGCCGTGCTGCCCTTAGATCGGTGGCGTTTAACGCAGTTAAATCTCGGCCATCAACAATGATATTGCCCGAAGTAGGTCGATTGAGAAGATTAAGCGTACGCACAAGCGTACTTTTACCAGCCCCGCTACGACCAATAATCCCAAAAATTTCGCCCTTGTTAATCGTCAGATCAACATTGCGCACTGCATCTACCGGCCCATTACTGCCTTCGAATCGCTGAGTTACTGCTTGTATTTTTATCATTTCGGAATAAAAAAAGGCAGCTGACTGCCCCAACTTCGACAATCCGCCGCCAATATAATTTTTATGTAAGTGCTTATTTTATAAGGATTTTGTCTTCCGGCAAAGTATCTTTTAGGTATTCCCATATTACCCAACCGCATAAGTGTCGGACCTACGCAAAAACGCCCCAGCTGCTTTGTGCTTTTCTTGCCGCCAACGTGGCCCGGCACTCGCGTGCTGTCTGCGTCGGCACGCCTTGCTGGGACGGTTTTGCGTAGGTCCTGCGTACTCGGTTCAGTAACAGCCTCTCAGGGGCTTGGTGTTCTGTAGCTTTCATCGAGATTAAACCAGCAAACGCAAAAAAGCCCGCAAAAAGCGGGCTTCATATCCAAAGCAACCATCCACCCTCAACAAAATAAAGAAGATGATACAGCGACTCTGTGGGATCGCTGAGAACCGTAGCGAGCGCCGTAAGGTTGTAGCCGAGAAGCGCAGCCGTACGCAGGTACGGCGAGCATCGCAGACTACAAGATTACGGTGCGCAGTAGGTTATCAACGATCAATCTCACTACATCATGCCGTCCATGCCACCCATGCCGCCCATACCACCCATACCACCAGGCATACCACCACCTGATTTGTCGTCTGGTAATTCAGCGATCATTGCGTCAGTTGTCAGGATCAGGCCAGCAACAGAAGCAGCGTTTTGCAATGCTGAACGTGTTACTTTTGCTGGATCAAGAACACCCAGCTCAACCAAGTCACCGTAAGTACCGTTAGCAGCGTTGTAACCGTAGTTACCTGTGCCAGCCAATACTGCATTGATGACAACCGATGGCTCGTCGCCTGCGTTAAATACGATTTGACGCAATGGCTCTTCAACTGCGCGCAGCACGATTTTGATACCAGCATCTTGATCGGCGTTGTCGCCTTTCAGATCTTTAACGTTAGCACGTGCGCGCAAGAAAGCAACGCCGCCGCCAGGAACAACGCCTTCTTCAACTGCAGCGCGCGTAGCGTGCAATGCATCTTCAACGCGTGCTTTCTTTTCTTTCATTTCGACTTCAGTAGCTGCGCCGACTTTGATCAGTGCAACGCCGCCAGCCAACTTGGCAACACGTTCTTGCAACTTTTCACGGTCGTAGTCAGAGCTTGCTTCTTCGATTTGGGCGCGGATTTGCTTAACGCGTCCTTCGATCGAGATTGCTTCGCCAGCGCCATCGATAATGATAGTGTTTTCTTTGCTGATTTCGATACGTGCAGCTTGGCCTAGTTCTGCCAATGTTACTTTTTCCAATGTCAGGCCGACTTCTTCAGCAATCACTTGACCACCGGTCAGGATAGCGATGTCTTCCAGCATTGCTTTACGACGATCACCAAAGCCTGGTGCTTTAACAGCAGCAGTTTTTAGGATGCCGCGGATGTTATTGACGACCAAAGTTGCCAGTGCTTCGCCTTCGACGTCTTCTGCAATGATCAGCAGCGGACGGCCCGACTTAGCGACTTGCTCCAATACCGGAAGAAGATCACGGATGTTAGAGATTTTTTTGTCGAACAACAGAACGTAAGGCTGTTCCAGAGCAACAACTTGTTTTTCTTGGTTGTTGATGAAATATGGTGACAAATAGCCACGGTCGAATTGCATACCTTCGACGATGTCTAGTTCGTTTTCCAGTGACTTACCATCTTCAACAGTGATAACGCCTTCTTTACCGACTTTGTCCATTGCCTTAGCAATGATTTCACCGATGTCGGTGTCGGAGTTAGCTGAAATCGAACCAACTTGTGCGATTTCTTTGCTAGTAGTCGTTGGCTTAGCCAATGCTTTGATTTCAGCAACGATGGCGACAACAGCTTTGTCGATACCGCGCTTCAGGTCAGTTGGGTTGAAACCGGCTGCAACATACTTGAAACCTTCGCGCACGATAGCTTGTGCTAACACGGTTGCAGTAGTAGTACCGTCACCAGCGTTATCTGAAGTCTTGGAAGCAACTTCTTTAACCAGTTGCGCGCCCATGTTTTCCAGCTTGTCTTTCAGTTCGATTTCTTTAGCAACTGAAACACCATCTTTAGTAACGGTAGGAGCACCGAAGCTACGCTCCAGAACCACGTTACGGCCTTTAGGGCCCAGAGTGACTTTAACTGCGTTGGCTAGAATATTGACGCCATTAACGATCTTGGCACGTGCATCATCACCAAAAATTACTTGCTTTGCTGCCATGTTGATTCTCCTGAATACGGTTGAATGTAGAGCGTAGAGATCGAAGCGGCCTTATTGCGAAAATTGCAATGGGCTTCGATCAATCTGAACTATGAATTACTTACCTTCGACGATAGCGAAGATGTCTTCTTCGCGCAAAATCAGTAGTTCCTGGCCATCGACCTTTACTACCTGACCTGCATATTTGCCGAAAAGAACGCGCTCACCGACTTTAACTGCCATCGGGCGAACTTTGCCGTCTTCCAGAATCTTGCCGTTACCAATAGCCAATACTTCACCTTGATCAGGCTTTTCGGCTGCTGCCTCTGGCAGAACAATACCTGATGCAGTTTTTGTTTCAACATCTAGACGCTTAACGACGAGGCGGTCATGCAAAGGACGAAGATCCATGTGTAACTCCTTCAAAATTCAACAAGTTATAATTTTTGCAGCAACATTGCAGCAACGACTGCACCGATTAGTTTGGCTTTTACAATGTGCCGCACAGAAAAAGTGACTAGGTCAGGGAGATTGTTAGCACTCTCACCTAACGAGTGCTAAGTATAGGGGTGGTTAGTTGATTTTTCAAGAGTGATGTTCTGTACTCTCTTTTTTATTTACCAAAGCCGCTACAATTAATCACAGGCGGCGATATTAATTTTTTGTCAATAAAAATACAAAGAGGTTTTGTTACAAGGGAATCTTGTCGTGAAAGCAGGGTTGCCGCTATGATGATCTGGCATGAACGTTTGGGCGTGGTCTCCAAATCTGCCACTTCTATTTTTAAGGTCTTAAAGAATGCGTATTCGTAATCTGGTTTTTCATACTCATCCACGTCTGGTGCTCGCTGTGATCTTTGGTGGCGTCATCTGGGCACTCTTGCCGAATGGGTCGACCATTACCCGTGGGCTCATCAGCTGGAACGCCGGTGTGTGGGGATATCTGATCGCCATCTGGTGGATGATGGTGAGAGCTGGATCGGCACAAGTTAAAAAGCGGGCCGCGATTGAGGACGAAAACGACAGTATGATCCTGATGTTGATTTGCATTGCGGCGATGGCCAGTATCGCCGCGGTCGTTTTTGGGTTGTCTCAGGCCAAGGACTTTTTGCCGGGGCCGAAGGAAGTCCGCTATCTATTTACTGGATTGACCGTTCTCGGATCGTGGTTTCTGGTTGGCACCATGTTCACCTTGCACTATGCGCGACTGTTTTATAGTTCTGGTATTGGACCGGCACCTTTACGGTTTCCTGAGGGCGAAGAAAACCCCGATTATTGGGATTTTCTCTATTTTTCGTTCACATTAGCGGTGGCAGTACAAACCTCGGATGTGAGCGTCATGACCCGCTCAATGCGTAAGACAGTATTAGTGCAATCGATATTGACGTTTTTATTTAACTCGGCGATTCTCGGTTTGTCGATCAATATTGCTGCGGGTTTGATCTCCTAAGATTCTCACGAGCGTGGTGCAAAGAGTGTCCGAAAACACCGCATGTCGGGGACGCTTGGCCCACCATATCTCTCTACGGTGCCGGCATAAAAAAAAGCGGCCAGCAAATGCTGTCCGCCTTCTAGACGCTATTTCTATCGGCTTATTCTCAAGCCATTTTTAAGCCATCCTAAGCCATTCCTAAGCCCACTTTTTTACTGCCAGCCATACCGTTTGGCATACCAACCCTTCATCATCTGCGTCAGCACCGCATACGCACCCAATATCAGCAATAGCCATGGGAAGTAGCTCAGCGGCAGCGCTTGCAGTTTGAAGTAATGCGCCAAAGGCGACATCGGCAGCAAGATTCCAATCGCCATGATGATGACGGTCATGCTGATGAGCGCCCACGAAGCACGGCTTTGGAAGAACGGTATCTTGCGGGTCCGTATCATGTGTACGATCAACGTTTGCGACAGCAAGCCTTCAATAAACCAGCCCGACTGGAACAGGGTTTGGTGCTCGTTGGTATTGGCGCCAAATACGTACCATAGCAAGGCGAAAGTGGCGATGTCAAAAATCGAACTGATCGGACCAAAAAAGATCATGAAGCGACCGATTTCTTTCGGGTCCCAACGCTGTGGTTTTTCTAAGAATTCCTTATCCACATTGTCGAACGGAATCGTAATTTGTGAGATATCGTAAAGCAGATTTTGCACTAGCAAATGCAGCGGCAACATGGGCAAAAAGGGCAAAAATGCACTCGCTACCAGTACAGAAAAGACATTGCCGAAGTTGGAGCTGGCCGTCATCTTGATGTACTTCAGCATGTTCGCAAACGTCTTACGACCTTCCAGAACACCCTCTTCCAGCACCATCAAACTCTTTTCCAGCAGAATGATATCGGCTGCTTCTTTCGCGATATCGACCGCAGTATCGACCGAAATACCGATGTCTGCTGCGCGTAACGCAGGCGCGTCGTTGATGCCATCGCCCATGAAGCCGACCACGTGGCCGTTGTCATGCAGTCTACGCACGATACGTTCTTTATGCGTCGGACTGAGTTTGGCAAATACGGTGGTCTTTTCGACTGCAATCGCCAGGTCTGCGTCGCTCATATCTTCGACGTCAGAACCCAGCAACATGCCATCGACGGTCAGGCCAACCTGACGGCAAATTTTGGCCGTTACCAGTTGGTTGTCGCCAGTCAAAATTTTGACCGTCACGCCGTGTTTTTTCAATGCATCCAATGCGGGTTTGGTCGATTCCTTTGGGGGATCGAGGAAGGCAATGTAACCGATCAGCACCAAATCCGACTCGTCGGCCACGCCATAGACTTCCTTGGTCGGCGGCAAATCTTTAGCGGCCACCGCGACGACGCGTAAACCTTCTGCGTTGAGGCTGGCAGTAGTCTCGTGGATTTCTTTGAGAAGCTCAGCACTAAATGGCACTACCGTCCCGTTGTGGCGGGCGTGGGTACAAATGGAGACGATCTCTTCGACCGCGCCTTTGCAAATCAATTCATGATGATCCTCACGTTCGCTGACGACCACCGACATCCGGCGCCGCTGAAAATCGAACGGGATTTCATCAACCTTGCGGTACGCAGAAGCCAGCGCCATTTCGCGTTGCAGCTCGGCATGATCCAGGACCGCCACGTCAAGCAGGTTTTTAAGGCCGGTTTGATAGTGACTATTCAGGTAAGCGTATTCCAACACCAAGTCATCCTGCTTACCTAGAATATCGGTATGCCGCTCCAGAAAAATTTTATCCTGGGTCAATGTGCCGGTTTTATCCGTACACAAGACATCCATCGCACCAAAATTTTGGATCGCATCCAGTCGTTTGACAATCACCTTCTTGCGCGAGAGTGCGACTGCACCCTTAGCCAGCGTCGAGGTGACAATCATCGGCAGCATTTCCGGCGTGAGACCAACCGCGACGGATAAGCCAAACAGAAACGCCTCAACCCAGTCTCCTTTGGTGAAGCCATTCAGAAAGAAGACAATCGGCGTCATCACCATCATGAAGCGAATCAATAGCCAGCTGACTTTATTGACACCAAGCTGAAACGCAGTCGGCGTGCGGTCGGTGGCGGTGACGCGTTCGGCCAGTGCGCCAAAATACGTTTGATTGCCGGTCGTGACGACAATCGCAGTCGCTGACCCGCTAATGACGTTGGTGCCCATGAAGCAAAGATTGTCCAGCTCCAGAGGATTGTTAGTTGCTTCACCGCGATGCTGTAGAAATTTTTCTACCGGTAGCGATTCGCCGGTCATGGCGGCTTGGCTGATAAACAAATCCTTGGCTGTCAGCAAACGCAAATCGGCTGGAATCATATCGCCAGCGGATAGTTGGACGATGTCGCCCGGAACCAGTTTTTTGATCGCCAGTTCAATTCGGCGCGCACCCTTTGGATGCAAAGTGACATCAAAATAGCGCAACGCTTCATCGGCAATATCGGAAACCAGATCATGGCGCAATACGGTTGCGGTATTACTGACCATTTCCTTCAACTTATCGGCTGCACTGTTTGAACGTGATTCCTGCACAAAGCGCATCAGCGTCGATAACACCACCATCGTCCCGATGACGACGGTGGCTTTCATGTCTTCGGTCGCAAACGATACCGCCGCCAGAACGGTCAGCAGAAGATTGAATGGATTCTTATAGCACTGCCATAAATGCGCCCACCACGGCAACGGCTTTTCATGCTCGACTTCGTTAGGGCCAACTACAAGCCGAATTGCATCAGCCTCGGAATCGGTCAGGCCATCAGTACGGCTTTTCAATTGTTCCAGCAAACTCGGTAGATCGGCCCGCGCAGCTTTGAGCAAATGCTGGGCTAGCGTTGGTGGCACTTCATTTGGGGTCGGCGTACTACTAAACATGTCGCTACTGAAGCGGCGGAAATGTCGGTCCATACCATGGGCATGAACAAACCTGACAAAGGAGTCTTTCAAGAGATTCAAATTCATAGCGTTATTTTTTCTATATAGAATTCTCGGCCGCGTTGATCTGTCCCGCCCAATCAGTTGGACTGCTATTGGGCACACGCGTGACTGCTCGCGCAATCGTGGCGTTTCAAGGTCATCACTAAAGTCTCCGATACTGCTAACCGATGGTGCGTTCTTTATGCCGCCGCAGATTTCTACGACTATGCATCTGACACCATTACTAAGGGCCAACACTTAACTGAAATTTTAGGGATTGCCTTATCAGGACTACTGGAATTACTTCCAACTCTTCACGGCCTGTCATTAATGTTAACGATATGCATATCGATATTGACGACATACAATCGACGACAGACGGGGCAAAAAAATCAAATCCTCCTACTGCAAAGGGTAAAACTGTAAAATTAACCGGTGATCTTTTAACGATAAAGATGATTGCCTGCGCGAGCATGTAAACTACTTCGCGATAGTAACGCCAACTGGGTATAAACCTTGCACCAAATTGATACTAACTTGGTACGCAATTGTCACCAGCGGGACTGTTGACGCAACATCGCTACCAACTGTTGTCGCTCACTATCGGCGTTTCGTCGGATGACGCGTCGTCGCAACGTCTCGCCAACACTCCACAGCGAGCGTCAACTCAGCGCTAATTGACGAAAACGCGGTCATGGCAATGCGTGAACGCAGAAACACACAAGCAATGCTGACGTAATTTAAGTAACTATCTTTATCGGGTAATGGAAATCTACGATCAAAGCAAACACATTCAAACACATTGTCTGCAAAGATCTTTGGGATACCATCATTCGCCAGCGGCGAGATGACGGCAGGGGAAGCCTGCGTTATCTTGCCGAGACGATGCCAGAACGGGTCTGGCAACAACTGTCACTCGAACAAGTGCCCATGAATGGGGCTCCATAAAATGAAAACAAGCGGATGGTAATCCTGCCACAAACGCCGGTCAAGAAAAAATTGTGCACCCCAGCATAAGAGCGCACTAAAAAGGTTTAATGCCGCGCATTATGTTGTTTTTAGTTAAGGTTGAGCGCCTGAAGGTGGGGATCACTGAAGGCTTATAAGTTAATTAAAACGCCACTTTAAGTCGCCTATTAAGGCATTGATGACGTCGACTGTCATATCAACGTCTTGCTTATTGCTTTTTGCAAACTATACTTAAAATATAATCAAAAGACGGAGACAGCCATGCAAAACTTCCTGATCGCTAATTTTCTTTTCTTTATCCCCATGGCGCTGTTCGGACTAATCTTATTTGCAGAAGTGCCGGTACACTCAAAAATCGCGCACGGCGGATTATGTACGGTTGGATTGGTTGTCGGCTCTGTCTTCGCATTCATCGTGCTTCAATTAATTAGTTCAATGATTTAGAAGGGGCAATTTTCACCGCGAAGGTGGACATGATCGGATAATCTGTCTAAATCCGATCGACTACTTAATATGGCGCGCTGACTGTTATGCGCGCTATGTTGCTATCCTTTTCTGAATTAAACTACATTGCGTAAGACGATTTCTCGCGTGCGCAAAATACACCGAAAAATACACTCATCACATCAAAAATGTTGATGCTCTGTTGTAAGCCCTCTCCAATAGGTCCTTTGTGTTGAGGATTTTTTAATTCTACCTCCGGGTCCAAAAATAGCATTTGCGCAGTTCTCTTACAACGCATCAATTGATCGCGTTGCATAGCATGGGATAATCACGCATGCGACCCCTCATTTCCCTCATTTCCTGAACTCCATGCCGAACAAATTCCGTACGATCCTCAGTGGTGCACTGCTTTTTTCGTCGCTCTTATTTTTTCCCTATTCAGTCAGTAACGCCCAGGATTTGGCATCTTCAGGTTTGCCTCGGTCGGTCACCGCCGCGCTTCAGGCAGCGGGTATTCCATCAGAAAATGCGGGAATTTACGTGCAAGAGGCCGCGGTCGGTGGCAAAGTGTTGGCTGCAAATAATATCAATACACCATTTAATCCTGCCTCCACGATGAAGCTGGTCACCACCGATGCCGCGCTCGAATTGTTAGGCCCGACGTTTAACTGGAAGACAGCGGCTTATACCGACGGGCAACAAATTGGCAATACTTTGCAGGGCGACCTGATTTTTAAGGGCAGCGGCGATCCTAAATTAGTGCTGGAAAATTTCTGGTTATTCCTGCGCCAAATCCGCGCCAAAGGTATTCGGGATATTCGCGGGAATGTCGTGCTGGACCGCAGCATTTTTGACGAGAACGTTTATGATCCATCTCAATTTGATGGCGACCCTTTAAAGCCGTATAACGTAGGTCCTGATGCTTTGTTGTTGAATTACAAGACATTGACGTTCCAATTTATGCAGGATGAATCAACCGGTCTGAACCGCGTCGTGGTCGATCCACCCATGGCCGGCTATCAAGTCATACCACCGCGCTTGGGCAAAGGCGCATGCGGCGACTGGCAAGGAAAGCTATTGGCCACTTTTGATGAAAAGGGCGCCAATTTTAGTGGCGCGTTGCCAGCATCGTGCGGTGATAAAACCTGGTATATCAATCCCTACACAATGAGTTCCAACGCCTATTTCGGCGCAGTATTTCGTCAAATGTGGAGTGACCTTGGTGGCACACTCAGCGGCACAGTCAAAACGGGCATTGTACCGGTTGGGACGCGGTTTATTGCCGAGTGGAATTCAGTGACCTTGCCGGAGGTGATTCGTGACATCAACAAATATAGCAACAACGTCATGGCGCGTCAGGTGTTGCTGACGATTGCCGCCGATATCCTGAAATTGCCTGCCACGCCAGAACGCGGTGCACGTGCGGTACAAAGCTGGCTTGCCAACAAGGGGATTGATGCGACTGATCTGGTGATCGAAAACGGTGCCGGTTTGTCCCGCAATGAACGCATCTCGGCACGCACGATGGGCCGCATTCTGGCCTCCGCCTATCAATCGCCGACCATGCCTGAGTTTATGTCTTCGATGCCATTGGTCGGTTTTGACGGCACCATGCGCAATCGACTGAAAGGGCAGGGCGTCGCCGGTCAGGCGCATGTAAAAACGGGCACGCTCAATGACGTTCGGGCGATTGCCGGTTACGTATTGGCAGCTTCCGGTAAATATTACGTAGTGGTCTGCCTAATCAATCACGGAAACGCATCGCGCGGGCAAGCGGCGCAGGATGCATTGCTGCAATGGGTTTATGAGAATGGTTGATTTGTGCATTACGGCTGATGCGGTGAGGTTTGATTGGTCGTTTTATGCGATAACGGCGAAGCGCGGAGAATTTTGTAACAAGACAAAATTTCTCCTCTGCGCAGTCTGAATCACTCACTTTTTTTCGATGAACCGGATCAGTGCAGCATCAAGTGCTGAATCAAAGCCAAGTGTAAAATATCAAAGCATCAAAGGTCGATCCGATAATTCATTGCGTTTTCCATCGGCATCCGGAAAGTGGTACGTCAACAAACCATTTAGCTTTTCCAGGGCAGCAAGCGTGCTGTCATGAAAAGTGCCGTTGGCGAATTCGCGGGTCATGGTTTGACATACTGCTTGCCATTCTGCCGAAGGGATTGCCCGACCGACTGCACGGTCGGTGATGATCTCGACTTTATGGTCAGCGATGTTCACGTAGAGCAGAACGCCGATATTTTCTTCGGTATCCCACATCCGGTAATGTGAAAAAAGCTCGTGTGCGCGCTGACGGGAGGTAACACCATTTAGCACCGCTCGCAAATTCAACGAGGACTCCACGATCATCCTCGCCTCGGCGCGATGCGTGCGTTCACCTTCGGCTATTTTGGCTTGTATTTCCATCAGCGTAATTGCCGGAAATGCTTTTCGCGCAGTCCGACTAGTTGTGATGAAGTGCCGGTACAGTCGTGTCATTATTTTTTTCATTTACCAGTTCCCCGAAGCACCGCCGCCATCAAAACCACCGCCACCTCCGCCGAAGCTTCCACCGCCGCCACTACCACCAAATCCGCCGCCTCCACCGCCGCGTCCAGACTGACTTAAGAGACTGCCGATGACAACTCCAGCAGCATTTCCCCAAACATTGCTGTTGAGCGAATTACCTGAACCTGGACCGCTACCGTCGCCACCGCGTCGGCGTGAATTTAACATCATAAAAACGATGAATCCGACAAAAATCAACGGTGCCAATGCCCCAAAAATGCCGGAATCCGACTCCTGATGTTGTGGTTGCTTGCGCTCTGCTGGCGGCAACGTCTGTTGATCGAGGATAGCCGTGATCGCAGTCACACCCGCGGTCAAGCCACCGTAAAAGTCACCTTTCTGAAAGTAAGGTGCGATCACATCTTGCAGCACTCTTTTCGACTGGGCATCGGTTAGCACGCCCTGAACGCCGCGCCCCGATTCGATTCGCAAGCGACGTAAACCACTCGGGTTGTCCTTGGCGACGATCAAAATGACGCCGTCATCCACGCCTTTACGTCCCAATTTCCAGGCGTCGGCCACGCGGATGCTGTAGTCTTCGATGGCTTCTGGCGCGGTGGTGCTCATCAGTAATACCGCGATTTGGCTGCCGGTACGGGTCTCGTATGCGCTTAATACCGACTCCAGCGTATCGCGCTGTTGCGGCTGCAACAACCCAATCTGATCAGTGACATGCGCCTGTAAGGGCGGAACTGCCACCAATTTTTCTGCTTGCGCGAGGGCTGGCGTTCCCACGATGGTAAGAAGTGCCAGCCAAAGTGCGACGACGACAGCATGACAAACATGCGCCCTCGGCGCTTTAACGCGGTGAGAGTTAGCCGATGTCGCCGTTGATACCATTATTTTTTCCCACCGAAATCAACATCGGGTGAAGTCGAAATCGCTTTTTCGTTATCCACGGTGAATGACGGTTTAACCGCATAACCCATCGCTTTTGCAGTTAGATTGGTCGGGAAGCTACGCGCCAGCACGTTGTAATCCTGCACGGCTACGATGTAGCGATTACGTGCGACTTTGATCCGGTTTTCTACGCCCTCCAGCTGCGATTGTGCATCCCGATACAGACCATCTGCTTTGAGTTGCGGATAGTTTTCCGACACCGCCATCAAGCGTGATAAGGCCGAGGACAATTGTCCTTGAACCTGTTGAAATTTCGCCAAAGCGGCCGGATCGTTGAGTACTTCTGGCGTTATCTGAAAGCTGGTGGCCGCCGAGCGCGCCTTAGTGACGGCTTCGAAGGTTGCTTCTTCATGCGTCGCATACGCCTTCACAATTTGTGCAATTTTAGGCACCAGATCAGCCCGGCCCTGATATTGATTCACCACTTCGCCCCAAGCAGCTTTGACAGCCTCATCT
Organism: Glaciimonas sp. Gout2; assembly: GCF_035018905.1. Classification (NCBI taxonomy): domain Bacteria; kingdom Pseudomonadati; phylum Pseudomonadota; class Betaproteobacteria; order Burkholderiales; family Oxalobacteraceae; genus Glaciimonas; species Glaciimonas sp. Gout2. The sequence goes on along the minus strand of NZ_JASJXA010000001.1, from coordinate 166,405 downwards.
TTGGTCTGGAAATCGTTATAGCCACACGCGCTTAATAAAGAGACGGCTACCACGATGGCCAGCCATTTAACGGATTTTTGCATGTTTCTTCCTTAACATTTGGACAGGCCAGATGGCCTTAGTTGAACGGTAGCAAACTATTGGTGTCGGCTCAAGAGCTAAATAGTGGACTAATTCTTAACAAGGGTACCGTTCAAGAGTGATATTGGCATCAATATCGCAGATCGCAAAATGGTCAGCGTAATTATCCAGTTAAGGCTCTAAGAAACCGCTATGACGATGGCAACAAGTTACAATGGCGACATTCGCATTATTAGGGCTTCATCGTGTCTTTCATTGATAAATTATCCGCCGCCTGGGCTGTCAACAATTCGCTCCTTTGTGTAGGGCTTGATCCGGATATTACTAAATTTCCGCCCCATTTGCACAATCAGCCGGACGCGATTTTCACCTTCTGCAAGGCAATCATCGACGCTACCGCTGATACGGCATGCGCGTTTAAACCGCAAATCGCCTATTTCTCAGCATTGCGAGCCGAAGATCAACTCGAAGCGATTTGCGACTATATACGCAGCGTCTATCCCACTATTCCTATCGTGCTCGACGCCAAGCGCGGTGACATCGGCGCGACCGCCGAGCAATACGCCCGTGAAGCCTACGAGCGATATGGTGCGCATGCCGTGACAATGAGTCCGTATATGGGCTGGGATTCAGTTGCGCCCTATCTGGAATGGAAAGATCGCGGCGCTATCATTTTGTGCCGCACATCCAATCCAGGTGGTTCCGACCTGCAATTTATGAATGTCGAGGGCAAGCCGTTGTATCAGCACGTCGCCCGACTTGTTGCTGATAAATGGAATACTAATGGGCAATGCGGTCTGGTCGTTGGCGCAACATTCCCTGAAGAACTGGCGCAAGTGCGTAATATCATCGGCGACATGCCTTTGCTCGTACCGGGAGTCGGTGCCCAGGGCGGCGATATTCAGGCGACTGTGAACGCGGGCAAGACAGCAAATGGCAACGGCATGATGATCAATTCATCACGCGCTATTTTGTACGCAAAAGTGGACGAAGCCGCGGGAGAAGATTTTGCGAGAGCCGCACGACGCGTCGCATTGGAAACGCGTGATGCGATTAATCGCTTTCGTGCCTGAGCAGAGATTAAGTCAATAGAAAGCGATAAGGAGCAGGTTTCTCACTGAGTTTCACCTAACTTTCACCACCCAATATTGATTTCGGATGAATCAATGCAGTTTAGTAAAGGTTAGGAAAACTTAGTGTAAGTCTCGCTCCGCTTTGCCAAAAACCCTTGTTATTTCAAAAATCGCAACAATCCTTGTAGCGAATGGGCGATCGTTTGCTCGCGTATGGCATGTCGATCACCATGGAAAATCAATCGTTCAGTATGTGTTTGGTGTCCGGTCGTCCAGCCAAAGCAGATCGTGCCGACTGGTTTGCCAGGCACAGCGCCGCCGGGACCGGCGATACCGGTCGTTGACAGCGCAACATCCGCGCCGCTATTGGCAAGGGCGCTCTCGGCCATTGCGCCGGCGATTTCTTCGCTGACAGCGCCATGTTGTGCAAGCAGCGCTTCTGAAATATCCAGCAATTCCGTCTTGGATGCGTTCGAATAAGTGACGAAACCGCAATCAAACCATTCCGACGAACCCGCAATATCAGTGATGGCTTGCGAGACGCCACCACCGGTGCAGGATTCGGCTGTTGCCAATAACCATCTTTTGGCTTTCAACGCCCGACCCACTTCTGTAGCGAGGTCAACTAGTTGATCAGTTTCGACGTTGGTTTCCATTCTTTTGCTCCTGTTTGTGGTTCAGATCAATCAATACATACTGCCACTTGTCGCGCTCAGATGCAATCGGCGCAACGTAGAAATGCCATCGATTAAGCTTAAACAACTTTTACAAGGCGCTCAATAAACGCGCCATAAAGCAAATACCAGCAACGTGTAAAACGCAGCCAGAATATCATCCCACATGACACCTAATCCGCCTTTCATGTGGCGGTCAAAATACCCAATCGGCGGCGGTTTGACCATATCAAAAAAGCGAAACACAATAAACGCCCAAAACTGTGTCCACAATGGCGCGGGAGTAATCACAACCAACACCAGCCAAAAGGCAATAATCTCATCCCAGACCATGCTGCCATGATCGGCAACACCCAGATCGCGCCCGGTGCGTTGGCAGGTCCAGATACCAACGATGAACCCCGCAGCAATAATGACCAGCCAGTTCAACTGCGTAAAGTAATGGGGCCACCGTACCGACAACACCAAAAATGACAGCCATGCAAACAAGGTACCAAAAGTACCCGGCATGATCGGCGACAACCCACTTCCAAAACCTTGAGCGATCACATGAGCAGGATGTGACAGCATAAAACGGCCTGTGGCTTTTACCTTACCCCTGGAATTAATAGGCTTTTGAGATGGCGTCTGCGTTGGCGTTAATGATGGTATTGGATTCATGTTGTGCGAAAGTGATCAAAAGAAGTCAGTTGTAAATCAAGCGGCAAGCCATGTGAATCGATAAAACGTAGTCCCGGCAGGTCATCGATACAACCAATCCGTATCACCTCGGTACCGGTTGCCGTTCCTGCGTTCAGAACTGCGTCGCGTTTTGCCGCCGGTGCAGTAAAACATAACTCATAATCGTCGCCGCCAGCGAGCGTAAATTGACGCTGCAAAGCCTGGGTTTGTCGCCGCAGAACAGGTCCCGATGGCAGACAATCCACCGCCAACGTCGCGCCCACGCCAGAGCGCTCCAATATGTGGCCGAGATCACCCGCCAAACCATCGGAAATATCAATCGCGGCATGCGCAATTCCCCGCAAAGCGATACCCAGTGCCACACGTGGTGTCGGTTGATGCATGCGCGTCGCAGCGCGGGCATGTTCATCGTCACTCATAACGATTTGATCGGTGAACTCACAGCGATAACCCGCCAGCGCCAATCGCGCATCGCCCAGCGTGCCAGACACCCAAACATCATCACCAACCCGCGCCGCATCACGCCGCAGCGCCTGTCCGGGCAAGGTCTCACCGAAGATCGTGATGCAGATATTGAGCGGACCTTTAGTCGTATCACCACCAATCAACTCACAATCATGTGCATCCGCAAGCGCCAACAATCCGGCCGCAAATGGCGCTAACCATTCTGCACGCGCCTCCGGCAAAGCCAATGCTAACGTAAAGCCAAGTGGCCGGGCACCCATCGCCGCAAGGTCGGACAAATTCACTGCCAATGATTTATGACCCAACGAATACGGATCGACATCAGCAAAAAAATGCCGACCAGCAACTAACATATCCGATGACACAGCCAACTGCATGCCAGCCGTCGGCATCAGCAATGCGCAGTCATCGCCCACGCCAAGCGCAATCTGCCCGTCGGCACGTGGTGCACGGGTGAAATATTGAGAGATAAGGTCGAATTCTGAAAGCATGTCAGGATTGTACCGAATGGCACCGTGGAAAGACTAGGCATACTGATCAGTAGCTTGGAAAAGGCGTTCGACTGAGACATTTTTGCAGACATCGCAACAGCGATGGCAAAGGGAAATGGGAAAAATTGTTTTTTAGAAAACTACCAGGGCAAACAAAAAGCGATGGTCGACGTCAAAAGTGAGAGTCAAATCCGAGTGACTAAATGAAAGAAATCAGCAGAGCAACCAGCGTTGCTCAATGCTTAAAAGGCTTAAATGGCTTAAATGGCTTAAAACCGACAAAAGCACCCCGTAAATTGCGTTAAATTTTGACGAACACCACATCCCACACGCCATGTCCAAGCTTGATGCCGCGGTTTTCAAACTTGGTGATCGGACGATAATCCGGACGCGGCGCATAACCTTCAGCCGTATTCTTCAGCGTCGGTTCAGCACTCAACACCTCCAGAATTTGCTCTGCGTACTCCTCCCAATCAGTAGCGCAATGCAAATAACCACCCGGCGCAATCCGCGATGCCAGCAAACTCACTAACGGGCCTTGCAGCAAACGCCGTTTGTTATGCCGCGCCTTGTGCCACGGATCTGGGAAAAACACATGCGCGCCAGCCAATGAATCAGGCGCAATCATATGCGTCAACACCTCCACCGCGTCATGCTGAATAATCCGTTGATTCGACAGCGATTGTTCGCCAATCAGCTTCAATAAACTACCTACGCCCGGCGTATGTACCTCAACGCCGATAAAGTTTTTCTCAGGCATACCCGCCGAAATCTTGGCGCTGGTTTCACCCATCCCAAAGCCAATCTCAAAAATCGTCGGCGCAGAGCGCTCAAACGTCTTATCCAGATCAAGCACGTTTTTTTCATAAGGCACACAAAACCGCGGCCCCAACTCCTCAATAGCCCGCCCTTGCGCAATCGACAACCGCCCCGCACGCGTCACAAAACTACGAATCCGACGCTCCGTAGGATCATAAAAAAGAGGTTTTCTGGGTTGATTTTCTGACATGCGAGATGGAAAGCTAATTAAAGTGAAAAGGAGCGCGGATGACGCAGCGTCAGATTCAGGATGAAAAGGCCCTGATGCAAGCCAAAACAACCGTATCCGCAATAAAAAACGGCACCTAAAACAGGTGCCAGTCATAACCTGGAGCGGATGGAGGGGATCGAACCCTCGTCTAGAGCTTGGGAAGCTCTCGTTCTACCATTGAACTACACCCGCGATGGACGCATTTTACGCGGGTTTTGATGGGGATTGGGGAATTGACGTGTGTGAGGTGTGATCGGGAATGTGATGGCTGGATTATCCTGAGTGTGATCGCATGATCTTGGTCAGATGGATCTTTCTTTTAGATGTCACTTATACTGTAATTTTATTATTGAACGTCATGCTCAAATGGAAGTGCAGGCGTTCATTGATCGATGTGCTACATTTGTGCTACAAGTGGCGATTTTTAACTGTTATGACAGTAGCTGATTCAGCCTAACGCGACGTCGTCCTGTTGAACAATATAGATAAGCATTTCATGCTTGCGAAGGAGGGAGAGTCTTGTATTCACTAATATCTATAGTTATTGGTTTCATTTTGACAGGTGTCATTGGAAATTGGCTAATACAGCATTGGCAAAGCAGAAATTGGCTGGCACAACAGCGCTTTAATGGTAACGAAAAAGAATACACGGCACTTAAAGAGCTTACTGATGAAATTGCGATTTTACTTGGTGAACGTATTTATCATATGCAACGGCTAACACTATCCTTTAATAATGTTGAACCTGAAAAATTTTCAGTAAGATTGGCAGAATATGATGATGTCGTGAAGCGCTGGAACGTACGCCTCACTTCCTTTTATTTTCGCCTACCTCTGCTAACGACTACCCAGTTTTCATTCCGCTTAGAAAGGGACGTACAACAGAAATTGGTGAGCATTGGTAATTCGATTAATCGATTGATAGACGAAAAACAAAAAGGGATGACAATAAATCATCATGTGATTAATAAAGTTACTCAGGATCTTAACGGCGTTCAAGGTACAGCGATAAATTTCAACAATGATATTTTTACCATAGTCTTGGAACGTAAAAAAGAGCTATATGAAGGAAAATCAATACGTTTTTCCATTGAAAATATCAATAATTTTTCAAGTTGGTTTCTTTTTAAGGCGATCTTTGCTCGCGATGTAGATTCGCTTACCATAGTCCGCTCTACGCTGGACTCTTGACTGCCATAATTCCGTTGGTAAAACAGGACGAGGATAGACAAGCATTGCAGCAATAAATGATGCTTCATCCACCGATAGTTCGGTATCATTTTTTTGATAAATTTTTGTTGCTGCGGAATTTGTTCCCGTAATATGTGATCCAAAAAAAGCGCACAATAAATAAGATCTCAAGATTACCACCTTGCTATAGCGGAACTGTATTATCGTCGCCAAGAGCATTTCGTAAAGTTTCCTTCTGATGGTTTTTGTCTTATATCCAGTGACAGTTCGAACAAATTGCATATCGATTGTGCTAGCCCCACCATGTCGACGGAAAGTTACAGCTCTGATTACTTCTCGAAGAGTCGATTTCAAATCGATACCTCGATGATCAAAAAATCTTCTATCCTCTAAAATTAATACTAATTTTTCAAGATTTGTTATTTCTGACGGATAGTAAGCCATGTATGCATCCACATATTGTTCTATTTTAAACAGGTCAGTATGTAATTTGATCAGTGATTTACGAATTGAAATGATCTTTAATTTTGGTTCTTGATCTTCTAATTGAATCATTATCTAAGTCTTCCTAGGAGTAAGATGAATTCGCTAGCCGCAGCCAATAATCAATGCACAAATTTTGTTGTGTAACGGCAGGCAGGAAATTTCGTGCATCCCTTGAACTGCGATCCGGCATTTACACCGGACTTGACCGTCCGCAAGATCAACAAACTTCCGCATTTCGGGCATGCGTTGCTGTTGGCCTTTTCAGTGACAATCGATTTCACATGTTTGACATGCTCACGGCTGGTCTTAAACGATGCAGATTTTCTGCCGCTTCGAATACGTTCGATAGCGTCTGCCACCTGACGGGTATCTAGTACCTGCTGATTCATCGATTTGATGTGCTTGATATAGCCACCGGCTTGGGTGACATTCTCCGGCATCGGCGTTTTAAAGGTACTGTCCCCAACAAAAACGATGACCGAGTGAATCAAAGAACTATCGAGTTCCAGAAGCGTTTCGAGCGCTTTGACGTGCTTGTAATTTTGATGCAAAGGATTTTGGAATTTTGTGGTGTGCTTATATATCTTTTGCGTCCACGTCTTTTGCTTGGCATCGCCGAAAATCCAGCCCTTCATGTTTTTCGTTTCAATCACAAAGATACCAAACCTTGACACGATAATGTGATCAATCTGGGTAGTGCCGTCCTCAACGGGCAAGGTCACGTTCTTGATGAGATGGTAGTCCTCACGGTTCAAAAAATATTTCGCCGAGATATTGACGATGGCCTCCCCCATCACGCCCTTGAACCAAGGAGATTTGACTACCGCAGCGATAAGCAGCAGTGGGATCAAATACCAAAAACTATGAAAAACTTGGCCGAGTATAGGAGTGAAGTCCATTTTTTTATTTGTATAGTGTCGAACAGATGCGCCTTGAGTTGTGCATACGACGCAATCAGCCGAGAATTCGGGTGATCGTTGATTTTACTGCAAGAACGGTTGGATAGTGTTGCTCCTTTAATCACTTAGGATCAGCTGATGCCGTTCAACCCCGGGCAAGTTCTTGCAACCCCTTCCCCATTCACGCATTCCACCAAGCACGATGCATCCCCGCACGAGCTGATTAGCAGACATCTCAATGGTGATTGGCGCTTTAAATTTTACGGATAACAGAATTGTCGTATTTGTATACTGATAAACGGCGGCTGTTATCCGTGACGACGGTAACTCATACCAAGTTGTACGAGATGCATCTGAGATTCCAGACAACTATCTATTCTTTTTTTTAATCAATAGACGGCAACAGTTGTCCCGAAAAAGCTTTACCTAACATCCTGTTGCAATTGTTCGACCAGTTCTTCGACCAAATAGCGGCGGTGGGGTGGCAATTCTTGGATTTTAACTGCGAGATTAATCACGTCTTGTGGTGGCTTGCTCACACTTTTCGTGACTCCTTCTTTCACCACCTGAATTAATTTCGCTGGCGATGCACCGTAATGCAACCAATGTTCATCCACCTTCAGCCATTTCCTAAGAGTGGGCGATCAAGTCGAGTGAGTTTGGTACGACGATGCGATTCAGTGGCGTGCAATATACGATTTTGCGATTTTGAAATATACTGCATTACCGTTAATGACAGCGCTGCTGCGAACATTGGAGAACCTGCTTTTGGCAAGCCTCATAGTGCTTCAAGGGGCTGCGCTGGGCATCGCCGCTGCTCAAAGGCCTCGACTTGAGGTGCGGGTAGCACTGACATCCACAGACCAGAAAATTTTTCCATGCCGATCACCATTGATGTCAACAACTTCCGCAAAAACGTACTGAAGCAACTTCGCGGAGCCAATGATAAGTTCGTCATCTACTACGATGAGATCAACAATATTCGTAAGCTGCACCTAAAAAAGGATGGACCCAACGACAAAAGTATGAAAAATTTCGTCCTTGGGGGTATTGCTCATCGGGCGCTGACATCGCTCACGGGAGAGGCTGAGCTTCGTTCAGCTCTTCGAATTCAGGAATCGGCAGTCGAATTCAAATTTGAACATATTGCCAAAGGCGACTATATGGACGTCCTGAATTCGGGCAAGCTCACTACCGTCTTTAAGTATCTTCTGAAGAGTCATATCTATATCCACTACACCAATCTAAACATTGTGTACTGGTCGCTGGTCGATATTATCGAATCGCTGCTCACTGAGAAAAGATTGATGAGCTTCGCGGCTTATCATAGGGAAATCAAGAACGAATTTTATGCTATCGTGACCAAGGATATCTTGGGGTTTCTCGACATATTGGACAGCTATGGCTATCCGAACATTGATCGGCAAAAGACCGGCGATTTCGCAAGCGCGGTTCTCGAGTTTTTGAACACCTATGCTCCCGCTCCTCGGACTGTTTTCGACGGCATGCTTAAATCATTGTTGACGGAGGCCGCTAAACTCGACGAACTGGCCTTCTTGGTCAACCACCGCGACAATATACTTATCGACAGCTTGCACGATTACTTTGTGAGGCCGATGTATATCTTCAAGAAATCCACCCACATTTTTGATGAAGAGCTGACTGTTCAGCAGAGCCTCAGAAAATTTAAGTTCATGAACGGATCTAAAGAAATTTCCTTTTCTTTTAGAGACTCGAAAACGACTTTCGGTATCCAGCTATCCGATGTGGTGTGCGGCTTGCTCAGCAAGCACTTCAATTTCATTGAGGAGCACTCGATGAGTGATCTGCTACAAAAGAAGGCAAGCTTCAACGATACCCAACAAACTAATCTGACTCTTTTAGCCAAGTTGATCAACGTGTCGGATACGATCAGCAATGGCTTCGTTTATCGCACGGCACCGCTGGACAGCGATTTCAAACATGAGAGTTTCACCTTTAATCACTCGTGCCCACCTTATCTTAACTGAGAATCTTCTCTCCTCTTTTTGTTCAAACAGGTTTGGTGGTTAACCGTATATGATTTTATGCGCCATCAACAAACATACCTCCATCATGCGAACCGAGAAGATATGCCGCTTTACCGGCAAGCATGACCTTGTTCCATTAAATTCGTTAGTCATTGATCTAGAAAGGAAGTCAGTTTTTTTTGTCGATGGGCTGAATGCCCTCAGATCATCGTCGTAAATTCTGCGATTACCGAAGCAGGTTGATACGAGCTGTTGATCTGAAGCGGTGTATTGTCAGAATGTGCAGCCGTCAAAGTGAGCATCATCTTTTTAGTGGTTTTGATATCTGAAAGAAGTTACCAAGGATGCCTAAAAATTTTAGATGTTGATTTCCCAGATTTGAGTCGTAAGTGCTAAACAGAATGTAATTATTTCTCACGGTGCTGCTAGCTATGAGACTGCTAGCCAACCCTCCAAATAACGTTCCCAGTGTTCGAGCTACGTCATCCTTTGTATTGGCTTCCTGAGTGATTGTTTGATGAATGTGTTGCTCGTAGCTGTCTAGTTTTGGATTTGTAAATGCCAACAACCCTACAATCGCTAGCACTACGATGGTTGATGATAGTTTCATTATTTGCACCTGGAATTATAAATTATGGAATAGTGGCATATCTGGTCGAAAAGTTAGTAGCTTTCTGAGTTCACGATTACATCCGCATATAAATTACACTAGGGTTCACCGCTTCAGACTTCAACTTGCTGGTGATGTCTCTTCTTCGCTTAAGCCGAGGTAACGGAGTCTACACGTCGGTTTAGAAATAGGAAATATGATCTCGCTATTGACTTTGTTGTCGCCTATATAAATTTACAGGCCGCGCCGTCCCTAAACCTCCGACCCATCCCGATCAGAATTTGGCATCCAGTGCATGACGCTAAAGCTCTTGAACCTGTTATTCTAGACAAGGAAGTCACGATCAAAATGGCCACCAACAAACCCATTTTTAAACCTAAAGCCCAACCATGCACATAGCTATTTTGACCTTCGATGGCTTCAACGAACTAGATTCATTAATCGCCTATGGAATGCTCAGCCGGATTTCGCTTTTGGGTGATGCCAATTGGAAGGTGAGCATTGCTAGTCCTACCGTGCGCGTAACATCAATGAACGGCCTAACGATTGACGCTCACATTGATTTGAACGAAGCTAATTCTGCCGATGCGGTGTTGATAGGCAGTGGCATGAAGACGCGGGAAGTCGCTGGTGATAACTCCATACTCAGCCAAATACAGCTCGATCCTGAACGCCAGTTAATAGCGGCACAATGCTCCGGAACATTTTTGCTTGCGAAGCTCGGCTTGTTAGGCAAAACACCTGCGTGCACGGATACAACTAGTAAGCCATGGGTGCAAGCTGCTGGAATAAATATCTTGAACCAGGCATTTTTTGCGCAAGGTAATGTGGCAACTGCTGGCGGATGTTTGTCGGCGCAATACATTTCTGCGTGGATGATTGCGCGGCTGAAGGGAATGGCAGAGGCGAAAGAGGTGCTGCATTATTTTGCGCCTGTGGGAGAAAAAGAAGAATACGTTACCCGCGCACGGTCTCATATCGAGGAAGACTTCCAGGAGCATTCATCTACATTAAAAACGTTGAATGCGTCATGAATTTAAAAAGTGTATATGGAAGAATGTGATTTTGTATCGGCCTAGCGCCAAGTTAAAATTTTTGCATAGCCGCCGATAGTAGATCAACCTTCTAGGCAATACTTAATTCAAGGTGATACAGCGCCCAAGGGCACAAGGAAAACCGCGCTGACAGCGGTCTTGCCATCATGTCGGGGAAACTATTTGGCGCGTACACGGCCCACAACGGTCCCAATCCTCCTAAGGGAATTGGCTGTCCATCCAGATGCGTAGCAACGATAAAGCGATATTTTCGTATATCGGACAATGGGACCTGCACCACATAACCATCGACCGCACGTAGTTTGACCGCTGTATTTCCGGGCAATGCTTTGTCGGCCGCAGCGGTGATAACATCGGTTAGCAGTGGCCCACGCAATCTATGCGGTTTGGCGTCGTATTCCAGGGTGGGATTTATGTCGACGGCAGGTAAGGAAGTCAGGGCTGCGAAATTGAAAACATATGCCTTGTCGAATTGTATGTTTTGCTTGTGCATCATTTGATCCAGTGCTGGATCTAACGCGCCACGATTACCTTTGCCGATTGCGCCGCTGATCGTCAATAGTGTTGGGCCGGTTTCTTTAATGGATTCTGTTCGTTTTTTTGCGAAAGCCGGGACAGAGGCCACACCCAGTGCGGCGAAGAGAAAGTTTCTTTTTTTCACGCTGATCTTTCGATAAATTAATTTGTAGTGGTCGTTCGCCAACCAGTGTTGAACTGCACTTTGAATAGACTAACTTTACGACGAATTTGGTGAAGTTTGTGGTCTTGAAATAGCGACGTTCACGGATACCTAAAAATAAACCAAATCTATAATCTATAGATATTATCTTATGCTTTAAAAGCAGATATTCGTCAAAATCACTTCAAATGCTTAGTCAAATTTTCAATCGTTTCAGGCCCATTGTTCCAAATACATTAAGCTTCGATAAAAAAAATACCTTTACTCATTATTTTAAATTCCTTTCTCAATCACTTTTTCAATTCGCCTGTCAGGGATTAGCCACATGATTGCGACCAGAACATACAGCGCCAGCGCGACCCATCGATTGGCGAAGGAGAGGGGTATGGCGATAGCATAACCCACTACTGATAATTTGCCTTTCGTATCGCTCCCGATAGCTTTGGATAGTGGCGAATCTTTTCCATGAAGATTGATCAGGCTGCGACTGAGTATGTAGTAGGCAATGCCAGCCATCAACAAAACCACGCCATATAGCGCAGTTGGCACCTCGGAAAAGTGGTTTTCGCCCATCCATCCGGTGGCAAATGGGATAAGTGAGAGCCAGAAGAGAAGATGCAAATTCGCCCAAAGAACAGGGCCGCTGATCTTCTGCACAGCATGCAGCATGTGGTGATGATTGTTCCAATAAATACCGGTATAGACAAAACTGAGGATGTAACTGAAGAAGACTGGGTAGATCAGCCGCAGTGAAGCGAGATCGTCGCCGTGCGGGACTTTCATCTCAAGCACCATGATTGTGATGATGATGGCGATCACACCGTCACTAAATGCTTCCAGGCGATTTTTACCCATTCAGAGTTTCCTTTGCAAGTTTGTTTGTAGGCAACTGAAGAAAGATATTACCTCATTGGAATGATCGGAATAAATTGATGTAATGCGTTGAAAACTGCTCGTTGTATATATCAGCCGGGCTACTAATGATGCGATTAACACCGCCATCATCTGAGCCAATAACAAAGCCATCAATAGAGCTACTAAGCCCAGGACATTTTTTCCGTAATGAGATAGATTGACGCGTTGTCGGCATTGTCACTATAATTACTCACATGTTAGTGAAATTAAAAAATAGAGATTCCAAATGATTATCAGAGATCGGCCGTCCGGATTCAGGCTGTTTTTATTGCTCCGCGGATCGGTGATGCCGCGAATTCTGCCGTCGTTGATTGTCAACACGTTAGTTGCCACTGCGGTGACGCTGACGCATGGCGATTTGTTTGACCTCAAAATTACACTGACCACGATTCCGTTTACGTTGATCGGACTACCAATAGCGATCTTTTTGGGATTTCGTAACAATGCGGCCTATGACCGGTTTTGGGAGGGGCGCAAATTATGGGGTGAACTGGTCCATAGAAGCCGGAGTTTCTCGCGGCAGTGTCAAAGCTTGATTTCCTATCCGGAGCCTGCCGTCGCAAGTCTAGGCCTGGCGGATACGCGCGTACGCATGATCTATCGTGCGATCGCTTTTGCGCATGCTTTGCGCCACCATCTGCGTGATTGCAACATCGATACGGAGCTGAAAAGCTTGCTCCTTGAATCTGAATGGCACCAAATCGACAAGTCTTCAAACAAACCAGATTTCCTCATGCTGAAAATGGGTCTGGATTTGCAGCGCTGCATTAAAGAGGGACGGATAGAGCCATGCCTGGCTGTCCAGATTGATGCCAGCTTGTCTTCGATGGCGGCTGCTGCCGCGGCTTGCGAGCGCATAAAAAGCACGCCGATTCCGTTTTCTTACACGCTGTTATTGCATCGTACGGCCTACATATACTGCTTTCTTTTGCCGTTTGGTTTGGTCGATTCGATTGGGTTTATGACGCCGTTTGTGGTCGCTATCGTAGCCTACACATTTTTCGGCTTGGATGCGTTGGGCGATGAGATAGAGGAGCCATTTGGCATGGAATCGAATGATCTGCCGCTAGATACGATATGCCGAACAATCGAAATTAATTTGCGTGAATCGCTTGCTGATGAAAACATTCCACCACCGATGAAAGTGGTCAATTATTGCCTGACTTGATTCAGAAAAAATCTTAATTTTCGCTGCGACAATCGTGTACTACCAGTAATATGGCTTGCTGACATATAAAGCTTTGCAGATGAGGTTAATGCAAACTGAATAACATTCGATATGAAGGCTATTGCTGTTGCATGCGAAGCCACAGTTGACGTTGCATTTGATTTTGCAGGCGCAGCCACAGTTGACGTTGAAGTTGACCTTGCAGGCGCAGCCACAGTTGACGTTGCAGTTGACCTTGCAGGCGCAGCCACAGTTGACGTTGTAGTTGACCTTGCAGGCGCAGCCACAGTTGACGTTGCATTTGATTTTGCAGGCGCAGCCACAGTTGACGTTGTAGTTGACCTTGCAGGCGCAGCCACAGTTGACGTTGAAGTTGACCTTGCAGGCGCAGCCACAGTTGACGTTGCATTTGATTTTGCAGGCGCAGCCACAGTTAACGTTGTAGTTGACCTTGCAGGCGCAGCCACAGTTGACGTTGCAGTTGTTTTTGAAGCGGCACTTGACCTACCCCGTCATTGGCGCTGCCAAGTGTTTTAGCCCTCAGGCGGGAATTGTGGGGAAACATGTTTGAGCGAAGCGAGTTCGTTTCTCCACCCGACTGATGGCTAAAACGTTTGGGGACCCGCAGGGCAGCGTCTCTGCGGTCGCCTTTTCTTTGGTGCCTTTCTTTTGGCGAAGCAAAAGAAAGACACTAGCTGCCGGTCTACCACCGGCAAGCACCCACGGAGCAGTAACCATATTAAGTAACGAAGACCGTACTTAATACGAAACCGGAGAACACCCTGAAACATCGCATCGTCTATCGAAATCTCCCGCAACTTTTTCTAAAAGCGCGGGAGCGACTAATGTCTCACTTTCGCCCCATTCTGAATCACTTCGGCCTAACCGAACAACAGTGGAGAATCCTGCGTTTGCTGGATGAACATGGGCAGCTTGAGCCGCGAGAACTGTGTGAGATGTGTCAAATCCTCAGTTCCAGCATGACCGGTGTCTTAACGCGTATGGAAGAGGTTGGGCTGATCAGCCGCAACGCGGTGGCCGATGACCGGCGACGCGTGCTGGTGCGGCTGGCACCCAGTGGCGATCAGCTAATCAGCGAAATCGCGCCGTTAATTGACTTGCAGTATCAGCATATTGAACAGGCTTTTGGTAAGCCGGTGATTGTGGATCTGTTGAATGCGTTTGAAGGGTTTATTGCTGCTGAACCAGAGTCGGTTCTACACGTTACGTTATCTCAAAGATCGACTGATTTGAGGGCAGTTAAGGGCCAAGTCAAACGACCGGAAAAAAGCGAGATTCACTTTGCTAATGGTCGTAAAGGAAGAAAAGAATAATAGTCGGTCATCGAGAGCCGCGTCAAAGATTGACGGCCAATAAAAAAGGCTGCCAGACCATAAATACGATCGGGCAGCCAAGGGATACTATTTATTTTGCAGAAGCAGTCGCGTTTGCAGCCGTCGTGGCATTAGCACCGATATCACCCACCGCATCGGCAGGACGTGGCTGATCGCCGGTGTGCTCAATCCAGCCGCCTCCCAAATACTGATACAAATCCACCAGATTGGTTAGCCGTTGCAGACGTGCGGTGATCAATACCAACTGCGCGTTGTAGAGATCGGTTTGCGCGGTCAGCACGCTGAGATAATTATCCACACCATTGCGATAGCGCAGATCGGATAGTTCTAGTCGGCGGCTTTGGGTTTGGGTATAGCGTTCCAGCGACATGATCTGGTTGTCGTAAGTGCCACGAGCGGCCAGGCCGTCGGCTACTTCGCGGAACGCGCTTTGGATTACCTTTTGATAATTGGCGATTTCAATACGTTTTTCTACTTGCGCCCATTCGAGGTTAGCTATGTTGGCACCGCCGCTGAATATCGGTAGCGAGATTTGTGGTGCGAACGACCACGCACGCGATCCTGAGCTGAACAGTCCACCAAAGGAAGGCGATAGCGTACCGAGCGTACCGGTCAGTGAAATCGCAGGGAAGAACGCCGCCCGTGCCGCGCCGATATTGGCATTCGCGCCGACTAGTGTCTGTTCGGCTGCTGCGATATCGGGACGGCGAATCAGCAGATCAGAAGGCAGACCGGCGGGAATATCGGTGAGCAAATTTTGGCTATCGAGCGGCAAACCGGCTGGCAGATCGTCGGGCAGCGGTTGGCCGATCAGCAAGACCAGCGCGTTTTCAGCTTGCGCACGAAGTCGCATTTGCGATTGCAGATTGGCAGATGTTTGTTCCAGAATGCCTTGCGACTGACGTAAGTCGAGTTCTGATTCAGTACCGGTGTCGAATTGCAGTTTGCTGATACGGTATGACTCTTGGGTGCTTGTCAGCGTGTTGCTTGTGACTACTAACTGATCGTCATACGCGAGCATGCTCAGGTATTGGGCGGCGACTGCTGACAATAACGAAATTTCGGCGGCTTTACGTGCTTCGGCGGTGAACAGATATTGCGCCAGCGCCTGATCTTTCAGACTACGTATGCGACCCAAGAAGTCGATTTCCCATGATGCGTTGAGACCGACCGAATAGGTGGTCAAGACCGTCTTTCCAGAAGAGGAAAGATCCAACGGCGTGCGTGATCGATCTTTCGAAGCATTGGCATCGATCGATGGGAATAGTCCGGCGCGTGACTTGATAGCGCGCCTGTGAAGCTTCGACGTTGGGCATTGATACGCGCAAGTCGCGATTGTTTTTAAGCGCGAACTCTTCGATCCTTTGCAGGCGTGGATCGGAGAAGAAATTACGCCAGTGCCAACTTTTAAAGCAGTGAGTTGCATTAAAAATAATATATCGTAATGTGTTATATTCGTCAAAATAAAAAGATTCGCCAAATACACGCTAATAAGTCGTTCACTCGTCGATGCGTTCGTCAATGCGTATTCCTTTCACAATTTTTCAGAACAGCGTTATTTAGCGATGATCAAAAAAAACTTTATATGGCTTTGGGACATTCTCACGCGTTTCGACGGGGTTGATCGTTTTGAGCGGATGCGTGCTTGTTCCGGAGCCTTGATCGGGATCACGCTGACGGGTGCGTGCAGCTATTTAATGTTGGGTAATTCATCGGCGGCGTTATGGTTAATTGCCCCGATGGGCGCGTCTGCGGTGCTGCTATTTGCGGTACCCGCCAGCCCGCTGGCTCAGCCCTGGTCGATTGTCGGTGGTAACCTTTGTGCCGGATTGATCGGTGTCACCTGCGCCAAGCTGATTGGCGAGCCAGTGCTGGCGGCGGGGTTAGCCGCGGGTCTTGCCATTGGGGCCATGTTTTGGTTGCGCTGCTTGCACCCGCCCAGTGGCGCGGTGGCGCTGACGGCAGTTCTCGGCGGCCCTGCAATTCATCAATTGGGTTATACCTTTTTGTTGGTTCCAGTTGGCCTGAATACTTTTTTGCTCTTGCTGACAGCGATACTGTTCAACAACGCTACCGGACGCCGCTATCCGCATATCGCGTTCAAAGATCATAGCAACCAGCATGCACTGAAAGACCCGGAGCCGACCTCGCGCGTGGGTTTTACGCCGGATGATCTGGACGTTGTGTTAAGCCGGTATAACCAGGTACTCGACATTAGTAGGGGCGATCTGGAGAAGATATTTCTGGAGACCGAGATGGAAGTGGCGCGACGCAAGTTTGGCGTCGTGACATGCAAAGAATTAATGTCCCGGGATATCGTTAGTGTTGATTTTGCCACTGAGTTATTAACGGCATGGAATCTGTTGCGGACGCACAAATTGACAGCGATCCCCGTTTTGGGAAGAGGCCGCCATGTGATCGGCATCGTGACGAAAGCTGACTTCGTCAAGCATATCGAGCTCAAGCATTACGGTCAGCTGGCTAAAAAAATAAGACAGCTTTTACGCGCCATTCCACGGGCGCATTCCAGCAAGCCAGAAGTGGTCGGTCAGATTATGTTTAAGGACGTTACGGTTGTCAGCGAGCATCAAGCGATTGTGGAACTGGTTCCTCTAATGTCGGATCGCGGATACCATTCAATACCGGTGGTTGACGATGATGGTCGCTTAGTGGGAATGCTGACGCAATCAGATTTGATCGCGGGCTTGTATAAAAGCCATTTGCAGATGTGATGTGCAAACCTTTTGGCTGGGCTGGCGGCAATTAATCCAGGTAAGAAAATCAATACACGAGCACCGACAGCCATCTGTTAAGGTGGTGAATTTCTGCACTCCATCATTGCCATAAAGTGCTTCAAGCAATGTATTGGTATCGTTGCCGTTATAGGAGACGAACTGCGGAGCCAAACTGCGAAATGTTGAAAATGTTTTCACGTTTTTTACTTACTGGCGTCGAAGAATCTTAATTATTAGCTCTTTCTCATAGACGTTTGACTGTTTGCCAACCGTCGCCGCGACGATGCAGTATACTCTGCAGTAGATTTGGTCACATTCCACACCATTGTTGAAAGGTTGCAAATGACGTCCGAAATTTCTTTATCAGATTCACCCGTTTGGTTCATCACAGGTTGTTCAACCGGCTTTGGTCGTGAGTTGGCTTTACAGGTCCTCGCACGCGGATGGCGCGTTGTTGTGACCGCACGTGATCAGGCCCGCGTCGCTGATTTGGCCGTAGGTGCGAACGGTCATGCTCTAGCGCTGGCGCTGGATGTGACGGATTCTGCTCAGATCACTGCCGCAGTGAAAGCAGCAGAAGATCATTTTGGCGCAATTGATGTGCTGGTCAATAATGCTGGCTATGGCTATCAATCCTCGGTCGAGGAAGGAGACGAAGCGGAAATACGGGCACAATTCGACGCCAATGTATTCGGTCTGTTCGCCATGACGCGGGCGGTGCTACCCGGGATGCGTGCGCGCCATAAAGGGCATATATTGAATATCACGTCCGTGGCTGGCAAAGTCGGCTTTCCTGGCTCCGGTTATTACGCCGCCAGTAAGCATGCTGTAGAAGGTTTTTCAGATTCTCTGGCATCAGAAGTGGCTCCACTCGGTATTCACGTCACCTGTATTGAACCAGGCCCATTCCGCACTGATTGGGCCGGTCGTTCTTTGAAGCAGACGCCGAACCTGATCGCGGACTATGCCGATACTGCGGGTGTGCGTTTAAAGGGCACAGCCGCTTCCAGTGGCGACCAGCCTGGTGATCCGCAGCGTGCAGCGGCAGCGATGATTCTCGTCACAGAAACAAAAAATCCACCACATCATTTGGTGCTTGGTACATTTGGTGTTGACGCCGTCAGCAAGAAACTCAAAGCTGGCCTGGAACAAATCGAAGCATGGCGTGCTACCAGCATTGGTACTGATTTTCCGAAGGAATGATACGAAGGAATAACGCCCAATGCCCTTCGTACCAGACAGCCGTTAATTTCTCACGGGCTAGTATGTGCAGAGTAGCAACATGTATTTAAAAAAGAAGCCCCATCACCATCTGGTTGTGGGGCTTTTTGTTGATTAAAGCGGACGCTGGCATGCTTGTAGGCCTGTATTTGACTATCCAGACCGCTTCTGCACGCAACTGGCTGGACGGGTAAAATTTAGTATTGGTTTTTTTGTCATTCATATGGGTAATTTTTCCTCAACCCGATGGGAAGTTTTCATGCGTCGTACCATTTGAATTTGTAGGTGGTTCATAATAGGACGACGTTCATGACATTGGATCAGGAGTGAATAATGCATACACCTCAAGAACCGCCACCAGACGAAATTTCGCCAAATAAACCCGTTCCGGATACTCCGCCGCCGGTGCAAGATCCACTTCCGGGTGGCTTTCCTATGCCTATTCCTATTCAGGAGCCACTCCCTGACACTGACCCACTTTAACCGGAATGTCTAAGTCAGACTACGATTGTGCAATTGTCTTATCACGGTATTGAGTGTTATCACACACAAAGTATGTGCGTGCAAAATACTGGTGATTGGCGGTGATGTCGCGTGGTGTGTTAAATTAATTCCTTTATTAAATGAAATAAAAATTTGAAAGGTTCGCGATGGCAATTGTTCGACTTTCTCCGACTGAAGTTCAAGTCGATGACATAACCTATGTGTTCGCTTCCGCTGATGATGGGGATGCTTTTGAATCTTGTATGGCGACTGCCGATGCGCCATTTTGCGCGGCCGAGCATCCGCCATTGAGTACCAGACCAAGCGATGCAAAATAGTATATTGCGAGCGACGGTGTCGGCTTTTTAGCGGCACCAATTTTTGAATCATATGCGCCATCAACATGTGGGTAAAAGCACGTATGGACGTCATTGAAAAACGATCCAGCATTGACGCAATCGGTTACAAAAAAATATAATATGCTTAGTTATGCACCGATGTTCCGGTGATCATCCATGGCAAGATGATGCTAATTTAAGTCGATAAAAAATAGCATTAACTAAAAAATGACAGACATCGTATTTCTACATGGCGTCTGTATCAATACACTAAATACCTGCGTTGTTACCTGGCAATAATACCTTTAGGAAGTATATTTTTTGTGGCCTTTAATTCAATCATTGAATTTATTGCATCGCAGATAAGTGACTCCTCGCCTTCAAACTTTATCACTGTTAGCGTGCCCTGATTGTGAGCACGTTTGTCGATTCTCATCTTCGCGTGTTGATTGGAAGGATAGTGTTGGTATGGTTTTCCAGAATGCGAATTACATGCTGGATTATCGTCCTGTCAACCAGCTGCGCTGAGCGGCGTTAGTTATTAGAAATAGAATCTAAATATTCCTGAATTGCCCAATTTATGGCACCGCTTAGCGGCTAGATCAACGTGGCTTTGCCTACTCCATCTTTAAAACTATCAATAAATGCGGGACATGCAATAGTTTGTAACCTCTTAATATCATCACAATGTTACGTGCTAATTTGCTGCTATCAACACCGTTAAATGCCAATATTGTGAGATCACCATGTTAAAAAACAAGAAGACACTGTCATTGATGCTCAGCACTACGCTTTGTGTGGCAATGTTACCGCTGGCAGGATGCGATAAAACCAAAGCGCCAGATCAACCGGCGGTAGACGCGTCTCCGGCTAAGCCTGCTTACGTGCCGCCGACAGCGGAACAGCTGTATCAAATGGTAGGGCCGATCGCGCTGTTTCCAGATAAGTTGGTGGCGCAGGTTTTGGCTGGCTCGACCTATCCTGATCAGATTACCGCTGCGGATGCCTGGTTGGGACAGAACAAAAATCTCAAAGGCGCTGCATTGGTGGCCGCAGCAAATCAGCAACCGTGGGATGTCAGCGTAAAAGGCTTGACCACGTTCCCGGATGTGCTGGATCAAATGGCGTCAAATATTCAGTGGACCTCGGCTTTGGGTGCAGCTTATGTGAATGATCCGACGGACGTAATGAATGCGATCCAGGTCATGCGTCAACGCGCTTCCACCAGCGGAAATTTGAAAACTACGAAGCAGCAAAAGATCGCCGTCGTGACGCGTGCCAACCGGACACCGCCACAAGGTTATGTATTGCGGCCGGGTGAGCCAGCTGTGTATTCGGGGCCTGAAATCATTCCCGCCCCGCCTGACATGATCATGATCGAACCGACAGAGCCGGACTACGTTTATGTCCCGACTTACAATCCGCGAGTGGTCTATGGCGATCCTGTCGCCTATTACCCTGGCTATAGTTATGCGCCACCGCCGCCACCACGCTATAGCACTGGCGAGGTGGTTAGCACCGGCGCGATTTCATTCGGCCTCGGCGTTGCAGTAGGTGTTGTGATTAGCAATTCGAACTGGGGTTGGAATTCGTGGGGAATGCGTTGGGGCGGTGATCGCGATGGCGGCGGAGATAGAGGACGTGGGCGAGATGATGACCGTGGTTGGGGTGATAGTAATGGTGGATCAGATGGCGGTGGATGGCATCGGCCTGCAGTGGTGTATAACAACGCGACCTATGTGTCGCGATCTTCTACGGTTGTTAATCAGGTCACTAATAACAATTACAACAATAATTACAATAACCATAACAATAACTCGGTCAATAACGCGAACAATAACAACAGCATCAATACCCGTAATAATACAACGAATAATGGTGCTCCCGGTCAGGGCGGTAGTAACAGTGCGCCAGCCAATGTTGCACCTAATGCGGCAGCCAACAACGTGGCAAATTCGAACAATGCTACTCGACCAAATTTCGCACCCCAAAATCAGCAGCGAGATTTTGTAGCCGGAGCCGGACTTGGAACCGCGGGACAAGGGGCGACCAGAGCAGGGCCACCGAATGTTAATAATATGAATCACGGTCAGCCTGTTCAAAACAATGGTGGACGCGCACCAGGACCTGGCCCCGCTGGACCTGCTGCGGGCGTCGCAACGCCGGGCGTCGCTACGCCGGGCGTCGCAACGCCGGCCAACACAGCGCCAAATTTCAATAAAATGAGTCGGCCTGATTTCAGTCATGTCGCGCCGCGTGGTGGTAACGTGCAACAGAACCAACAACGCCCAGATGGCAATCAGGCGAACCCTGCGGATAGTGGCAGACCGCGGCAGAATCAAGAGCATGCGGAGAGCAACCCGCAAAACAGACCGGCTGCTGCTGCCGGAGTGCAGGTACGACCAGATGCGGCGCATCCACCAGCCACACCGGTTGCACAGCATCCAGAACAACGTCCTCAAGGATCGCCACAGGAACGGCCTCAACCTCAGGCGCGTCCACAGATGCAATCGCAGCAGCAAGAGCACGCGCAGCAGCAGGCGCAACAGCAGCAGGCGCAACAGCAAGCTCATGCCCAAGCACAGCAGCAGGAGCGTGCTCAAGCACAGCAGCAGGAACGTGCTCAAGCACAGCAGCAGGAGCGTGCTCAAGCACAGCAGCAGGAACGTGCTCAAGCACAGCAGCAGGAACGTGCTCAAGCGCAGCAGCAGGAGCGTGCTCAAGCACAGCAGGCACAGCGCGCTCAGGTGCAACAGCAGGAGCGTTCCCAAGCGCAAATACGGCCACCGGCCCAACAGCAAGAACGTTCTCAACCGCAAGCGCAGCCGCAGGCACAGCCTCACCCACAAGCGCCTAACAATCATCCTGAGGCGCATGAAGGTGGTGGTCGCCCTCATCCAGATAAGAAGGATGAAAACAAGCATGAATGAGGAGGCGATTGACTCGATCAAAAAACCAACAATTGAAGCAGTTTATGGACTTCACAAAACGGATTAAAAATCGTCTCAACTTACTACATCAGGAATAAAAAAAGGGTTACCAGAAAAGCTCTTCTGGTAACCGACTTTTTATCACGTCGCTTAAAAATGACACCGCACAGGTTAGCCCAAAAATAGTAAGCCAGTAGTAAGCGATATCGCAATCGGGGATACTCTTTAGAGCAATCTATTTCATTCTTTTACTACATTGACGAGACTTTATTATGAACATTCACATCACCATCGTGCCGTTAGTTTCTCTACTTGCAGGTATTCTTATTTTAGTCATGCCGCGTCTGCTAAACTTTATTATCGCCATTTATTTGATTGCGATAGGCGTCATTGGGTTGTTTGGAAATCATTTACATTTGTAATAAAAAAGCTTGCCGGGCCTCATCTCACAAGGGGCCTGGCATTTTTTTATGGTGTCCGGAAATGAACCTATAGCTTCCGTCACTCGATCTGCAGTTCAGCGCGCCAAGCCAAACATGTTGCATCTTAAATCTGTGACGATTTAATTTTTCTGCCACTAGCGACGACGTTATCTGGTGGGGCGTCCTGATGGTGTGAACGACCTCTTAGCAATTGCCATCATTGTTGCGCACATAACATTTAAAACTTTGTCGGCGTTTGTCAACAAGCGTGTCTTTGTCCCTTCAAAGTTAACTCCCTCAGTCTGCCCTATACACCGCCCCCAATGCACTGATCCTATGCGGATGTGCGGTTAGTTGAACGCAGGCTATACCTTCGACGATTTCACGCTTTATACGACGTAAATACGCAGGTAAACGTCGTTATTTGTAGGTCTGCGGTGAAGTGAATATTACAAAATAACAGGAGGGAACCACTATTTTAAAGGGGAAAATGCTATGGATGGAACAGTATCAATGCAGGTTGGACATGGTCCGCAGGCAGCGGCACGGTTAGAGCGCTTGCCGGTCAGTGGCTATCACAAGATGATTTTTTTTATCATCGCACTGGCATTTTTCTTCGATTCGATTGATCTTGGGATGATGACCTTTGTATTGGGCTCAATAAAAACCGAGTTTGGATTATCCACCCAAGCGGCTGGTGCGTTAGCGAGCATGAGTTTTGTTGGCATGGTGTTGGGTGCGGCGATGTCAGGGATGTTGGCCGACCGCTTTGGCCGCAAACCGGTATTTCAGATCAGCATGATTATTTGGGGTGTGGCCAGCTACCTATGCTCGACGGCACCCGATGCGACCACGCTGGGACTGTATCGTTTTCTGCTAGGGCTGGGAATGGGGATGGAATTTCCGGTGGCGCAAACATTGATGTCGGAATTTATCCCCGCGAAGGCACGTGGCAGGTACGTGGCGCTGATGGATGGATTTTGGCCTCTGGGTTTTATCACCGCTGGGCTGATTTCGTATTTTGTATTGTCTTCCTATAACTGGCGCAGCGTGTTTGTGGTGCTAGCAATACCGGCATTATTTTTGCTAGTGGTACGCCGCTTCATTCCAGAATCGCCGCGTTGGCTCGAACATGTCGGACGCCACGAAGAGGCTGAGGCAACGCTGGAAAAATTCGAGAGTAAAGTAAAACGCAGTCTCAAACTTCAGGTATTACCTGAGCCACTATGGTCAATCGGCGCGTTACCGTCCGGATCAACGTCACGTAAAACCAATTCCTTCATGGCGCTGTGGTCGCCACAACACCGCACGCGGACTATCATGATCTGGGGTCTGTGGTTCTTTGCGTTGCTCGGTTTTTATGGCTTAACTACGTGGTTGGGTGCGCTGTTGCAACAAGGCGGTTTTGCGGTGACCAAGTCGGTGTTGTATACCGTGGTGATTTCACTTGGCGGGATTCCCGGATTTTTGACGGCAGCATGGCTAGTCGAAAAATGGGGGCGTAAGCCGACTTGCATCGCCTCTCTGCTGGGCGGTGCATTGATGGCCTACTTGTATGGAAAAAGCGCGATGAGCGGTCATGAAAATGCATTGATTGCGAGCGGCTTGTGTATGCAGTTTTTCTTGTTCGGAATGTGGGCTGTGCTGTATACCTACACCCCTGAACTGTATTCAACCGGTGTCCGCGCAACGGGGTCCGGCTTTGCTTCCGCGATTGGTCGCGTGGGTTCTTTGCTAGGCCCTTATGCTGTTGGCGTGGTGCTGCCGACATGGGGGCAGGGTGGCGTGTTTACGGTCGGGGCGCTATGTTTTGTTGTTGCTGCTGCATTGGTATTTTTTCTGGGGATTGAAACCCGTGGATTGGCTTTGGAGGAATTGTCGGCTGATTAGATCGGTTCGGTCTTTGGCAAAATATTCGTAGAATTAAGCGCGCGGCTGCATCCAAATAATACTTGCTAGAAACCGTTTGGATGCGGCTACCAAAAATGATGCACTACCTTAACTAATGGGTTGTTCGTGATAAAAAAAGAGGGTATTGAATTGCAATAATTTTTTACAAAAATTTTACATTGCAGCGCGTCATTTTTAGAGAATCTTTACGTCCGATCTATTAACCTATATTCCATGATGATCACGGAAGCGGGTTATATATGAACAAGATGTCACCGATCGATATAGAAAAGATACATACATCATTTCCTTTGTCGTCGTACCTATTCCCTTGTTTTTTTCCGTACACGTCGCGTACCGCAAACTTTGGTAAAAGCCACGCTGGGAATTTGCCAAAAATAGGCAATCAAAAAAGCGATATCACGGTATTTACGTCAGATACAAAACGTCCTGCACCAGCCGCCAAAACGCTTCCAGCTAGTCACGATACCGGTCTTACTTTTGATGGTCAGATTGCGCCTCAAACACACAATCAAAACGCCTCAAACGGCGCTCTGCCTTCACAGTTTAAAGAACGGTCTTCCACACCTAAGCACCGTAGTGGCATGCACAATGTAGCCACACTCAATCGCACTCGTCAGGATTGCATCATGTACCTGATCGTTAGTGCCGATTGTGTCACTCAATTACGTCATGTAGTGATGGAAACGTGCGGCGACTGTGTGGCGTTTATTCGGATACAACCTATTGCCCATGCAACCCGTATGAAGGTGTGGTTGGGTTTGAGCAAGCCAGCGGTATGTCAAATTATGGCGAGCGTGATGAATAGTTTGCCGGGTGCTGAGTTTGGTCAGGTCATGCCTTTTGAATGATGATCAACTGCATGAGATTGTCCTGTTAACTGTCATTATTATGTCTATTCGTTGAGTGAGAAAATTATGTCTATTTTTAAAGGAATCTGGGTTCCTCTAGTGACACCTTTCATGCAATCGCATGATCAAAAAATCGATTTGGATGCAGCGCAAAAACTAGCCGTGCATGTAATCGAAAGTGGCGTGCATGGTTTGGTCGTTGGCGGCACGACTGGTGAGGCAGCGACTTTGTCGGAGGACGAGCAAGCTTTGCTGTTGGCTGCTGTGATTGAAGCGGTAGACGGACGCTGCCCAGTTGTAATGGGCATCGGCGGCAGCGATACCCGCGCTTTAACCGATAGAGTGCGACGTTTTAATGCTTATGCGCTAGCGGGATATCTGATATCGGCACCCGCGTATGTGCGGCCGTCCCAATTGGGTATAGTGCGTCACTTTCAAACATTAGCTGATCACACCGATCGACCAATTATTATCTATAACATTCCTGCTCGTACCGGCGTGAATATCACATTGACGACGGTCGAGCTGCTTGCGCAAGACCCGCAATTTTGTGGGATCAAAGAGAGTAGCGGCGATGTTTTACAACTGACTGAGTTGATTGAGAATACGCGTTTGCAGGTTTTTTGTGGTGACGATACTCTGATTTTTCCAACATTTTTATTGGGAGGACACGGTGCCATTTCTGCTGCTGCGCATATTCGTCCAGATTTATATGTCCAGCTATATGCGCTGATGCAAACGGGCGATAATGTGCAGGCACGTGCCATTTTCGATAGCCTTTTGCCGCTTATTCGGATCTTGTTTTCGGAGCCTAATCCCGGCCCCTTGAAGGCTGCATTGTCTATGCAGAATCGGATTCAGGAGGAGTTGCGATTGCCAATGACGGCGATGACGGCGTCTGGGCGGCGGCGCTTGGAGAAAGCTCTGGAAGGCGTTATGGGGTTACCGGTATATTCTCCTTTGATTAACCGTGTTTTTACGGATGACGCTGACCGAACACAATTCTTCAGATCGGCATTGACGTCGGTATGAGTGTTGGCTTGCTTATAGTGGATTTTATAGCAAATTGTTTTGCGTGGATTTGACTGCCAGACAACAGCAACCAACAATGGCGTCGCTTCAGCCAAAAAAAGCGATGCGCCATCC
This sequence comes from Glaciimonas sp. Gout2, assembly GCF_035018905.1. Lineage (NCBI taxonomy): Bacteria > Pseudomonadati > Pseudomonadota > Betaproteobacteria > Burkholderiales > Oxalobacteraceae > Glaciimonas > Glaciimonas sp. Gout2. Next base: position 139,506 of record NZ_JASJXA010000001.1, on the reverse strand, counting down.
CTCACGATAACGTCAAAAAACGCGTCCCAATTGCAGGTAGAGATTCCACACGCCTTGCGGGGCAAGGGCGAAACCGAAGTAGAGTGGTCCAATTAAGCTGTTGCCGCCCACAAACATGCTGACACTTTTCTTGTAGGGGCCTTTGTTCACACTATCGCGGGTTTGCCATACGTCGCCTATTTCGAGTGAACTGCCGAATACAGGATTGCTTAAACCCGGGATGTTAAATTCACGCAAATTGTTGAGATAAGTGATGCGGCCATATGCTAAATAGTTGCCGGTAAACTGGTCTGGCGCATAGGCAGATAGGTGTTGGAATCCACCCAGTGTAAAGCCCAGTCCACCATTCCCGATACTACCGTTGGCGTTATCTGCACCGTAAACCCCAGCGCCTTCCAGCGCCAGATTAATGGTGTGGCGACCACTGCTGATCGCCCATAGCGCTTTGATCTGTGCATCGTTATAGTGATTTTCTGCCCCGCCGAATGCGATATTGGTAATCGCAGACAGGTAATAGCCTTTGCGTGGAAATAAGGCGTCGTCAAGCTGGTCGATGGTGACCTGCGCACGTGCAGTCGTTTGCTTGATTTGCTGGCTGAGAAACAGGTTGCCGGATTCACCTGGAATGTTATAAAACGGGTGACCATTGAGTTGCCGATAATTGACGCCCGCGCGGAACTCTCCTAAGCGTGCGATCGGTATGCCAAGGTCGACACCGACCGTGGCACTATCGATGACGTAAGAGGTTAGTGGCACAGTGTTGGCGTTGGCCCCTTCGTCAGGATAAATGTCCACATGCCTGCGATTATATTGCGCATAAGGTGCTACATACAAACCGAGCGTATCCCAGATTGGTTGCCGCAATTCGGAGCGCCAATCGACTTGTTTGTCACCTAGAACGATGTCGTTGCGCCACTCCAGACCGCTTGGGGTCAGCCACGGAAACCGATGGCCGATTTGGAGGTTGAAGCCGCCGCGTCCATCAAAACTATTCGATACGCCAAAGCCGAATAAAAGGAATTGTGGCCCCCATGTTTTTGCCTCTGCATTCACGTTCAGAATATTGCGTCCGTTTTCTACGACCATTTCTTGCGTGACGCTTTTAAAGTCTCCATTAGTGGTCAGGCGCGTCAGGTCCTGATTCAGGGCGCTTGAATTGTACAGATCACCATCATGGACGCCAAGCTGGCGCTGGACGATCTCCGCCGGGACAGGTCCTTTTGTCGTGATGTTGATCGCATCAATGCGTGTTTCTGCCGTGATGACGTGCCCTGGTTGTCGCGCCGCCAGGTATGTTTTCCATTGGGTATCCGATAATGCCAAAGGCACCAATTTGGCACGGGCTTGTTCGGTTGCCTGCGCACCCGCATTGATACCGTCCTTGCCGCGTGAAAAATCGGTGAAAGACAAATCACCTAATTCAGGCTCGATCAGGATATCTTTCTCTTTAAGTAAGGCTTTTTGGGCCTTAACGTTTTGACGAATCAGAATGGTCACCATCTGCTGGGCGACTGCTGTTGGCGACTCGATGTTGGAGGGATCTTGCAAGGGAGTGGCAATATTCACGGCAATAATGATATCGGCGCCCATGTCGCGCGCAAGTTGAACGGGCAAATTGCTGACCAGACCACCATCCACCAGAGTGTGACCATCAATGTTAAAAGGTGTGAATAAGCCCGGCACAGCCATGCTTGCACGAATTGCACGCGGCAACGATCCTGCTCTTATGATCACTTCTTCGCCGGTACCAAGATCAGTCGCGACAGTCCGGAATGGGGTTGGTAAACGGTCGAAATCGATATTGGCTGGCAGTTGCGTGGTCCAGTTCTGTAGCAAAGCCAGCAGATGATTCCCCTGAACCAGTCCGGTCGCTATCTTGAGTTTGCCATCGCCGTAACCGGCAGATAATCCAATCGGATACTGAAAATTATCTTCACGACGCGACTGCGGTAGTTTTGCGCGATCGTTGCGGTCGAACGCGATATCGCTCAAATTGATCTCAGATAGTTTTTTTTCCAACGCATCTGCCGACAAACCACTGGCATACAGACCGCCGACTACCGCACCCATGCTGGTGGCGGCAATGTAATCGATAGGGATATGCCATTGCTCCAGCATTTTCAGTACGCCAAGATGGGCATAGCCGCGCGCGCCACCGCCGGAGAGGACCAGGCCAATGCGCGGCCGTTTTTGTACAACTGTAGGGGATGTGTCAGGTGCTGCGTCGGGCAATCTAGTTGCGCCATATGCTGACTGCGTCCAAGCCGTTGTCAGTATGGTTATTAGTACACTTTTAAGCGCCGTTGTAAGGATGCGTGGTGAGATACCAGTACGCAAAAGGGGGCGAAGCTGCGGTTTCAGACAACGGATAACATTTAGGCGCATGAGTGAGGTCGTAGGTTTCGTCAGAGTGCAAAATACGTGGAGCGGTCATGGGGTGGCGCGGCGGTTTGAAGGCGGCAGCCTACATACTTTGGAAACTTTGGCCCGATTTTTTACGCTTGCTAAATAACGGAATAAAAAAAAGAGGTAAAAAATATTCTCATCCTCACTAACGCAGGTATTAATATTAGATTATCAAGTTACCTCGCTTTTTAATGCGTTATACATGGATGATGCTAGTGGTCTGCATTTTGTCGTCAGGTTGTAAGACAAACTGTTCGATTATCTTTTATACATGCCGATTTGGCGGGATATTCAACTTGGTTGCAGGCAATTTTACCGCTATTGCACAATTAGCCGACGAAATTTTAGCTTTAGGAAAATACTATGACAAGCGCCCATCCACAGCTCGTTAGTGTCAAACTGGAAAAGCTTCACCCGACGCAAATCACGGTAGGTAAGGAGGAGGTGGCGCTGAAGCGCAAGGCGTGGGAGAAGCTCAATAAACGTGCGCGCGCAGCGGCGTTAGATCAACACTGGTTTCCGGCTATTTCTGGCCCGAACGGCATCCATTATATCGTCGATCACCATCATTTTGGACTGGCACTGATTGAAGAGGAGGTCAAAATGGTATCTTTACTGGTGTTAAAGGATCTCTCCTTTATCGAACCCGCCAGATTTTGGACCGTCATGGATCACCATCAATGGGTGCATCCCTATGATGCCGATGGCGTGCGTTGTCAGTTTGATGCAATTCCAAAGCGTCTGGAAAAATTGCAGGATGATCCATATCGCAGTCTGGCAGGCGAACTACGCCGCGCCGGTGGTTATGCCAAAGATGTGACGCCATTTAGCGAGTTTCTCTGGGCCGATTTTTTTCGTAGCAGAATATCGCGCGATATGTTGAGGGAGCAATTTGACAAGGCGATGATAAAAGCAATGAAGCTTGCGGGTAGTCAGGATGCGCGCTATCTGCCCGGTTGGACCGGTCTGGTAGTGGGTTGACGCGATGGGCGCTGCCAATAGCACATCCGTCAACGCTGCAACGGTGAATCGGACCAAGCGGACCAATAAGCAGCCGACAAAAAATAACGACAGAAATCGTTGGTCGGATGTGATCGCAGGACTCTCCATTGCGGGCCTGTTATTACCCGAGGCTGTGGCTTACGCAAGCATTGGTAATTTGCCGCCACAGGCCGGTGTGATTGCCTTGTTTGCCGGATTATTGTGCTATGGCTTGCTCGGTACTAGCCGATTTGCGATTGTCTCTGCCACGTCGTCGTCCGCCGCAGTTCTGGCAGCGGCGACTGCCGCCATCGCTAATGGCAATGCTGGATTACGGCTGACGCTGGCGATCGGTTTGGTATTGGTATCAGGCGTTTTCTTTTTGCTGGCATCTCTGGCGCGGATGGGTAACGTCACCGATTTTATTGCCAAGCCTGTGCTGCGCGGTTTTGCTTTCGGGCTGGCGATTGTGATTATTCTTAAGCAATGTGCCAGCGTGGTGGGCGTTCAGCCTGTGCACAGCGATCTCATCCGCTTTATTCCCGAATTAGTCGCTCGTGTCGCTATATGGAATTGGGTCGGCGTTGCGGTGACAGTCGTCGCATTGATTTTATTGTTTATTTTGGCCCGATTCAAACATATTCCGGGTGGTCTGATTGTCATCGCTCTCGGTATCGCAGCCAGTAAATGGTTCAACCTATCGGACTATGGCATCGGGATGGTGGGGACAATTCAACTGCAATTGTCGACACCTTCATTGCCGCTGCTAACGCACGCAGAGTGGTTGCGTATTGGCGAATTAGGTTTTGCTATGGTCATGATTTTGTATGCCGAGTCGTATGGCTCTATTCGGACTTTTGCGATGAAGGTCGGCGACAATGTATCACCGAATCGTGACTTGATGGCGTTGGGTGTATCCAACTTGGTATCTGGGTTATTTCACGGAATGCCGGTCGGTGCCGGTTATTCGGCCACGTCGGCTAACGAAGCCGCGGGCGCTAAGTCGCGCTTGGCAGGTTGGGTTGCGGCAGCGGTGGTGCTGGCTATTGTATTGACTCTATTACCCAGTATCGCTTTGACGCCAGTGCCGATATTGGCGGCAATTGTGATCCATGCGGTGAGTCATACCTTGAATCCAGCCTTATTTCGGTCCTATTTTGCCTGGCATCGGGATCGGCTGGTCGTGATATCGGCTGTAATCTGTGTATTACTGTTGGGGGTACTGGACGGTTTGCTGGCGGCCATTGCGATCAGTATCTTAATGATGCTTCGACAACTTTCAGCGTCCTCGATTGTGGTCTTGGGACGGTTGGAGCAAAGCCATGATTTTGTGAATATAGCGACATATCCGCGAGCAAAAGCAATCTCCGGCATATTAATTCTAAGACCAAATGAGCCGATTTTCTTTGCCAATGCAGAACGCATTTTAAGTCAGGCGCGGCTGGCCTTGAAGGCCGCTGATGCGTCGATTCATACCGTTATTATTAGCCTGGAAGAGTCTCCCAATCTGGACAGCTCGAGTATTGAGGCATTGCTGGATTTCTATCGGTCTGTCGCGCTTGATGGAAGGCAACTTTTATTAGCGCGTCTTAAGGCGCCGGTTTATGACCTGCTGAAGGGCTTGGGTTCGGCGCTTGTTCCGCTCAAATCGCTGAATAGTTTGAGTGTTGACGACACGGTGAGAATTGCACAGGCGGATACCAGCCCCACCTCCAATTCGATCGCCGCCAGTGCTACTGATCCTGTTACTAAGCTGCAAGCTCTTTAAGCCTTTTCCGCCAGACAGAACCGAATGGCTGCCTCGCCGATGGTTTGACAGTTGTCTACCTACCGGTAACGCTCTGAATACATTCATAAAGCGTCTGCCATTTAAACGGTTTAAAAATATAACCGTCGGCCTCGGCCTTCAGGCCGCGCATCACATACTCGTCCGTAATCTGTGAGGTAACCATAATCACGGGTAATTGCTGTAGCGCTGGATGGCGACGAATGTATTCCAGTACGTGAAATCCATCTTTGCCGGGTAATCCCGGCAGCATGACATCGAGCAACACTAAATCCGGCAGCGGACCACTCTCAGGTGCTGCAAGCGCACTCAAGGTTGTAATCGCACCCACAATATTGTCTACGATCTGGACGTCGAAATTTTTATGTTTCAGCAGCGTTTCAAGTAAATGGCTTAACGATTCGTCGTCTTCCACCACCATCACTCTTAGCGCTGCTGTGTTCTCGTTCGGAGTGAGACCCGAAGTCTTTTGTCCATAGGTGTAAAAACCCTTTTTTTCCAGAATAGCCGCACCGCGGCGGGCTTCGGCCCACGCCTGCACACTTTCCCTTAGTGTGAGTTCCGTCACTTGGATGGTCGGCAGCGCCTGCGTAAATTTAATCAGGCCATCTGTCGTAAATTGCGTCCGTTGCTGGGTCTCGATTGATGATTCGCGGTAAGCGTCCGAACTTCCGTTGGAAAACACGCGAATCAATCCCTGGCTAAGTAATGACCCGAGTGAAGTCACCAGCTTTAGGTTGGTCGTTGAATCAAGCATGTTACTAATGTCGTCAACATTGGATATACCGTCGATCAACGTCAAGATACGTGCATCATCTCGTGGTATATTTTTTGCGCCGCCTTTAAGCTCATTCATGCCTTTGGAGGTCTTGCTGTAAATAGCCGAGTTATCCATTGGGTGTTAAGTTTCTCCGTATTTACCTATTCCGCTAGTATATTTCGTCTCTGCTTTTTGTAAAGTACGAATACACATGGTGTAACAATTTGATTGCATAATGTCAATATATATCTGATTCCTGTCAGACTCCGTCGGGGTTTATTTTTGTCATAATGATGGCTGGCAGAAATGCTTCAAGTGTCGATATTCCTGTACTTAGATCGATCAACGTTTTTTCGGACCAGGCGTTGTCGGCGATGTAGATCTGCATTTGTTGTTCCAGCAAACCTGCTTGCTTTCCCAGTGCAATAAAGCCAAAACTGCCAGCGCTTCCGCTCAGCGAATGGAGTAGAAAGTATAGAGTAGTGATGGTTTCGTTTTTTTTTAATCCTCCACCGGTCAATTCTCCTTTGTCCAACGCTTCTTTTAGCTGTTCTAAGGCTGCGTGCATCTGGGCAAATTTGGCCGGCAATATCTCAGCGTATTCTTTCCCTAGAGAAATAATTAGACGCGCTAATTCGTTATCTTTATTAGCGTCTGGTGTACGTTGCTCATTCATTTTTTTCGCCCCACAGCTTCCGAATCAATTGCGCCAACTGCATCGGATCGAAAGGCTTCGCGATCACGTCTAACGCACCTAATGATTTTAAATACGCGATTTCATGCGGCTGTGCTTTGGCAGTCATAAAAATGGTGGGCGTCTCAGCAGCGCCAGGCAAAGTGCGTAATGCTGCCAACGTTGAAGGTCCATCCATCTCCGGCATCATGACGTCCAATAAGATCAGGTCGGGTCGATTGCCGCTGTTGATGGTCGTCAACGCTTCCGCTCCGGAACTACAGAGGGTGACGTCAAAGCCACCAATAGATTCAAGCGCCAATCGGGCAATACTCTGAATATCAAGGTCATCCTCAATGTACATAATGGACATGAGAACTGTGTTGTGCGCCTTGGTCGATGGCAATGTCATATATGTCCGTCAACTGTACTTTGCTTCAGTGGCGCATCGAATGTTGCTGGCGCTACGATAGCAGGCAAGTCAATAAAAAATTCAGTCGGATCACCGACAGCGCTTAGAAATCCAATATGCCCACCATGCCGCTCAACCAGATCTTTACTAATACTGAGGCCTAAACCGGTGCCACCTTTTTTTCGCGAGTCAGCCGAGTCAGCCATGGCAAATTTTTGAAAAATCCGGTGGCGAAATTCTTTCCCAATGCCACTCCCATGATCAATCACGGAAAGCCGTATCCAGTTTTCATGCGCAATCTTGTGTTGCAGAATATGTAACGTCACTGTGTCTTCGGTCGGCGAAAATTTGATCGCATTTGACAGCAAATTTATCAACACTTGCAGTAAACGATCTCGATCCGCGCAAACATAAATGTTTTTATCTTCAGCAGCGACTTTTAAAATCAGTTTCACATTAAATTGCGCCGCGTAACCCTGCGTGGCATCAATTGCTTGCTGAGCCATAGGTAACAGCGCTTGATCAACCATCTCAAAGCGCATATTGCCGGATTCAATTTTTTCGATATCGAGTACATCATCAATCAGTCGTACCAGTCGTGCACAGTTTTTACTCGCGATTTCCAAAAGTGTTTTGGCTTGCTCCGGCAATTCCCCTGCGACGCCACCAACCAGCAATCCGATTGAACCTCGGATTGAGGTTAGTGGTGTCCGAAGTTCATGAGAGACAGTCGAGATGAATTCATCTTTAATGCGTTCAACTTCTTTTCGATCAGAAATATCCTGTAAAAAAGCACTAAAAAAATACTCGTCTTTATTGTGAACCAGGCTGATTGTGATTTCGACTGGGAATTCATGATTTTGGCGGTCCAATACAACGCGTTCCATCCGATTATTCAGAAAACTAAGTGCGTTCAATTTACCTAAGTCGCCCGATTCTCCTGGGCCGCCCGACTCGCTTATTTGAACCACTTTTTGGATGGCAGCATCTACAACTGTCTGAAATCTTGCGGGGATGATCTTGCGCGACATTTGTTGCCCGATGACTTCTTTTCGACTCCATCCGAACATTTTTTCGGCTTGTGTGTTCCAGTCGATAAAGTTACCGTGCAAATCGACCCCAATAAAAGCTGCCTGAGCCGTTTCAATGATGCTCTGAATACGATTTTCTCGCTCGGTAACCTTCGTTAGCGCTTTCCCAAGTTCGGCGGTACGCAGTTCAACGCGCTTCTCCAGAGTAAGATTTAGCTCTTTTAGCGCAGATTCTTTTTTTAGTAAATCTCCGACCAGCCCATTGAGCGAGGCCGTTAAAGCTTGCACTTCGAAATAATTATTATTGCCTGGCGTTGTTGGTATATCCGCGATTTCGCCTTTTTGTATTCTTTGGGCGGATTTGGCGAGCGCGCGCAAGGGCAGAATGATATTGCGCGCCACGATCAATCCCAGAAAAGAAAATAATACGGCGGCAGCCAAGCCTGTCCAGATGACCTTTTGCTGAATTTTTTTAAGCGGCATAAACGCGTCGACTTCGCTTTGACGCACTAATACAATCCAGCCCATGCCGGGATAAGATTCATAACCTTTGCTAGCGCTGTAACCGACCAGATAGCGTTTTTTATCCGGCCATGTTTCGGCTGTATAACCGGAGGGCGACGTTTGCGCCAACTTCAAGCTGGGAAGATCAATTGTTTTGTTCTTAAGGTCGCCTGGGCCAAGAAGAACTTTGCCGTCCTTATTGAGAATGATCGATTCGACGTTTCTCCGCTGATCCGATGGTGTGACAATGGACTGTTCAATATCGTAGGCCCATTGCCATGACAAATGGGTCGCCAGGATGCCAGCGACGCGGCCGTCCTTATCGCGATAGGGAAATGCAATGTCAAGAAGACGCATTGCTTCTTTGGTGGAAGATTTGCCATCGGTAACGGGCGGTAGCAATTTAGCCAAAAACACAGCGTCATGGACGTCGCCTAGATAGATACCGTGCAATGCATTTTTAAACCATGGACGCCCCGACGCATCTGCACCTTCGAGGACTTTCTTGGCCGACACGATCACCTTGCCGTCGAGATCGGTCATCCCAATCCAGGCATAGTAGGGATAACTCTCTTGCAGTGTTTCCAGCTGTTTGCGATGTTGTAAAGCATCGTCTGGCATCGTGTTCAGATCGTAGCGGGCCGCCATCAGTTGGACCTCCCGATAGCGTTCGAACATGTCACGATCAAATGTGTCGGAGGTTTGGGCCGCCAGCTCCCTCAAACTATTACCGATACGTGATTTGATTGAATCGGTGGCGGAGATTTCAATCACGCCAACCAGAATAAAAGTAAGCAAAAGGGAAAGGGCAGAAAATGCCAGAGCCAGATAGACGGCCACGCCTCGTGATGAAAAGTATTTTTTTAATTTCAGTGAAATGAGGGGCATAGCGTCTTGAAGCGCAATAAATTGAGGATAAATCGAATCAGCAGCTTTTGCTGTTTTTAGTATTTTTGTTGAACATGCTCAGCTAGACTGGTTTTTTACTACCTCGAATCGACGTTTAAACGGTTTTAACATGCTCCCAGCACCAATGCCCGTAAGTCATCTATTACAAATAATCGGGGAAATACCTGACGAAAGCGACGACGACCAGCCTAAAAGTGATCGTCATCGGTTTTTACGCGTTTTACAAACTATTAATAAAGATCCGTATTCTTACCGATTGACACTAATCATTAGTAATCCGAATAGTTATTTCGTCAGCTGTGTACGAATTTCGCCGCCAGGATGCGCAGCGCTATGCACATTGACGTACAAATTTCCCGCCATATAACTTGCATATTGGCTATCGGTCAGCATTGCACCGGGTGGTACAGACCAAGTGTTATCAGCCGTTTTGCTTAGCGGCACGATCACCGGACCATTAGCACCGGCTGCTCCCTCGTGAATGTGGGCGGCTTTGCCATCGACGCCGGTCGTCACGACTTTGCCAGTGACCGTCTTATCCGCTGCCACCGCAATAGTCACAACGCCTGTCGCTTGTGAATCGTTAGGCGGAACTTCGTGCGCGCTGTCCAATTTGGGTTGCATGCTGTGTCCCATCATTCCCATTGGATCCATGCCAGACGTTGTACATCCGGTGATAAGGGCAGACATTGTTAAGGCGGAAGCTAGCAAATAAGGTCGTGCAGCGTTTCGGAGGATAAACATCGTGAGTTTCCTTTTCGGTTATTGATCGATGTGAAAAAACAGTTTAGCCGGTTTTGAATCATTCTACCGTTGCATAAAAACAACTAATTATAGGCCGAGTGGAGATGCGCGTGAGCGCTCGTGGTGAGAGACCTATCTTGCCAGATAACGTGACAACTTACCATGGGGGATCTGCACCTGCTTCATTCTTCAGAAGCGTGAAACTTGCCATTTTGTATTCGTCGCGCGTGGGCAAACTATCTTTCACTACAAGCATTCCTGAGAAAGAAAAATTGGCCGTTTTGCCTCACATTCATTTGACAATAAGAATCATTCGTATTAAATTTTGCCCTACCGTAGAATCATGCAAAATGTGAATATTGCCCTTTGGAATATTACGGGCACAGTCGAAGAACGCGTAGCTTACTTATAACTCTTATTTATAGCTTTATTTATATCTGTTTATTGCTTTTGTAATCTTAGTCAGCCAACTGGGTTTTTATCCGGCCAGCCAGCCAATTGCTTCACCGTAAAAACACTTTATTGCCCGATTAATACGTCGGGCACACTCTGACTGATCAAGGAATTAAGTAATGAACCGACGTCTCACGCCATTGGCCGCCGCTTTGCTGGCAGCCTTTGCAGCGCCTGTTGCCATGCAGCAAACCGCCTTCGCACAAACCGTACAAACCACACCGGCTGCACAAACTACCCAAGCTGAAGCAACTTTACCTGAAGTCGCGGTCAAAAGTCAGATTGATAAATCAGACTACAATCCCGTCACAAGTACTGTTGGTGGCAAGGTTGCTACGCAGATTCGTGACATTCCGCAATCGGTGAATGTCATTAATCGTGCAGTTCTTGAAGCCCAGGGCGCTGCCTCGCTGCAAGAAGCGCTGCGCAATGTGCCGGGTATTACAATCGGCGGCGCTGAAGGCGGGCAAATCGGTAACAACTTCAATTTGCGTGGTTTTAGTGCGCGTACCGACATGTATCTCGATGGTTCGCGTGATCGCGGTCAGTATTATCGTGACACGTACTATTTGGAATCAGTCGAAGTGTTGAAGGGTCCTTCGTCGATGTTATTCGGCCGTGGATCAACTGGTGGCGTGATTAACCAAGTCAGCAAGACGCCATTTTTGACAGATGCGAATCAAGTATCTCTGAGCGCTGACACCAACGGCGGCGTGCGTTCGACGGGCGATTTTAATCGCAAGTTGTCCGATACTTCGGCGTTCCGCATCGAAATGATGGGGCAACAAGCAAAAACAAATCGTGACCAGATGACCAATCAGGATTTCGGTGTTGCTCCTTCGCTGCGTTTCGGCATCGGTACACCAACTGAAGTGACCTTGTCCGCGTTGATTTCACACAATCGCGATATGCCGGATTATGGTCTGCCACCGGTAAATAATCATCCAGCGCAAGTCTCGCGCGATACTTTTTATGGTCTCAATGACGATCGTACTATTCAGGACGTCGCAATCGTCAGTGCGCGCGTTGAGCACAAGATTAACGAAAATGTGACCTTGCGTAATCAGACGCAGTACAGCGATTACGTCACGAATGCACGGGAAACAGCGGCTAATAACGTTGGTACAGTCACTAACGGTACCTTTACTGCATTGCCAACGGTTGCACAGGGCAACACGACTGCATTGCCTTTGAGTCAGCTTTATGTGAAGTTAGCTAGCCATGACCGTAACATTCATGACCAATCGTTAGACAATCAAACCGACTTGATCGCCAAGTTCGATACCGGCACGCTCAAGCATACCTTGATCGTTGGGTCTGAAATTAGCCACGACGAATATGACAATGCTGGCACTACGCGTAACAATTTGCCGATCGTCACAATGGTTGATCCCGTCTATCAATCACAACCGTCGAACGTCACCACAACGGTCGGCAATCGCGCCAAGTCTAGCGCGAATGCGCTGGCGGCCTATGTAAACGACACTGTCGCTTTAAATAAGGAATGGAAACTGGTTGGCGGCGTGCGTTGGGACCGCTATCAGGCTGAACTGAACAACAGCATCGCTACTGGTACGCCAGCGTTGACCCGCGCGGACCAAACGGTGAATTTCACCAGTGTTCGTGCTGGTGTGATTTATCAACCAACCGATGCGCAATCTTACTACGCGTCATACGGCACTTCGTTCAATCCTTCATTGGAACAATTGACCGTCACTTCAGGTCTCCAGAACGTGGCTCCAGAGACGAATAAATCATATGAAATCGGTGCTAAATGGGATCTGTTCAATGGCGATCTTTCCCTCACATCGGCGATATTCGATATTGAAAAAACCAATGCGCGATCATTAGTCACGACAGGTGTTTATCAGCTCGACGGCGATGTGCGTGTTACCGGTTTTGAATTGGGTGCAAGCGGTCACATCACGCCGCAATGGCAAGTTATCGGCGGCTATACGCATTTGAATCCGACCGTCATACATGCCTCCGCAGCAGATGGCACGCAAGGTAAAACGCTAGCCAATACACCACGCGACAACTTGACTTTGTGGACTACCTATAACCTGACCAAAATTTGGGAAGTCGGCGGCGGTATGCTGTATATGTCGAGTCGTTTCGCCAGCAATACCAACGTGGTTTCTGCAGGTGGTTACACGCGTTTTGATGCTACTGTCGCGTATCATCAACCAAAATATGATCTGCGTTTGAATCTACTCAACTTGACCAATAAGCATTACATTGACGCGTTGATCCCTTCTGACGGTGGTCGTTCGGTTCCGGGTGTTGGCATCACGCTGCTAGCAAGCGTAAACTATCGTTTTTAATGTGAAGGTGATCGACCCATGTTGTTAGAAATCCCCAAGGTATTGAACGCCGAGCAACTTCTTCTGGTGCGAGATAAACTAAACGCTGCGGGGGACGCATGGGTTGATGGTCGTGCGACGGCTGGTCATCAAGGCGCTCAGGTCAAGCGCAATTTGCAAATCAATGAACACGCGCCGATAGCAATTGAACTGGGTGATTTGATTTTGGCCGAGCTGGAGCGTCATCCTCTTTTTATCAGCGCCACACTGCCGCATCATGTCTATCCGCCGATGTTCAATCTGTATCAAGGCGGAATGGCGTTTGGCAGCCATGTTGACGGTGCAATAAGGCAGGTTCCGGGAAGTCGGCTCAAGATACGCACCGACATCTCGGTGACGCTGTTTTTGAGCGAGCCGGATACCTACGACGGCGGAGAATTGCTGATCGAGGACACCTACGGTGTGCAGTCGGTCAAACTTCCGGCTGGCCACATGATCGTCTATCCGGCAACCAGTTTGCATCAGGTCAAGCCCGTAACAAGCGGTGCGCGACTAGCCGCATTCTTCTGGGTCCAGAGCATGATTCGGGATGATGGACAACGGACTTTGTTATACGATCTGGATAGCGCGATTCAACGTCTTAATCAAAGCGCCGCCGATCCGCACGCGTTGGTCCAATTGACCGGTAGTTATCATAATTTGCTCCGCATGTGGACCGACATATAGTTATAGGACTTCCAAAAACCGCCCGGGCGGTGTTGTGCTTTCTTAACCGCCCTAGCGTACTGTCTTAAATTCCTTATTGCACTGGCATCGTCGTTCCCAACTTTGCAGCCAATACCAGCACGACCAACAGCACGATGAGTTCGGCTATCAATACTCGCCTGAAACCGGCTGCACCGGCGTTTTTATTGCGGTCTAGTTGTGTTAGCCAATACCAGCGGTTGCGTAATCCTAAGCCGGAGGCAATCAGCACGGCGCACAGTTTGGCCAGCAATATCCAGGCATAATCAGAAGCCCAAATATCGCTCGCATGTCCCATCGTTCTTGCTACGTTAAACAAGCCGCTCCCAATGACGAGGAGGAGAGCCCACGTGGCGACTTCAGAGAGACGATGCGCCAGCGCGCTACGTTGGGATAAACCCCAATGCTTCCAGTCGGTGCTAAGTAACGCGCAAACAATTACCGATCCAACCCAAGTTGTCGCCGCTAATATGTGCGCCGTGTGAATCAATACCCAAAAGCTGAAAAACCCCTGATCTGCCGCGTGCCCGGTTGCGGCCCGTGCAAATGAGAATCCGATCAGGCCAAGTATAAACAGCTCACGACGTGCAGGAATGTTGACTGCCATGACCGCAATTGCCAACAAGATCCATGCGGCGAACGCTAACCAAAGCATCTCCCCAAAATGCGATTGCGTTAATACCAGCCATAAAGATGTTGGAAGGTCGCTAAGATTGCTGTCGGTCATTGCGATGGTACTGAAGCAGTAATACGCCAGCAGGCCAACACCGAGCAACCAGCAAGCCCAGCGGGTGATGTTATCGAGTCGGTGAGATGGCGCCCCCGATAACGCCGCCGATCTCAGTGCTGGTCGCAGCACAACCACGCCAATCGCTATTGCCAGCGCAGCGTTCATTATTGCCGCAAACAATGGTTGCAGCCAGTTGGCGGCGACCGATCCCATCACTTGACCGTGAAGGTATAAGTGCCTTGCGTACGGTGTCCATCGTCTGCTACCGCAACCCATTTCACGTGATAAACGCCTGTTGGCAGCGTTGGCAAGGGCACATGCATAGTCTTGTGCGTCGTACTATCAACTTCGGCCTTGGCGCTGTTGATTTGCTTGCCTTGCGCATTACTGACGATCAGGCTGCTGAATGCTGGTTCCAGCGCTTCGTCATACGTGATGCGAACTTCTTGCGGTGTACTGACGACCGCGCCTGCCGATGGCGATTGCGTCTCAGGATGCGCGTGGGCAAAGGCTTGACCAATGCCACCTAAGCAAATTGCGCCGAATGTGATCAGCGCAATCTGGCGCAGGAAGGTTCGAACGGATGAAAAATAAAGTTTTTGCATGGTATTACCTTTTAGAAAATGGGTTTTCCGACTGAATGCGGGAACATGTCATCGAAGAAAATATGGGTTTGGATGAGTACGCCAATACCATGCCCGCTGGCACTATTGGCCGGAATTTGCGCTTCCAATCCGATCTGACCCAAGCGCGACTCCCAGATAACACCAGGGTTTATCGTTCCGGTCGTATGGCCAGAACAGCTGCCGCTGGTGCAAGTGCTCATCGCCAGTTCAACGATTGGAATCATATTGGCAAAAGGCTTGGATAACCCGACGTTTTTGACGAACGATTGCAGGTAAGGCAAGCTGTATTGCAGCGTCATGCCCCAGTTCAGCGCATTGGGAACATTGCTATTGCTTGCAGTTTGCTGCCCGACCGTACCGGTAATAGCCAACGGCTTAAGCCAGCGCAGCGCTTCGGGTAAATCGCCGAATCCTTTGCCCGCGTAAATTGTTGGCGTATACGTTGAATAACTGCTGCCGATTGCTTTACTGCCAGTGCCGCCGATATCAGTATCAATCCCGACCGACAACAGGAACTCGTGCACAGGGTTCACGTAGGCCATGTATTTGATACCAAGTCTCAGGTTGTCGAATCCCTTCACGGTTGGATCACCGGCAGCGCGTTGTGTCGTGTAGTTGGTGCCAACACTGATCGCCAGGTTTGAGGTGATGGTTTTGGCATAGTTGACGGACAAGCTATTGACGCTGGCGGTATTGCCATCGTCGTTTGGCGTTCTGATGTGACCGAACTGAAAATCAAGTTCGTCGCCGACACCGGGATCATCAACCGCCATCGTTGCTGGAAAGATACGGTCGCCTGCTACGGCATGTGCATGACCAAGTGGCGCGAGACTTGCGATAGCAAGGCCAAACGCCGCACGAGTAAGTGCGTTTCGCATGATGTCAACATCCATTGAGAAAGAGTGATGAAGCAAGTTGCCGCGCAGCATAAAAGGCAAAGCGCGGCAGGATGTCAAAAATCCAGAATGGTCTTAAAACAGCGGCGGAGGTTGTGGACGATTTGCGGCGGCGACAGGGCGTGGGCGGAATGCGGCGCCGAGTATGGCGATGAAGGCTTGGTGGATGTGGGCGACGGCAGCGAGTTGCGGCAGCGTATTGACTAAAAAAGGACTATGTGAAAAGAGATTGCAGTAACCGCAGGCTTCCTGACCGTCCTGACCGTCTTGACCTCGATGATCTTGATGACCAGAATGCGCTCGTTGCGTCTGTTGCGACTGTTGCTCAGGCAGACGGTGCGTCATACCCTTCATTCCCGACATTCCCATCATATCGTGCATCTTTGATGCGCCATGGTCGATATTATCCGCTTCGGCGGATGCCGCCGTATGAACTATGCAGAGCGGTGACGCTTGAATAATCTGTGCCAGCATGGGTGTTCTACTGTGAAACCGCTTGGCCGCCAACGTTTGCGAAATCATAGGCGCGAACCCACTTATCAAGATAACTAGTATCCCAATCCACGCGCCATAGTGCATTCGTCGTAAAGCCAGCATATTCAATAGCCCAGCCACTATTGTGGAGACGATACTATTATCACATAGGTATCTGGGATCATCCCAATGATATGTAGAGCAATCATTGCACCGATAAATGGTGTGATCGCATTACTGGGCCGACTCTTATTGGGGGAAGCGCAAAGAAACATCGGGCCGGTCTGATCAGAAAACATCTGACTTCACTTCTCAAATCGTTTCTAAATAATTATCACGAATGCGCGCTACATCTATCCCCAAAACCCTTTCCAGATAATGCTGCATGCCGCCGTGGTCATCATCGATCACTTGCTGGGCAGCATCCAGATAAGCCGCCTCGACCGATAGCAACGGTGCCATTACATCCTTCGGTAATCGCAGCTTTTTGACTTGTTCCTGTAGTTGCGCATTCCCCGTGGTGTTGCTGCGATTGGATTCCAGGTAATCGGCAATAATATCCGCGTGATCGATGCCGAGCGCGGATAGCAGCAGAAGACTAGCGAAGCCAGTCCTGTCTTTTCCGGCCGTGCAGTGATAAAGAATAGTGTGATTTTTCTCTGCCAGCTGTAAAAAACGCCGGTATTGGGCTTGGTATCGCACCGGAAAATCGCGATAGAACGCGATCATGAATGCACGACTGTCATCCGCGGTGCCATTCTGCAATGCAGATAGAACAGACAATTGCGACAGATTGCCCACCATGATCGGATCAGCGATCCAGTTAAACACATGTGCAAATGGCGTCTCCGCAGATTTCTTTTCACCATCAGTTCTAAAGTCAATCACCACATCCAGATTAAAGCGCTGTAATTGCGCGATATCAGTCGCCGTAGCCAGCCCGGGATTGGCGCTGCGAAGTAGTCGTCCGGTTTGAATCCGTCTGCCATCCGACGCGATTTTCCCGCCAAGGTCGCGAATATTCTGCACCTGTTGGAATAAAGATTGCAGCTCGGCTGGTGAGTCGTCAATTGACGTTTCTGTAGCGGCTGGCGATGTTGGGTTTTGTGACAAAAAGATCTCCTTAATGATTGAAGCGTGTAGCGCAAGAGCTAATTGAACATCCGCATCACACTTATCCCGCCGATAGAAAACGATGGGATTCAACTGGATGCGGCGCTACACATCAGACGCTACAGAAGCCGCTAGTTTACTGCAAACCGGCCGCATGACACATTTAGCGATAAGCGTGACGATTTCTTCGCCAGCATTCTCATGCTGAATTCCTACTTATAAATGCAAAATCCTTCGTTCAGAATTTATTCGAATTTTGGTTTAATGAATCACTATTTTTTATTGCCACTCGTTGTTCAGTTTTTGATGAAAGATACACATTATTAAGATTGGTCATGTCAGTCGTTACGCCGCAATTCATCCGCACGCAAATAAAAGGAATGCCAGCCTTGCCAGATTTTTCAACAGCAGCACATCGTATACAGAGCGATACCGAGGCGATCGCAATAGCCCAACATCTGGCGCACGATTTTAAGCAGGAAGCTGTGGTTCGAGATCGCGAACGACGTTTACCGGTCGCTGAAATGGTACGCTTCTCTACTAGTGGTTTAGGGGCAATCACCGTTCCGTCATCGCATGGTGGTGCCGGAGTATCGTGGGCGACCCTGGCAGAGGTAATTAGAATTATTTCGGTCGTCGACCCGGCGATTGGGCAAATCCCGCAAAACCATTTTGGGATATTGAACGTTCTTGAACAAACGGGCAGTGAAAGCCAAAAAATATTTTTTTATAATGCGGTACTAGGTGGCGCACGACTAGGAAATGCAGGCCCCGAACGGACCACTAAAAACGTCCTGGATGTTGGGACGCGCATTACCAAAATAAGCGGTAATGATAATAACTATCTATTAAATGGCAGGCGCTTTTATTCAACCGGCGCTTTATTTGCAGATTGGATTCCAACTAAAGCGTTAGATGAATCTGGCCGCAGTGTATTTGTGTTTGTTGCACGGCAAAGTCCAGGATTAAGCATCGTGGATGATTGGTCCGGGTTTGGTCAGCGCACTACCGCCAGCGGTACAGTGATATTCGATCAGGTGCGCGTATCTGCGCAATGTGTCGTCCCTCTCGAAAAAATCGTTGATCAGGCCAATAATACTGGTCCGGTATCGCAATTAATACAAGCGGCGATTGATGTCGGAATAGCCCGGGCAGCGTTGGAAGATACGGTCACATTTTTGCACCAAAAAAGGTGTACACCTGACGATAGCAGTCTTGCACTTGATACCAGCGATCCTTTCATTGTTAGTGATATTGGTTCGCTATTTATACGCCTTCACGCCGCTGAGGCATTGTTGGAACGTGCCGCCATTACCCTTGATCAAATGGTATCGCCGATCAATTTTGAACAGATGGCCGAGGCCTCCGTTAATGTCGCCGAAGCCAAGGTGCTGACGACTGAAATTGCATTAGACGCCAGTGAAAAATTGTTTGAACTGGTTGGTTTAGAAACAACGTCAGCTAAATATAATCTTGATCGTCATTGGCGCAATGCACGGGTTCATACCCTACATGATCCGGTTCGATGGAAATATTTTTCGGTTGGAAATTATTACCTTAATGAGATTGCGCCACCTCGTCACGCGTGGAGTTGATAGAACTTTTCATCTGTTGTGATCTATTTTGACGCTCTCTCACAACATTACTTTACTATTTTTTGAATAGACCTCCGATGCCAAATAGCACTACTTTTTTAGCACCAATACCCAACGCGACCGTTGAAAAAAAGCCATTTTCTCAAGTCGATAAGGGGCGGGTCGTTTCGGTCATTACTAGTGATGATGAAGCGCTCGTCATTGCGCGCCAGCTTGCGGCTGAATTTTTAGTTGAAGCGGGACTGCGTGATCAGACCAGACAATTGCCGTGGAATGAGTTGGAGCGCTATGTATGCTCCGGGTTATGGGCTATTTCCATTCCCAAAGAATATGGTGGCGCCGGCGTGTCAAATGTGACGTTGGCGGAAGTTATTGCCATCATTTCCAGTGCCGATGGGTCAATTGGTCAGATTCCGCAGAATCACTTTTATGCGGTTGAAATTTTACGTGTCAACGGAACCGAATCGCAGAAACAATTTTTCTTTGAACGGGTGTTGCTAGGTGACCGGTTTGGGAATGCGCTGGCGGAACTTGGTACGCGAACCTCGCAAGATCGCACTACAAGATTAACCCGGGATGGCAAAGGCTTCCGCATCAATGGCCGCAAGTTCTATGCAACTGGCGCGTTATACGCCGATTGGATACCGACTTCAGTCATTGATGACGATGGTATCCAGCAATTAGCTTTTGTTCCGCGCAGTGCAGAGGGTTTGACGATTACCGATGACTGGTCCGGGTTTGGTCAACGCACTACCGGAAGTGGTTCAGTGCTATTAGAAAATGTTACGGTTGATGCAAATCACATCGTGTCGTTTCAAGCAGCTTTTGAACGACCTACCCATATCGGGCCATTTGCGCAATTGCTTCACGCAGCAATCGATTTAGGCCTGGCGCGGGCAGCGATCACCGACACGATCGGCTTTGTGCGGAGCCGATCCAGACCTTGGGTCGATAGCGGGGCGCAACGTGCGTCCGAAGATCCACTAACGATTCATGAGGTCGGTAATCTGACCATTCATCTTCACGCTGCAGAGGCATTACTAGAGAGAGCAGGGCGCTGGGTAGATCAAGCGGCGGCACATCCCGACGAGGAAAGCGTTGCTGCGGCCTCTATAGCAGTGGCTGAAGCGCGGGTATTGACCACTGAAATTTCCTTATTGGCAGGTAGCAAGCTGTTTGAATTAGCAGGTTCGCAATCGACTTTAGCAGAACATAACCTCGACCGCCATTGGCGTAATGCCCGTACGCACACGTTGCACGATCCGGTTCGCTGGAAGTATTTCGCTGTTGGAAATTACTATCTCAACGGTAAAAAGCCACCGCGTCACGGTGCAATTTAGTGTTGGATAGTATTTAGTCTTTGATCTCAATTAAGTTCGATGAAGCCTTATTCTAGATCATGGTATTTCTATTTTTATTTCCATTTGTATTTATGGAGATTCCGTTGAATTGAATCAACATGCAAAAAAAGAAAATTGTTCTCAACGCATTCAGTATGAACTGCGTGAACCATATTAACCATGGACTATGGACGCATCCGCGCGACGAGTCCGAGAATTATAACGATATCGCGTACTGGACAGATCTGGCAAAGTTGCTGGAGCGCGGTAAGTTTGATGGTTTATTCCTCGCCGATATTGTCGGCGTCTATGACGTCTATCAGGACTCCGTCGATTTGACCTTACGCGAGTCGATTCAACTGCCGGTCAATGATCCGTTGATGTTGATCTCGGCTATGGCGTATGTCACCGAGCATCTCGGCTTTGGCGTCACGGTCAATCTCAGCTATGAGCAGCCTTTCCTTTTTGCACGCAAGCTATCGACATTAGATCATCTGACAAAAGGACGCATTGGCTGGAATATTGTGACGGGTTATTTGGAGAGTGCCGCGAAAGCAGTCGGCTTGTCGACCCAACTGGATCACGATCAACGCTATGACCGCGCTGATGAATTTATGGAAGTGGTGTACAAGTTATGGGAGGGTTGCTGGGAGGATGAAGCCGTCCTGCGTGACCGCACACGTCGTATTTATGCACAGCCAGACCGTGTCCATAAAATTAATCATCATGGTGATTACTATCACGTTGACGCGATCCATTTGAGTGAACCCTCATTGCAGCGGACGCCAGTACTTTATCAGGCTGGCTCATCGGGTCGTGGCCAAGTCTTTGCCGGACGCCATGCCGAAAGTATTTTTATTTCCGGTCAAACTAAAGAAGCAGCCCGTGAGCTAGTCGCCAGCGCGCGTCAGGCCGCTATAGCGCAAGGCCGCGAAGCCAACGACGTGAAAGTTTTCATGGGGTTGACGGTAGTGGTGGCACCTACTGAAAAAGAAGCATGGGATTTATATCGCGAATACAGTGAGTACGCCAGTCCGGAAGCAGGACTGGCTCATTTTTCCAGCGGAACTGGTATTGATTTTTCAAAATACGAAATGGACGAGCCGATACGCGCCGTCAAGAATAATGCCATCGAATCGCTCACCAAGGCGATTACAAATCCAGGCCTTGAATGGACCAAACGAAAGTTGCTGGATCAATTGGCTTTGGGTGGACGTTACGCCACGATTATAGGATCGCCTTCGCAAGTTGCCGATGCGCTGGAGGATTGGATGCGTGATACGGATATTGATGGGTTTAATCTGACGCGAACAGTCAGTCCGGAGAGTTTTGTCGCCTTCGTCGATCTGGTTATTCCGGAACTACAGCGGCGCGGCATATATAAAACAGACTACGAGGAAGGGTCGCTGCGCCAAAAAATGTTTGGCAACGGTAATCGTTTGCCCGAGCAGCATATCTCGGCTCGATATCGTCATTATGATCGTGCGAATTCTGTGCTTGATGTGGCCGTATAGATATTGGGCTACGACAGTTGTTCATGCGGCGGCGGACGATAGAGGAAAATTAATTCGTTCGACTACCGCAATGGATTGCCTCCGGTATTGCTCTACCAAACCTATTAGGGACCCCAAAGATTGGGGTCTTATTTCGGGTTAAACCAGCTATCAGTGCGCCAAAAAATGTCTTGCTCACTGAAATAAAGAATCTAATTTATTAATATATTTAAAGGGGAAAAGTATGTTTCGTCGGTTTTGGTCTACCATTGCAGCGGTGTTATTATTCGCCGCAAGTATTAACGCCTTTGCAGAAGATAAAGTCATCAGAATCGGCGCTACCAGCGGGCCGCAAGCACAGGTTTTGGAAGTTGCTAAACGGGTCTTGGAGCGGCAGTCGGGCGTCGTTCTACGCTTA
Source organism: Glaciimonas sp. Gout2 (assembly GCF_035018905.1). NCBI lineage: Bacteria > Pseudomonadati > Pseudomonadota > Betaproteobacteria > Burkholderiales > Oxalobacteraceae > Glaciimonas > Glaciimonas sp. Gout2. The sequence goes on along the minus strand of NZ_JASJXA010000001.1, from coordinate 117,115 downwards.
TACGTAGTTCAACGTTTGGTTCAGTACCTTGGCCTTTTGTTTCCGCAAGTCCAAGATCACACCAGAATATAATTAAGCAAGCCAGGAATTTCATTGTTCGAACGTTTTTCATCACTGTAATCAGCGTGGAAATGGCTCTGGCTGCGCAATTTTAAAAAATATTTTATTGTAGCCAGACTTTTCTGAGGTGTTATAAATGACAAATACTTCGCCCAGACTTAGAATATTTTTTTCTGAAATGGCAGTGACCAATCCGGATTTATTCGCTTTAAGGTTAACTTTTCCAAGAGCGTTGTAAATAATATTCGGGCTATTCGTAACATCAGTGACCAGTCCATCCGCCTCGATCATTTCGACGGTAACTTGAACATTTTTCCCGCTGATAATCGGAATGGTATTCGCGTTTATTGTAACTCCTGCTTCTTCCTCGCTTGAAAATGGTATTTTTTCCATTTCTCGCTCTCCGAGAAAAACACGTCCGTCTACACTGATGCGCAGCTCAACATTGGGGCCAGTGCCTTGGTATTTACGAATGGACTCGGCAAATACCTGACTAGAACATAATATTATTACAAAAAAAACCAAGGCTATTTTCTTCATAAAATAATCTCCAAATAATTAAACTTATAAGTTTTCCCGATTGGACTGACATACTCGTCGTACGTCATTTCGATTGTTCGTAACGATCCATTGCGCAAAAAATGCAGGGACGATGCTATTCGTTTCAGCGACGCATTCGTTAATAATTTTTCCTACTTTTCGCCAGTCGTCATCGGTACCACAGCCATTGATATTGAGTGCGCTTTGAATATCTTGTGCTACGTGATATTTGGCCATGTCGCTTTCGCAATTTTTATTTGCGACATAAGTAGGAAGCAACCACGATTGATTCTCACAAGCCTCCATCACTTTTTTCCACTCTCCTGATTTATCTAAAAGCGGCTGCACAAACGCGGGTACAACCTTGGTAAGCCAATCTGTGTTTTCCATTTGCAAGCGACTACCACAGCTGTATTTCGCAATACAAATTTGGCCGGTGTAAAACCCCTTTATGGCACTGTCGTCTGGTACGTTTACTTTTTGCAAATCTTCGACGGGCGAGTAGCAAACATCGTCGGGTTTTATGTAGAACAATCGCATTTGGTCCGATGCAGAACATGCGCCAACGCTGCCTTTCACTGTTAGTTGATTGCTGCCTTCCTGCAAATTGATCGAAGCGGTACCTAAACCGAAAAACTGCATGAGTGCGGTGAAGCTTCCGCTCCGAGAAAAAAAGTTGCTCCGTTCAGGCTTGCGGTAGCCTAGCCCTGATCGCCGACGATAGTGGATGCGCTTCCGGTGCCGGTAATGCGGGTTCCCGCCGATCTCAACACGGCGTTCGGGGCGGGAGTGGTGAAATTAATATCGCATAGAAGTGCCTGCGGTTTCACTGCTGGTGTCTAGGCAGCGTCAAGTGGCGTGATTTTCTTATGCGCATGTGCGGTAGAGAAAAACATTAGTGCACCAATAAATATCAGCCGTTTTAAAAACCGAATTGTCATGTTTTTCTTTCTTATCGTGTTTCTGAGCCGTCAGAAGCGCTTGCGTTTTCATTGCTGATGTCTGGGCGGATTCAGCTGGCGTGGCTTTCGCGTGTGCATGTGCGGAAGAGAAAAAAATTAGCAGACTAATAAATATCAGCCGTTCAAAAAAACGCATCGTCATATCTTTCTTATCGTGTTGCCGGTCCGTCTTCAATCCAATTGTCAGTAGTTGCAGCAATGAATATCAACCACTACATCAATCGATAACGCAGGGCGGAATACAATCTGTCTTGTTAGTTTTAATTTGGAATTGTTCCCGTAAACGGTTAAATAATGTGGTTGTTAGAGGCTTTTATCTAGGTAGATAAGTTCACTTTAACGCGAAAAAGTCGAAAGAATTTTCTCGATTTAACCAAGAAAAATCTAGGTGAATTTTTTTGAAGAGCATAGTAAATGACAGAGATTCAATACTTTTTTGATCTGGTACTGTCATAACGCAGCTGGTGACGTGACGCACGCGGCGTACTACTTAAAAGGCTAAAATATTTGACCGACGAGGGAATTTATTTGTACGCCACTACCGACGATTGAAATGTTAATCAAAGTGGAATGATGTCACCCGTTAGGTTTCAGGGCGCATTGAAACAGCGATTCAAATATGCTCGAACGGGATATATAAATGGAGGCGTTGTTGAGATGATCGCTGCGTGACACGCATCACGTTGCATGATGATTTTTCGGTGATTTGTTCGGGATGTACGCTAGTTTAATTATTGATTTTTTTGTGAAGAAATCGCTTCAACCTCCGCTAAATCTTGCTGGTCTTTGGACCAAATACCATTAGCTACTACTGATGGTTTACAGGTTATCTGTTCGCCATCAGCAGGATTTACTTAGTACTTCATCACCACATAATCACCCGTTCCGCCGGTGCCAAATACATCTTATCCCCCGGTTTAACATCAAACGCGCTGTAGAAGCCAGGCTGGTTGGCAAGCGTGCCGTTGCCGCGAAATTGCGGTGGTGAATGGGGATCGATTTTTACGTAGACGATGGCTTGTGCGTCGCGCACCTTGCCGCGCCACACTTGCGCCCATCCCAGATAAAAACGTTGGTTGCCGGTCATGCCATCGATCATTGGCGCGGTTTTTCCCGCTAAGGATAACTGATACGCTTTGTAGGCGATGGTCAGGCCAGAGTTGTCGGCGATGTTTTCGCCGAGGGTGAGTTCACCATTCAACTTATATCCGGGTACCGGACTGTAAGCGCCATATTGCGCGACTAATGCTTTGGTTTTCACTGCGAATTTCTCGTGATCGTCTTTGGTCCACCAATCGCGGAGATTGCCGACTTCGTCGTATTGACTGCCTTGATCGTCAAAGCCATGGCTGATCTCGTGACCGATTACCGCGCCGATACCGCCATAATTAACCGCATCGTCAGCCTTGGCGTTAAAAAATGGTGGTTGCAGAATAGCGGCCGGAAATACAACTTCGTTGAGTTCCGGATTGTAATAGGCGTTGACGGTTTGTGGCGTCATGCCCCATTCGTCGCGATCAACTGGTTTGCCCAATTTGTCAATATTGCGTTGATACTCAAAATCATTAGCCCGCATAATATTGCCGACCAGATCGCCTTTTTTGATCGTGAGTGTTGCGTAGTCACGCCACTTGTTCGGATAACCGATCTTGGTCATCAACGTTGAAAGCTTTTTCTCCGCCTGCTGTTTGGTGGCCGGTCCCATCCAATCCAGCGTGTGGATACTTTCCCGATAGGCTGCGATCAGGTTGCTGACCAGTTTTTCCATGCGCGCTTTATTCTCCGGTGGGAAGTATTGCGCAACATACAATTCACCTAATCCCTCGCCAAGCGTATCTTCCACCATTTTTACACCGCGTTTCCAGCGTGGTTCGTTCTGTGGAACGCCGCGCAATACGCTGCCATAAAACGCAAAGTTTTCATCAACATAAGGCTTGGATAGCGATGAGGAAAATCTACTCAGGACATGCCATTTAAAATAGGCTTTCCAGGCATCCATCGAAGTCGATTCCAGCACATGATCGAAGCCTTCAATATAGCTTGGCTGACTGATCACCACGTACGATATTTTATCTTTCAGTCCAGCTTCTGCCAGATAGCTATTCCAATCGTTATGCGGTGCTAACGTTGGCAACTGGCTTAATTCAACTTTGTTATACGTTTTAACCGGATCACGATTTTGGACCTTGGTCCATTGCAGTTTTGCCAGCGCGGTTTCCAGCGTGAGTATGCTGGCTGCATTTTGCGCTGGGGCTTTGTCGCCAGCCAGCGTCAGCATCTTTTCGATGTGTGCAAGATATTTGATCCGCGTCTCTTTCAGCTTCGCATCGTCATCTTTGAGGTAGTAATCCCGATCAGGCAATCCAAGGCCACTTTGTCCCAGGTCGACAATGACTTTGGTGGAATCCCTGGCGTCCTGATGGATCCCGATGTCATAAGGGACTTTGACGCCGATGCGTGATAAATGCGCGATCATGCCAGCGATTTGTTTTTTGTTTTGCAGTGCATCAATCCGCGCAAATTGCGTGGTTAATGGCGCAACACCTAGTGCGTCGAGTGTATTTTCATCCATGAAACTTGCATACACGTCGGCGATTTTTTGTTCATTTGAACCAACTTTGACTGTCTTGTTTTTGCTTACAGAGTCAACGATAGTGCGTAGTTGATTTAACGAATTTTCGCGTAATTCATAAAAAGAACCCCAAGACGATTTATCGGCGGGAATCTCAGTCTTTTTCAACCATGTTCCGTTGACGTAGCTATAAAAATCATCTTGAGGACGCACCGCCGTATCGGCGTTATGCATATCGATGCCAGACATTAATGGCGTAGTTGAGTTTGTCATTGAGGTTGTCATAGTGGTGGCGAAATGCGCTCCTTGGGAGGCATCGGCAGCATTGCTTGTGCCGGTGGTAATCATCGTTAGTCCTGCTGCGGCGATGAGAGTTCTAGTCATAATACGATTCACGGTTAAAAAATCCTTTGCGAGATTATTCGGAGTGTAGTCTGAAATAAGGCGGTATGCAGAAAGCGCTGTCCAAGACTGAGTTCCAAGACTGAGTTCCAAGGATATCTTAGGATGAGAAAGAAGGGCGCTTACAGCCTTGTAGTGTGGCAAAAATAAAAGACACCATTTGGCGCAGGTCAAACGTCGCGCCGCGGTAAACGCCACCAAGGTGTTCCTCATCTATGATTGTCGATTACGATCATGCGGGATAGTCATTAGCGGCGATAAGTACTCTCTTTGGTCGGTGGGCCGTTGAAATCACTACCGATTGCGTACAAGGAAATCACAATCCGTGCGGGTTCGGTAGTTCTGGTCAGAATAACTTTGCTGACCGGAACATCATCGACCACGCATTTGTTGCGTCGATCGATCCTTAACTCGACAACCGAATCGTTGGTGGCGACGATTGTATGGTTAGCCCGTTTGCAGTTCGGTGCATTCAATATCTTGTTGGAAACGGAGAGGGTCTCGTCCGTAGCGTAATTGACATTCGGAACGTCTGCGGACAGGCTTTCGGTCCACGTCCCTTTTGCCCATTGCGGCATAGAAAAGCCCGATAAAGAAACCGATGATACTGGCGTCGCTAATAAGCTAGGGAACACATCGTGTGCCATTTGACGGGTTAAAAACAGCTTTAGATGCGGCGTTTTGAGAGGGGCCATTAATTTGACGGTGCTGACGACGTTGCCATTCAGGCTAATTGTTAAATCTTCGTTGAGCGCGTCGCGAGTGACATCTTGCAGGCGGTGCAGGGCGGCCGGAGTAAGTTTTACGCTCAGCGCAACAAACTCCGTATCGTTTTGGCCCTGGTCGCGAATATTGAGATTAATTTCTGCAAAGTCGCGGTCTGATGAAAAATCAATTTCGGCAGCGTTAGCTGAGATAACTAAGAACGCGCTCAACGAAAGCATTAGAAGCTTAAGCTGCTGGCACCGTCTGGACATTATTTTCTCTCCAAAGCGCATTTTATCGGCATCCATTCGTATAATTATTCGATCTTACACAGATACTGGGAGAAAAGACGGTATTTGTACTATGACCTTGGCAGACCAGCGCTGACGTGACAAGGTGTCGACCCAGGTCGCTCACGTGATCGATTAGTGCGTGGCCTAGTGCGCCATGTCGTTCGTCATTCGCTATCCATAAAATTGGAGTCATAGAACGGGATGAAGTTCACTTGCCTACAATCGGGAGAAGTGGTTCTGGAAAATATTGAATAGCCCCATTCCAGTTGTTTGTCCTACAATGCATGCGATAACATGAAATATAAAGAAACGGCTATATAAGATTTCAAAGCAGCCGTTAAAGACGTTGTACAAGACATAATATAAAAACGTTGCACTTAATGAAAGATAAGATGACATCTATAGCACAGCAAGAGCTTTCACCTGCAGACGACCGCCGCAAGCGTATTTTTGCAATTGTGGGTGCCTCATCCGGCAATCTGGTTGAATGGTTCGATTTTTATGTCTATTCATTTTGTGCAATCTATTTTGCACCGGCTTTTTTCCCCAGTGGTAATTCCACTACGCAATTATTGAATACTGCTGGCGTATTTGCCGCTGGATTTTTGATGCGCCCGATTGGTGGATATGTTTTCGGTCGCCTTGCCGACAAACGCGGTCGCAAGACCTCAATGATGGTTTCCGTGTTGATGATGTGCACGGGATCGTTATTGATCGCCTGCCTGCCAACCTATGCCACCATCGGTGCTGCCGCACCCGCGTTGCTACTATTTGCGCGTTTGTTGCAGGGCTTGTCAGTTGGTGGCGAGTACGGCACCAGCGCAACATATATGAGTGAAGTCGCACTAAAAGGACAGCGCGGATTTTATGCATCGTTCCAATATGTGACCTTGATTGGTGGTCAGTTGCTGGCGGTATTGGTGTTGGTTATTTTGCAGCAATTGCTGACGACTGAACAACTGAAAGACTGGGGATGGCGTGTTCCGTTTGTACTAGGTGCTTGTGCAGCTGTCGTAGCGCTGTATTTGCGTCGCTCGCTGAATGAAACCTCGACCACAGACTCGCGCAAAAATAAGGATGCCGGAACCATCGCGGGACTGATGAAGCATAAGGTTGCCTTCATGACGGTGATCGGCTTCACTGCTGGTGGCTCGTTGATTTTTTATACGTTCACCACATACATGCAAAAGTATCTCGTGAACACCGCAGGCATGAACGCCAAAACAGCAAGCGCGGTCATGACTGGCGCGCTATTGGTTTATATGTTGATGCAACCGTTGTTCGGCGCGCTGTCGGATAAAATCGGACGGCGCACCTCAATGATCTGGTTTGGTGCGCTGGCCACGCTGATGACAGTGCCAATTTTGCACACCTTGGCCAGTGTGACCAATCCTTACGCGGCCTTTGGGTTAGTTATTCTGGCGTTGGCGGTGGTGAGTTTATATACCTCGATCAGCGGCTTAATCAAGGCAGAGATGTTTCCACCCGAAGTGCGAGCGCTGGGCGTTGGATTATCTTACGCGTTGGGTAATGCGGTATTCGGCGGTTCGGCTGAGTTCGTGGCCCTGAAACTTAAATCGATTGGCATGGAGTCGACGTTTTACTGGTACGTCACTGCGCTGTGTGCGATTGCGATGATTGTTGCGATTCGCATGCGCGATCCGGGTACCGAAGGTTATTTGCGGCACGAGAATTAACACCAAAATTGGTGGACGCCTGAACCTGAAGTGGCAGTTATGTTTCGATTCAGGTGGCAACTTGGTGATGGTTGATATTGAATAAGTGTCGATTAGTGCGTGGTAAGTAATGAATGGCAAATGGCGAGTAGTAAAGGATGAGTATTAAATGACGAGTATTAAATGAGGAGTAGCGAATGCGTAACCGATGAGAGCTGAAAGCCTTCTCTCATTGGCAACGCGAAAGCACGTAAATGATCGCTGACCAGATGTTGAACAGCGCATCATCCTATCTGCGACATTTTTAATGATGTGGGCAATACAGTAATTTATTCGGAGAAGTGATGATGAAGCAGTTGTTATTGATTGGAGGCGTATTCGCCTTTTTAGTTTCCGGTAGTGCGTTGGCAAACGCAGATCTTGCCAAAGCCAAAAACTGTATGGCGTGCCACTCTATTGGCAATAAAATTGTCGGTCCAGCCTTTAAAGACGTGGCTAAAAAGTATGACGGACAACCGGATGCAGAAGATAAGTTAGTCCAAAAAGTATTGAAGGGCGGCTCCGGCGTGTGGGGTCAAATACCAATGCCTGCCAACGCACAAGTCAGCGATGCAGAAGCGCACACGCTGGTTAAATGGATATTGTCATTGAAATAGGCGATTGATCAGCGATTGATTAGCGCTTAACCATCGGTTGCGGGCAGATCGCTGAGGCGCGCAGGCATGAAAGAACGTAAAAAAGGGTGCTCATTTGAGCACCCTTTTTTTGTAAACAACAGAGGAAAAAAAATAAACAACGAAATCGACTGCGGACATTCGCAAACGGTATGTTGAATTTTCCCCCTGTTTATTTCGTACTATGAGACACCAAGTTACTGACTTACTTGGTTACGCTAATAAGTGTGCGTTGTCCCGCTTTATACGTATACAACGTCAATGTCGCATTTTTCATATCGCCGTGCGTATCGAACGCAATCGTGCCGGTAACGCCTTTGTGATTGATCTTCGCCAAAGCTGGCAAATAGACTTTTGGATCGGTGGAGTTGGCTTTTTGCATCGCCTCCACCATCGTCATCAACGCATCATAAGCATACGCCGCATAGATCACTACTTCGTGCCCATAACGCGCTTTGAAGGCCGTCTTAAACGCGTCTAGCGCCGGTCGTCCGGCATCAGGAACACCGCCCGCTTCTGCGCAAATGACTTGATCGTCGGACAGCGCATCGCCAGCCAGTTTAGGCAACTCCGTGGTGCAGATGGCATCGCCGCCCATCATTTTTGCCTTGATCCCTAATTGCTTCATTTGACGCAACATCGGCCCCGCGCCAGCATCCAGACCGCCGAAGAAAATCACGTCAGGTTTCTTTGCCTTGATCGCCGTCAAAATCGCGCTGAAGTCGGTTGCCTTGTCGTTGGTGTATTGGGTCGCAACAATATTTGCACCGGCTGCCTTGGCGCGCTTGGCAAACTCTTGCGCCAGACCTTGACCATACGCCGTGCGGTCGTCGATCACGGCGATATTTTTGGCATGCAAAGTCTGGACCGCATAGCGTCCCAATGCGCCAGCTAACTGACCGTCGTTTGCCACAACCCGGAACGCGGTGTTATAGCCTTGTAGCGTGTATTTGGGATTGGTCGTGCCGGGGGAAATTTGCGGAATCCCCGCGTCGTAATAAATCTTGGATGCAGGAATACTGGTGCCGGATTGCAGATGACCGATGACGCCCTGGACCTTGGCATCGACCAGTTTTTGCGCTACTGAAGTACCTTGTTTTGGATCGCCGCCATCATCTTCTGTCATCAATACAAATTTAATTTTCTTGCCACCTATCGTCAGGCCTTTGGCATTCAATTCTTCGACAGCCATATTCGCACCGTTTTGCAGATCCTTGCCGACGTACGCAATGGGGCCAGTTGTCGGGCCAACTTGCGCCAGCTTGACGATTTGTTCTTGCGCACATGCGGGACCAGAAAGTGTCAATGAAAGCGCCAGTGCAGCGACAGCAGATAAAGAAATGACAGTTGTTTTAGATGACACCGTAGTTCCTCCTAAGGATTTCAAATGTGAGGGTATGAATGTAAAAGCGATTATCGTTGATCATCCGTCATGACGTTTTATGCCATTTTTATGACGTTTAACACTGCTTCACAACGTTCCACTATGCGCTGTGCCCGTTGGATGTCTTGGATGCAGTGTCCGCGACAAACATTGTAAATGAGCTTCTGCCAAAATTCGTTATTTGCGATTCGATAGGGTAACAATTTCACCATACCGATCAATGATTTAGTTATCTACGGTTATTAAGCGGCCGTTCGGCACGCTGGGATAGAACTAGTGTGCGCCTCAATAATACGTTACGAACGAGATTTTTTAATCTTCTGTTTGTCGACACAATCCGCTTTTTTGCCGCTACTTTTAGATCGGAGCGGTTTTTCATCAGGCATCGAAAGAGCAGCGTTAAAGCAGGGAAAGGACGATCGATATTCATTGAGCGCCATCAAAGCAGGAAAACACAACTTTACCGTATCGTAAAAGCGACAGTTAATTCAGGCGGTTATTACCATGAGAGGTTCTCTGTATTTTGTGCCGAGATTTATCTCTATCCCGTACACGATTCATCTTTTCATCATCGCTTTCACGACAAGGAATGTGTTTTCAAAGTACAAATTTCGTGTATTGACACATAAGTAATCCCCCTAACTGCCTCGAGCGCATTGCTAATTCGTCGAAACGTCGAGTTATAGTCGTTTCATGCTATTGGGCATCGTTTCTGCAAAATAGTTTTAGCAAATCGGCGCATGTATTCCATGCGATTTTTTTGCTAAGTAGTTTCCATAATTATTCACAAAAAAGTTCTATTTACGAAGGGCGAACCGAATTTTTTCGGCGCCATTACTGGGGAGTTTACGTATGAAATTTGCGCATTATAAACGGCAAGTACAAAAGGGTTTTACACTCATCGAGTTGATGATTGTGGTGGCGATTATTGGTATTTTGGCGGCTATTGCGGTGCCAGCTTATCAGGACTATATGCTCAAGGCTAAATTTTCCGAAGTGTATGCGATGGCAGCGCCATACCAACTTGCGGTGGGCATGTGTATTCAGATGGCTAATGGAAAGTCAGATGATTGTAATGCAGGCGAGAATGGCGTTCCTCCTGCGATGGCGACGGCGACGTTGCATGTTGCATCGGTTGAGGTCTCTAAGGGAATAATTACGGTAAAACCAACGGCTACTACGAATGAAGGCTCAACATTGGTTCTTAATCCCACTTACAGCACTAACGCTATTACTTGGGATAACAGTAAAAGTGGTTGCTTAAAGACAGTTGATAAAACACCGCCACTTTGCACTGAAGTTAAAGCGGTTGGAGCAGCATCAGCATCAGCATCAGCATCATCGTAAGCTCTCGCTTTTATTGATCGCAATTCGCGTGTTAAGACGCTAGTTGTAAATACCTTACTTGGTAACCGTCAAAACGGTGCGTTGTCCACCTCTAAAAGTATAGACGGTCAACGCACCATTTTTAATATCGCCATTCGCGTCAAAACCGATTTCGCCTGTCACGCCTTTGTGAACAATCTTCGCAAGTTGTGACAGGTATTTTTTTGGATCTGCTGAGTTTGCTTTTTGCATGGCGTCTGCAATGGTCATGACTGCGTCGTAGGTATAAGGCGCGTATTGTTTGATCTCGCTGTTATAGCGTTTCTTGTAGGCTGCTTTGAACGCATCCAGTTTTTTCTGCCCCGATTTTTCTACGCCACCCGCTTCTGCGCACACCACCTGATCATCACGCAAGCTGTTGCCAGCTAATAGCGGCAACTGATTGGTACAGATCGCGTCGCCACCCATCAACTTTGCGTTTATTCCGAGCATTTGCATCTGACGCAACATCAATCCGGCGCTGGCATCAATGCCGCCGAAGAAAATTAAGTCCGGCTTTTTTCTTTTGATAGTAGTCAGGATCGCATTGAAGTCAGTCGCTCTGTCGCTGATATATTGTCGCGTCACGATGGTGACACCGGCGGCTTTGGCGCTTTTGATAAATTCGTCAGCTAATCCTTGTCCATAAGCGGTGCGATCATCGATGACCGCAATGTTTTTTGCGGTGAGCGTTTTTGCGGCATAGCGTCCCAACATGCCGCCAAGCTGACCATCGTTGGCGACTACGCGGAATGTCGTATTAAAACCTTGCTGCGTATATTTGCGGCTAGTCGCGGAGGGCGATATTTGGGGAATACCCGCGTCGTAATATATTTTTGATGCAGGGATTGACGTCCCGGACTGAAGATGGCCGATCACGGCCTGGACTTTTGCATCGACTAGTTTTTGGGCAGCGCTGGTTGCCATTTTCGGATCGCTGCCGTCATCTTCTGCCAACAGAACGAATGTCACTTTTTTACCGGCGAGGGTGACGCCTTTGGCGTTCAACTCTTCGATGGCCATGCGCGCACCATTTTCATTGTCTTTGCCCATATGAGCAACTGGTCCAGTCAGTGGGCCGACGTGGCCGATTTTTACCAGCTGTGTCGGCGCAAACGCTTGCCCTTGGGCCGATGCGCTATCTGCGGTGATGACCAACGCCAGGACTGGAATTATTACAACAGCGATCATCGCCGACAATGGATCACGTCTGACATAAGCTTGCATGACTTTTCCTCTGAAAATAAAAACGGAGACGTTCACTTGCTATGCGATGCCATGCAGAGCCAAGCGAAGAGTGCTTGTTTAATGTGAAATACACATGTGAAGTGCATGTCACGGTGTTTTATCGGGATGGCTGTACATTCCGATCATCACTAAAAAGGACTGGAAACCGTTCGATGGCAAGATTTTACACAAGCAAGATAGCAGACGCCAAATAGGGCATGCTATTTATGGGAAAAGAGTATAAAGCGAATGATATTTAAAAAGATCCGCTGTGAAGACGGACGAAAAAAAACGCTTCGGTGTTGAAGCCGAAGCGTTTTGAGAGTGTATATGATCGATAGCTTAAACTAAATGTAGCGAGGGTTTATTGCGATCAAGGTTAACTTTCTAGTTCACCGTTTGTCGCTCACCACTCACCACATACCGATCAATGGTTGCCGCACTTTATTTAGTCACAGCCAGCAACGTACGTACGCCGCCTTTGTATGTGTACAAAGTCAAAGAACCGTCTTTGATATCGCCTTTTTTATCAAAAGCGATATTGCCGGTCACACCTTTGTGACTGATCTTAGCCAGGAAAGGCAAATATTTTTTAGGATCGGCAGACTTGGCTTGCTGCATCGCTTCAACCATGGTCATCAATGCATCGTAGACGTACGGTGCGTAGATCACGACTTCCTGGTTGAATTTCTTTTGGTAAGCGACTTTGAAGTCTTCCAGTGCTTTTTTGCCAGCGTCTGGTACACCACCAGCTTCGGCGCAGACTACCTGATCATCCCGCAGGCCTTCGCCAGCCAGTTTGGCCAACTCTGTCGTGCACAGGCCATCACCGCCCATGAATTTAGCGTCGATACCAAGTTGCTTCATCTGACGCAACATCGGGCCACCGACTGCATCCATACCACCGAAGAAAATCAGGTCAGGCTTTTTGGCTTTGATCGATGTCAGAATCGCGTTGAAGTCAGTTGCTTTATCGTTGGTGAACTGGGTTGATACGATAGTAGCGCCGTCTTTTTTAGCACCTTTCGAGAACTCTTCTGCAACACCTTGGCCATACGCAGTACGGTCATCAATGACCGCGATGTTTTTGGCTTTCAGTTTGTCGACAGCGTAACGACCTAAAGTACCGCCCAATTGACCATCGTTAGCGACAACACGGAAAGCAGTGTTAAAGCCTTGTTGAGTGTATTTTGGGTTAGTGGCAGATGGTGAAATCTGTGGAATACCAGCATCAAAATAAATCTTCGATGCAGGGATAGTAGTGCCAGAGTTCATGTGACCGATAACGCCATTAACGTGCGAATCGACTAATTTCTGTGCAACAGTTGTCGCAAGTTTAGGATCGGACGCATCATCTTCACCATCCAAAACGAATTTTACTTTTTTGCCGCCGATCATGGTGCCTTTGGCGTTCAGCTCATCGATCGCCATTTTCGCGCCATTTTCATTGTCTTTACCAATGTGGGCGTTAGGGCCGGTGAGTGGGCCAACGTGACCGATTGTGACGACTTGTTCTTGTGCGAATACTGAACCAGCAAGTGCGAACGCAATGGCGCCAACTAAAGGAAGCATTTTGGTCTTGATCTGCATGAATTTCTCTCCTGAGGATTTAAAATAACACTAAGTACTACAAAGCAATATAGCTCGGCCCAAAAACTTTGTTCCTCCGTTTGCAGCTTATTAGGTTGCTGCGAACATGCAAACGGTACATCATAAAAAACAGTTCGCAAAGCGGTTTTATGCGTTTTTTTTGAATCCCTCACACTTCCCATATGACCAAACAACACGTCCTCGATAAGGTAGATCGCAAGTTACTCAACTTGTTGCAGCGCGACAATCAAATTCCTACTCGTACCCTCGCCGAGAAGGCCCATATTTCACAACCAACCTGTCTGCGCCGCATCCGCGATTTGCGTGAGGCTGGTGTGATTAACGCTGATGTGGCGTTGGTCGATCCGTTTGCGCTCGGGTATGGCATGCTCGCATTTCTCGAAATTTCTCTTACCAATCAATCAGATGAACATATGCAGGAATTCGAACTGCGTATGAACAAAGAGGTTGAGGTAATGCAGTGTTATTTTGTTTCTGGCGACTATGATTATTTTTTGGTAGCCCATGTTATAGACATGGATGCTTATTATCAATTCGTCAGACGGGTTATTTCAGGTTCTGGCAATGTTCGTCACTTTCAATCTCGTTTTCCTATGAAGCGTGCAAAATTTGTCACTCGGATTGCCTTTGATGAGAAGGCCGCGACAATTCAGGTTCGCGCGCCAAAATAGGCTGACGCCCTGAAATGATGCGCAATAGCGGCAGAACAGGTGCATTAATCCCTTTTTTACTTGCTCGCACGACTCATTACGCAATATCTGGGCCAGGCTGTTTAAAACAAAAAAAGCCCAATCCTGACAGTGGGGATTGGGCTTTTAAGTGGCACTCAAATACGTTGTGGCATTGAATGGTCATCAGATTCTCGGTGAGCTCGGAACTCGCTCGACCTAAATCGAACTAGTTCGAACCAAGTATTAAATACTGAATTTATTACTCCGACAAGCGCTGGTGCAAGGCGCGGCGCGTGACGCAAGTGCACTGGCCTTGCTATTCCGTTCAACTCATCTGAGTCCGATTTTTTATCGCTTTAGTTCAGACCGGAACTTCACGCGGTTGCAGTGCCTTTTGTGGAGCGCGACGCGGCATGCCGGTAAATGCAAAATCAATTTCAGGCTGGCGACCGGACATGATTTCTGCAATTGCGCGACCTGACCCGCAGCCCATGGTCCAGCCGAGTGTGCCGTGACCGGTGTTGAGGAAGAGATTGCTGATTTTGCTCTTGCCAATATACGGCACGTTAGACGGCGTTAATGGTCGCAATCCGGTCCAGTACGTTGGATTGTCGTAGTCGCAGGCGTCTGGAAATAATTCACGGGTACGACGTGTAATGGCTTCGCAACGGGTGGTATTAAGTTCACGCGTGTAGCCGTTTAGTTCGCACGTTCCTGCGACGCGCAAGCGATCGCCCAAGCGCGATATTACTAGCTTGTAACCGTCATCGGTCAATGACACGCTAGGCGCGGCGGCAGGATTGGTGATCTTATAGGTGGCGGAATAGCCCTTGCCCGGATAAATCATCAAATTAATACCAAGCGGTTTCAGCAATTGCTCGGAGAAACTGCCCATTGCGACCACAAATGCGTCAGCGTGCAAAACTTGATGTTTTCCTTCTGCGTTAATGATTTCGACGCCGGTAATTTTTGCGTTAGCGCCGTGGCCTTCGCTGATCAAACGCGTAACTGTGGTGTTGAATTGAAATTTGACGCCAGCTTCTTGTGCTTTGTCAGCGAGTCCGGTAGTGAACTTATAGACGTCACCGGATTCATCATTGTCGGTGAAGTCGCCACCCACAATTTTATCGCGTATGCGGGATAACGACGGCTCTATCCTGACGACCTCGTCGGCGCTGATGGAGTTGCGTGGGCAACCCAGATCGCGCATCAATTTGGCCGCTGCCAGTGAGTCGTCGAATTCTTTTTGTTCTGTGTAGAAATGCAGAATGCCGCGTACCAAATGATCGTATTCGATACCTGTTTCAGCACGGACCGACAGCAGCGTTTGACGACTGTATTCGCAGATAGCGACGATTTGGCGAATGTTGGCGGCGGTGCGTGATGGTGTGCATTCGCGTAAAAAATTCAACGCCCATTTCCATTGCAGCCATTCAGGACGAAAGCGATACAGCAACGGTGCATCTTCCTTGCCCAACCATTTCAGCACCTTCAGCGGCGCTTGCGGATTTGCCCATGGCTCGGCATGCGAGACTGAAATTTGGCAACCGTTCGCAAAACTGGTTTCTTGTGCTGCGCCTGCCTGACGGTCAATGACAGTGACGTCATTGCCTTCTTTGTTTAGGAACCATGCTGACGAAGTACCAATGATGCCGGCGCCCAATACAATCACTTTCATGCGAAATCTCCGAATTGTCTTAACTAAGTGCCAGTATTGTAAGAAATTCTTGATTGTTTAGGTAATTCAATTTGATGGTCATTTTTTTTCTATTTATTCATTAGAGGCTAATTTTTGATTAATAATCAAAAAATAATTATTCTAATTTTGTTTTTCGCAATTTAACTAATTCCAGCGTCACTGCACTTGAAATGACCTCATTTAAGGTCTGATGCAAGCCTGCTTTGATTTGATCAGCCATTGCCTTAACAGCCGATTGCAACACCTCTGCCAAACTATCCCGCACGCGTTGTTCGATGACAAAATCTATACGGTCTTGTAGTTGCCATAATATTTTTTCGTGCAATTCATGCTTAAGCGTTTCCCAGTCGCGCTCGGTTAATGTCATCGCTGCGTGGGTTGCGGGGTGGATAAACTGATCATCTTGCACGCTCGACTGAGATGCTTGGATATGGTCCGTGGCGTTAGTGAACCAGGTATCTTCAATCGCGTCATCCTCCGCCGTTTCAATGATTTCAGTCAACAATGGAATACCTGCATCCAGCGCGTTATTTTTCATAGAATCTCCTCATATATCGGCGGATGCCTGTTTTTGCGTGTGCACCTACGCGTTTGCGGCGATAGAGTGGCTAAGTTGGTAGCCACGTTGCTGATAAAAGCGATAGCGCTCGCGACTATTATTCTTGTCGGTCTCGTTGAGAGTGACGATTTCAAACATGCGTTCAAACCGCGCAAAATGAGAAGGTGTATTGCCGGATAAATTAATCAGTACCTGATGATGCGGCAGCACGATGGTTTCATCGTCGGTCAAAATGACTGGCGTTTGTTGGGCAAGCGGATCATTGGCGACAACATGCGGTACAAAATCGTGCTCGGAAAAGGTCCACAGCGTCCGATCCATAGTAGCGAGGTCTTCGGCGTTACTTGTTAATATTACAATTTGACATTGCGCCATCCGCGCTTTGCGGACGAGTCGACACGTATAGAGAAATTTGTCGGGAATATTAGTGTGAAAATCGATTTGCGTCATGGTCTGTGCCGAAGGGCGTGCTAATTGCGGCTTAAAATCTGAATCCAGGCGGCGTATTGCCTGTCGCGGGACGCGGCGTACCTTGTTTGCTATTGTCAGTTGAATCGTCTATCGCGGGACTCGCCGTACTCGTGTTTACCGTTGGCGCGGCGGCAGTCGCTTGTCCATTTTGATATGTTTTTGGCAAACGATTGTTTTGCGGGTAACCGGCAGCGCTAAGTGCCGCATTCCAGGAAGTCGCTTCAAAGCCACTTTCTTTATTGCGTCCGATCACCATGAATGGCAATTGACTCTCTCCGGCAACTTCCTTTAAGCGCGCAATGTCATTGTTGGTACTAATCGTTTTTTCGCGGAACGGAATACCCCGATTACGTAGTAATTTTCGTCCATCGTCGCATGGAATGCATTTGCTGGAAGTATATAAAGTGACCGGACTATTTTTTTTAGCTTGCGCCAATTCATACGGTAGGTCGCTATTATCAATGTCGCTTTCGCTGTTTTTGGAGAGCGATTTTGAATCAACGATTTTGCCTGAATTAGGGGGAATATCGCTGTAAGTAACGCGACCGTCTGCGCCGATGGATTTGTAGAGTTGGGCTTGCGCAACAGATGTCGCTAACAGGCAAACTGCGAGGCCTGCGGTTGAAAATAATGATGCCACCAGTTTCATCTAATTTCCTAAAATGAAGAATTGCCACCTTGGTTGTCCAAGGACAAGCGGTTGCAATTCGTTTGAGTCCGTATTGTATGCCGGGTAACGCCGCGGGTGCGATGACTTCTGCGCACTAGTCGCCCTTTGCCCATTATGCCAATAGCTTCTACAAAGAAAAAATAAGAAAAACCGGCGAATGACTATGGACCTGATGATGCCATTGATCGGAATGGCCGTGGAGGCGCTTTGGCACATTCCACGGCAGACCTGCTTATTACTTGCTTATTACTTGCTTATGATTTGCTTATGATTTGTTTTTTATTACCTGTTTCGATTGGTTACGCTGCCATTCCGCTATGCCGTAATAAAGCATCAATATTTGGTTCACGGCCACGGAAGGCTTTGAATGATTCCAAAGCAGGGCGAGAGCCACCTACCGCCAAAATCTCACGTTGAAATTTACTGCCAGTTTCTGCTGATATCACATTACCACCGTTAGCGATTTCTTCGAACGCGCTATAAGCGTCTGCGGATAATACTTCAGCCCACTTGTAGCTGTAATATCCGGCCGCGTAACCGCCAGCAAAAATATGCGAGAACGCGTGTTGAAAACGATTAAACGCTGGCGGACTGAGAACGGCAATCTGCTCGCGAACTTGGTTGATCAGTTCTTGCACCGTTTGAGTGCCAGACGGATCGTATTTGTCGTGCAGATGCATATCCAGCAGCGAGAACTCAACTTGACGCAAGGTTTGTAGCCCTGACTGGAAATTTTTGGCGGCGGTCATTTTGTCAAACAGCGCGCGCGGCAATGGCTGACCATTCGTAGCTTCGGCGGTCATGTCTTGCAGAACGTCCCATTCCCAGCAGAAATTTTCCATAAATTGAGAGGGTAATTCAACCGCGTCCCATTCCACGCCGGAGATACCGGAGACGCTAATTTCATCCACTTGCGTCAGCATGTGGTGCAAACCGTGACCAAATTCGTGGAATAAGGTGATGACTTCATCATGCGTAAACAGCGCTGGCTTGGTGATCCCATCGACCACCGCAGGTGCGGAGAAATTGCACGTCAAATAGGCAATCGGCGTCTGAATGCCTTCCCCGTCGTTCAATTTGCGCCGCGCACGTGCGTCGTCCATCCATGCGCCGCCACGTTTGCCAGTGCGCGCATAGAGATCAAGATAGAACTGTCCGAGTATCTTGCCTTCTTTTTCGATCTTGAAAAACTTTACATCAGGATGCCAGACCGGTGCTTTATCCAGACTGATTTCGACCGAGAATAATTTTTGTACCAGTGCAAATAAACCTTGCACGACTTTTGTTTCAGGGAAATATTGTTTTACTTCCTGCTCTGAAAAGGCATAGCGTTGCTCACGCAATTTTTCCGATGCGTAGGTGCTGTCCCAAGCTTCCAGCGGCGTAATACCTAACTCGGTTTTTGCAAATTCACGCAATTCAGCTAGGTCTTTTTCTGCGAACGGACGCGCACGCTGGCCGAGATCTTCCAGGAAGGCGATCACCTCTTCAGGGGTTTGTGCCATTTTTGTCACCAGCGACAATTCGGCATAATTCTTCAAACCTAATAGTGCGGCTTCTTCGTTGCGGAGCTTTAGAATGCTGACGATATTTTGGGTGTTATCCCATTCCGGTTTGCCGCTGAGCTCGGACGCTTTGGTAGCATTTGCGCGATAGATTCTTTCACGCAGGACGCGGCTATCAGCATATTGCAATATCGGGAAATAAGACGGAAAGTGGAGCGTAAATTTATAGCCTTCCTTGCTATCCTTTTGGGCCGCCGCAAGGGCCGCTTGCTTGACATCGTCCGGCAAACCAGCCAGTTCGGCTTCATCCAATACAAACAGCGCGTAATCATTGGTGGCGTCGAGTACGTTTTCTGAAAACCGGGTGGTTAATGCACCGTGTTTTTCTTGAATGTCAGCAAAACGTGCTTTCTCTGCGTCTGGCAATTCAGCACCACCAAGACGGAAATCGCGCACCGCATTTTTAATGATTTTTTGACGTGCCGCCGATAAGGTCGAAAAGTCGGCGCTGGTTTCCAGCGCTTTGTATTTGTCGAATAACGCCAGATTCTGTGACAACGAGGTCGAAAATTCTATCAGTTTCGGCTGATTTTCGTTATACGCCGCACGCAGTTCGGGACTGTCCATGACCGCATTCAAATGCCCAACAATGCCCCACGCGCGCCCCAGATTTTCGGTGGCGTTTTCTAGCGGCGTGACAAAGGTTTCCCATTTAACCGACGCTTGCGGCGCTTCCAGTTGCGTGACGACAATACTGGCCTGTTCGAGCAAATAGGCGATGGCAGGCGTTACGTGTTCCGCCTTGATGGTATCAAAATGTGCCAGACCAGAAAAATCCAGAAGCGGATTGTTTTGTGGTGTCGCTGTCGTTGTGTCGCTTACTATTGCGGACGTGGATGTCATAAATTAGTTTCTTTCTGCGGCTTCAATCGTATTGACCAGCAACATGGTGATGGTCATCGGCCCGACGCCGCCTGGCACCGGGGTGATATAACCCGCAACTTCTCTGACATTGGCAAAGTCGACATCGCCGCACAATTTGCCATTGTCATCACGATTCATGCCGACGTCGATCACGACAGCACCCGGTTTGACCATGTCGGCGGTGACGATATTGCGTTTGCCGGTAGCAACGACAAGAATATCAGCCTGACGCGTATGGTGACCAAGATCGCGGGTCTTTGAGTTGCAGATGGTGACGGTCGCACCCGCTTGCAAGAGCAGCATGGATTGTGGTTTACCGACAATATTTGACGCGCCTACGATGACCGCATGCGCACCACGCACCGGATAATCGATCGATTCCAGCATTTTCATGACACCGTAGGGCGTGCACGGGCGGAATAATGGCTTTCCTGTCATCAACAATCCAGCATTGCTGACGTGAAAACCGTCGACGTCTTTTTCTGCGGCGATGGCTTCAATCACTTTATTAGCGTCAATATGCGCAGGTAAAGGCAACTGAACAAGGATGCCGTTGATTTTTGGATCGTGGTTTAGAGCGTCGATCCGTGCCAGTAAGTCAGCTTCGCTCAGATCGGCGTCATATTTTTCTAATACCGAATAAAGACCGTTGTCTTCACAGGCTTTGACCTTATTGCGGACGTATACTTGTGAAGCCTGACTCTCACCAACCAGAATGACTGCTAGTCCTGGTTGTTTGCCAAGCGCCGTCAGCGCGGCGGCGCGAGTGGCAACCTCGGCGCGTAATTGTTTTGAAAGGAGGGTTCCGTCAATGAGTTGAGCTGGCATAGTGGGGCGGTGTAAAAGCAAATTAAAACGAGATTATAAAGGTTCGCGTGCCATACAGAGATTGGTCCGTGACTTTGCTGCCATATAGTTTCAGTATATATATGTCTCAAATCGACAATTTTCATCTTGGCAGCGCAAAGTTGTTTAATTTTATCCGGGACAAACGCTTTACGATCTAGTGTCCATGGTTGATTGAGCAAGTAAGCGGCCTTTAGCGCATCCGACGCACTTTTTGATTTTCGGCTATTCTCGCGTATTAGGACGCTACTGAACCTAAGAGTAGTCGGCTGCAAAATGATTTGGACGGCCCATGTTTCTTCAGTTTCTTGACCAATAGCTAGCTATTGGCGCTTCGAATCTGAAAAAATCTGTTCTCGCCTAGTTCATTTGTCGCTTTAACCTCGTAATTCCCATAGCATCCTGGAGACTTTTGGGTCTGATTCAGCACTTTAATGAATCACCCGATAACAATCGCCGCAAATAAAAAAATAGACGGTAAAGCACAATTAAAAGGATAGTGAATTGACAAATTATTACACCCGCCGTCTGGCTTTACTCGGACAAGAACAGCATCGCGCTTTGCTTGGCAAAGGGTTGCGCGGGATAGAACGTGAAACATTGCGTGTCAATCCAGACGGAAAGTTGGCGCTGACGCCACATCCGCGCGCCTTGGGTTCAGCCTTAACGCAGCCCCAGATTACGACCGATTATTCGGAATCGTTATTGGAGTTCATCACGCCACCGGAGAACGATGTTGCGGTCGTGATGACCGAGCTAGAGGCTATTCATCGCTTTGCGTATTCGCAATTAGGCGATGAAATGCTATGGAGTGATTCCATGCCATGCGAGTTGCCCGATGAGGAGCAGATTCCTATCGCCTGGTATGGTACGTCGCATATTGGCATGCTAAAGCACGTGTATCGACGCGGCCTTGCGCTGCGGTATGGCAAGCGCATGCAGTGCATTGCAGGGATTCATTACAACTACTCGTTAGCGGATGAAATCTGGGCGGTGTTGCAACTTGAAGCCGGGCAGCCAACCTGCACGACAAAATCATTTCAGTCCGATGGTTATATTGCGTTGATACGCAATTTCCGGCGGTATAGCTGGCTATTAATGTATTTGTTTGGGGCCTCGCCAGCGCTGTCCAAGAATTTTTTGGCCGGTCAGGAACACAAGCTTGAAACGCTTGATGAAGATACGTTGTATCTGCCGTACGCAACCAGCTTGCGTATGAGCGATCTGGGTTACCAAAGCAAGGCGCAGGAGAATTTAACGCCGCATTACAACAATCTTGATAGCTATATTAAAAGTCTGTCGCAGGCAGTCAGTCAATCGTATCCCCCTTATGCCGCCATTGGCACGCATCGTGATGGTGAATGGATACAGATTAATACCAACATACTGCAGATCGAAAACGAGTATTACTCCACAATTCGCCCTAAGCGTGTAATTAACAGCGGCGAGCGGCCAATTCAGGCTTTATCGGCACGCGGGGTTCAGTACATCGAAGTGCGTTGTATGGACATCGATCCGTTTGAGCCAACTGGAATCAGCCTTGAAACAGGTCGTTTTCTAGATGCTTTCCTACTTTTTTGTGCGCTCGATGATAGCCCGTGCACGAGTGACGAAGAAAGTGTTGAAAACGTCGAGAATTTCTCTAAAGTGGTGAAAGAAGGACGTCGGCCGGGTTTGGCGTTACAACACAATGGCGCTTCCGTAACGTTGCAAGCATGGGGTTTGGCGTTGCTGGAAAAAATTTCAGCGGCCGCAACCTTATTGGATGCGCAGCGTGACGATCACCAACACAGTGATGCTCTGGAAAAGCAGCGTCGCAAATTGCACGATCCTGAACTGACTCCTTCTGCGCAGGTGTTGGCGGCACTGACGGAGCATAACGAAACCTTTGCTGAATTTGCGTTGCGTCAGAGCAATGTCCATGCCGCCCAATTTCGCGCTTATCCGCCAAGTGCAGAAGAGCACGCTTATTTTGCGGCCATGGCAGTAAAATCATTGGAAGAGCAAGATCAGATAGAGCGCACTCAAACCGGCGATTTCGATACCTTTGTGGCGGCGTATCGCGCTAGTACACTTGGCAATATGAGTGTCTAAATCCTGAGAGTGGCAGCAATTGATCGGCAGGTGGGAATAACGGGAAAATTCCTGTAATTCTTGGCCTGTGACTGTTGCTGTCATTTTTTTGCTGAACGCTGTGACACAATTAGACGTGTACCAACATGGTGGCAATTATATTAAATTGCTTGCAATTTAATTTTGCGCTGTGTATTATCTCAGTTATGGAAACGCACATTGAGAATGACATCAGTTACAAAGCAGACACAGAAAAAGATGTAAAGCATCTTGGATCTGAAACTTTGTTACTAGATAATCAATTGTGTTTCGCGCTATATTCCGCGTCGCTAACGATGACGAAGATTTACAAGCCGCTATTACAGTCATTAGGTGTTACTTACCCGCAGTATTTGGTCATGTTGACATTGTGGGAGCGCGACGAGATCACTGTATCGGAAGTCGGCGAGCGTTTGTATCTGGATTCTGGAACGTTGACGCCTTTGTTAAAAAGGCTTGAACTCAGTGGTTTGGTCAGGCGTCAGCGCTCAGTAAAAGATGAGCGGCAAGTGATTGTTAGTCTAACTGATCAAGGAAACGCTCTGCGGCAAGACGCCCGATTGATTCCGCAGCAAGTGAGTTGCTCTGCGCAATGTTCATTAGATGAGCTGCGCGCTCTGACAGGACAATTGCAGAGATTGCGCGCGGCGATGGCAAATAATGTTTAGGTGACCCTGACGTCGGCGTAATTTAGTGGGCGCCTTTATTCCGGATCGCAATGTGACGTGAGCTGAGCATGCGTTTTTTATTTAAAAGATAGTATGCAATAGATTGCGCACAATTTTATTGTGTAAATGATATGCCTGGTTTATAGTTGATGTAGAAGTACTTTTTAGATGCACGTTCTAAGAGAAGCTCTCACAGTATTGGTTTTTGTTATTTCATATAATTGATCTATTTTTATCCGACTTTTCAGTAGGGCCGACTGATTAGTTTTAACGGATTGTTTAAGCGGCCATTTCATTCAATTTGAAAAAAAGGAATCACCATGTCAGTCGAAAAAATTCTATTTACAGCCTCAGCCACAGCAACTGGCGGTCGTGATGGTCGTGCTACGACATCCGATGGCATTCTGGACGTAAAATTGACAACACCGAAAGAACTCGGCGGCGCAGGCGCGGCTGGTAGCAATCCAGAGCAATTGTTCGCAGCCGGCTATTCAGCTTGCTTTATTGGCGCGATGAAATTTGTTGCATCACAAGACAAAATCACATTGCCAGCAGACACATCAATCACCGGCTTGGTCGGCATTGGTCAAATCCCAGGTGGATTCGGTATCGAAGTCGAACTAAAAATCTCGATCCCGGGCATGGACAAAGCAGAAGCGAAAACATTGGTCGATAAGGCACATCACGTTTGCCCATATTCGAACGCAACACGCGGTAACGTTGACGTTACGCTGACACTGGTTTAATCGCATAGCGATAACCATTGCAATGACTTGTTGATCGCACCTTGCGATTAGCAGGAAGATCGGCAAGAAAGTAAAAAAGCGCATTACGTTCACCGTCATGCGCTTTTTTATTTTGCAGCAGATTGCCTCGTTATTAAAAAAACAGAATGTGCTCCGTTCAATGCCGGTAACTATTATCAATCCGGTCAAGCTTGCGCATAAGCGCCTCAAACTCAACCCCGCCTTCGCCTTGCGGATGCAAACTCTGAAAACTATCCAGATCTGCTCCCGATTGTGCGGCTAGCGTGATTGGCATGATATTGAGCTTGCCAGCGGCGGCGGCGTCAATTTGAACCTGACAGGCGCGTTCGAGTCGATACAAACGCAGGAACGTTTCGGGAACCGTACTACCCACAACCAGCAATCCATGATTCTTCAAAATCAGCGCTTTGGCGTTACCAAGTGACTTGACGATACGCTCACGCTCATCGAGCCGCAGCGCTGCGCCTTCATACTCATGATAAGCAAGTCGGTTATGGAACGCGGTAGAAAACATCGAAATCGGTTGGAGACCTTCTTCCAATGCTGCAACCGCCATTCCAGCGCGGGTGTGCGTATGCATGACGACGTGGTTATCTGAAGAGTGCACCATATGCACCGCGGAGTGGATAATAAAACCAGCGTAATTGACGGTGTGCCGCCGCCCCGCAATCACGTTACCATCCAGATCAATTTTGACCAGATTGGATGCCGTGATCTCGTCATAATTTAGCCCATAAGGGTTAATCAAAAAATGATTCTCGGCACCGGGAACGCGCGCCGTCAAATGACCGTAAATCATTTCAGACCAGCCATAAAATTCAACTAGTCGATAGGCCGCCGCCAGTTGCACACGCAGATTCCACTCTGCATCCGAGATATCCTGGGCATGCTGAAGCTGGATCGAATCAGGGTTTGTTGTCATCGTTCACCTCGTGATGTGTTGAGCCTTCGCTTGTTATCGAAGAACCGATTTTATAAGCTGTCAACATCTGAGTCGGAAAACACTGCGTTGGAACTGGCAGTATTTAGGTCCGATTGCGAAGCAAACTTACCGCAGCGTTCGGACGGATTATCAATGTCTCCAGATAGTTATCATGCCGAGGCAGGCAGCAAGGCAAAGTTTGCCTAACGCAATTCACGACAACGGCGCAGTTTTCCTACCTTTGGTCAGGTTATGCGCACAAGTACTCTTCGTTACTCTTGAGTTATATCGTATACCTCTTGGAATGAATAATCTAGGAGCGTGATATATTTTTTGCGTAAACTTTGGTTAGGCGCTGAGCAAACTGTTGGCATTCAACTATTTACTCAGTCGTTATTCGACACTTGAAACTCAGGTTCCAACGTCATTTATCCGTGTTGTCGATGCAATGTTTTTTGAAGCAGGATCAATGCCATTGTTAATTTTATGGTCGGCATAGATCCTGCTAAATATTATTCGTTGGCGCCACGTAAGTGATTTTTGCGTGCTCTTTATTTACTGATCAGGTACGTTTTCAGGTCAAAAGAAGTGTCATTCCCGGATCACCTTTTTCCATCGCACGCTGATAGCCTGTGCGTTGGCCGATCCGGCCAAGGTATGCCAGAATGTGCGGGTATGCGGTAAGCTCGAATGGCAAAAAGTAACGCATTGTCGTGAGCGAAAAGATGATCATGATATCCGCCGCCGTGAATTCGCGACCGGCTAGATAATCCACGTTCCCCAAGCGTGCTTCAACCAAGGCAAGCGCGCGATCCAGGCGCTCTTTTGTTCCTACCAAAGTCGGATTATCAGATGCTAAATTGAGTCGACGCAGCATCATATTTCGGCCCATGTGCGACTGAAGATTGGCGTTGGCAAAATGTAGCCAATAGAGATATTGCGCATAATCCGGATGCGTCGGGGCAAGGGCAAGGCGACCATCGCCATATTTACCAATGATGTATTCAATGATCGCCCCCGACTCGCCGAGAACCACTTCGCCGTCAGTAATAACGGGCGCGGTACCTAACGGATGAAGCGCTTTAAGTTCCGGCGGTGAGAGCATCGTAACCGTATCGCGCTCGTAACGCTTGATGATGTAAGGAAGGTCAAGTTCCTCGCAAAGCCAGATAATGCGTTCCGACTGTGATTTTCCGAGATGGTGAATAGTGAGCATTTTTTTGATCCTCGTTTAAAGTCCTGAGTGTACTAGTTTCTCGAAGATCGCAACGGTTGGTCGATTTTTTGTCGTTATTTTCTCTGTCGTTGCTGTCGTTGTTAATGTCGATCAAAGCCGGATTTACGCTTAGACTTTAAGCCCTATTTGTTGATAGCTGGAATTGGTTCTGCTCCGGCGACCGCCAGTCGCTTCCACATTTCTGTAGCGGCAACCGATAAGCTACGGTGCCTTCGTTTGACCATATAAATTGGTCGAAATGCTTTGCGATCACTCACCAGAACCGTTGCCAATCCCGGCTGACGGCATAGTTGCACGGCGAACTGCGGCACGATGCTGATGCCAAAGCCATTGACGACCAAACCGGCAAGCGTACTAAAGTGTGACACTTCCAGGCCGCTATCGTGAATCCCTGCGGCGCTCAGCATTGGTTGGGTCTGTTGCCAAACGCTGCCGGTACGCACTGTTTGAATAAACTCCTGATTGCGTAGTTCTTTTAGCTTGACCTCTTTTAGGTTTACCCATGGATCTTCCGTCCGGCAGACAAGGTACATGCGCTCGTTAAATAGCAAATGAGATTCAAATTCAAGTTGATTTCCCTGTTGCGCATTCAAGCCGAAATCGACGTCACCATGCGCGATCAAATTCAGGCAACGATCGGACACCACATCATCGAGCCGCAACGCGATGCCCGGATATGCCTGACGGAACAGGGCCATTTGTTCGGGTAGCCAGGACGCCGCCATCGACGGTGGGGCAGCAATGGTAACGCGGCCCATGGTGAATTGCGCACGATCCCGCAACTCGGTCAGGGAGGAATTTATCTCAGCAGCAATACGGTGTGCGCCCTGAGAAAAAATTTCACCTTCTGGCGTCAGTGCGACGTTGCGCGTATCGCGGTCAAAGAGGCGTGCGCCGACTTGCGCTTCAAGTCGCGTGATCATCTGGCTGAATGCCGATGGCGAAACGTAACAACGCTCGGCCGCAATAGCAAACCGTTTAGTTTCTTCCAGCGCTAAAAAAGCATCAATTAACCGGCCCGATAGATTCATTAGCAAACCTGCATAATTGTTCAGATAAATTCAGTTTACATGGATAAGGCGCGAGAACACAATCAAAATAGTGGTGACGCTACCTGGACCAAATTGTGAACAACGCGATTGTGCAAAGCAGCAAATGCAAAGCCCGCAGAAGTTCATAATTTACATCGAAAAGTCGATCATCCATAAAAAGAAACATAAAGAAGAAAAATAAAAAAAGCATAAAAAATAAACCAAACGGCACGCAGCCGAAGGAGACGAAATGGCAGGTATAGTTGGCATCGATGTCGGCGGCACGTTCACCGATCTGTTTTATTCAGGCAATTCCACACAGCCGCACCTGATTTTAAAAGTCCCTTCAACGCCGCAAGATCCTTCCATTGGTTTGCTCAACGCATTGCAGGCTGCCGGTCTGACACCGGATGAACTGGATGCGATTCTGCACGGAACCACCATTGCAACCAATGCAGTAATTGAACGACGCGGGGCCAAATGCGCGCTTATCACCACTACCGGCTTCCGCGATATTCTTGAACTGGGACGCCGCGACCGCCCGACAATGTATGGACTGGAAGGCACACACGAACCGTTAGTGCCGCGTGACCTGCGTTTCGAGGTCAATGAGCGCCTTGATCATGAAGGCAATATTCTAGTGCCGCTGGATGTCGCAGGTCTGCGCACCATCGGCAACATGCTCAAGGACAGCGACATCGAGTCTGTCGTCATCGCCTTTCTCCATGCTTACGCCAATCCTGCGCATGAATTACAGGCCCGCGCTATTCTGGCCGAGATCAATCCGGCATGGGAGTTGGTCGTTGCCACTTCGGTGGTCCGCGAATATTACGAGTTTGAACGCACCAGCACTGCGGTAGTGCAGGGCTACTTGCAGCCTTTGGTGGCGCGCTATGCCAAGAATCTGGCGCGTCAGTTGAGCAACTGGGGCTTTGACCGGGATGTCGCCATCATGCAATCCAACGGCGGCGTGGCGCCGTTACGGCAGTTGGGTCAGCGCTCGGCCTACATTGTCCGCTCCGGTCCTGCCGCTGGCGTCATGGCCGCAGCCAGGTTGGCTGGCGAGGCTGGCTTCTCGCATATCATTACCGCTGATATGGGCGGTACCAGTTTTGATGTTGCCGTGGTGATAGATGGCGAGCCAAAAGTCGCAGAAATCACTAATCTGGATTTCCGCATTCCGCTGCGTTTGCCCATGATCGATGTGCATACCATTGGCGCGGGTGGCGGTAGTATTGCGTATCTGGACCGTGGTGGCATGCTGTTAGTCGGACCACGCAGTGCCGGTGCTGTACCGGGCCCCGTGGCGTATAGACGTGGCGGCACGGAACCGACAGTTACTGATGCCAACGTTGTGCTCGGTCGCATCAATCCCGAAAGCCTGATGAATGGATCCGATACTGCGCTTGACGTTGCCGGTGCGCGTGCCGCTGTGCAACGCTTGGGCATCCAGCTCGGTCTGGGTTTGGAAGAAGCCGCTGAAGCCATTCTGGCGGTAGTAAATCAACGTATGGCGGGCCGCATTCGCCTGATGTCAATTGAACGCGGTCTTGATCCACGCGATTTCGCCATGGTCGCGTTTGGCGGCGCTGGTCCATTACACGGTGGTGCATTGATCCGCGAAGTGGGCGTCGGGACCATGTTGGTTCCACTCTATCCTGGCGTGCTGTGCGCGCTTGGTTGTGCTTACGCCGACTTGCGTTACGACATTTCTCAAACCACTGAAAAGCGTCTCGACAAATTGTTACCTGGCGAGCTGAGCGACATTATTTTGCGGCAGCGTGAGGAAGGTCAACAGCAGCTCAACGACAGCCAGGTGCCAATCGACGTCACGACGATCACGCATGCAGCCGACATGGCCTACGCCGGTCAGATTCATTCATTGCGCGTCACGATCGAATCGGACTGGGATGCGCCACGACTAGAGCAGGCTTTTAATGAAGTGTACAAAGCCACCTTTGGCAACACGCTGGTTGGTATTCCAGTCGTGATCGTCAACCTCCGTACGATTGCCGTTGGGACTCGCACCAGCGTGCCATTGCCGCAGTGCAGCTCAACTGCAACTGGTCAGCCGAAGCCCTCATCGCGTCGTCGGGTCTATTTTGGTGGCTGGCACGACACGCCGGTATTTGCCCGTGAGAACCTTGCGCCAGGCATGCATTTCGATGGTCCGGCAATCATTGAACAAAGTGATACGACGACCGTTGTCGAACCGGGCATGCGCCTGGACGTCGATTCGAAGGGCAACCTCTTGGTGAAGGTCAAATAATGGATCCGGTAACTTTGGCCGTGGTACGCGGCAGTCTCGAACAAATCGCCGATGAAATGGATTTGCATCTGATCCACGCGGCCATCTCTCCCATCATCTCTGAAACCAACGACTGTGCCAACGGCATCTTCCACCCGATCACGGGAGAAACCATTGCGCAAGGCCGCTACGGTCTTCCTGTATTTCTGGCTTACATGCAATTCACGGTCCAAACCGTCATTGGCATGGCGCTCAAAGACGGCGGCTTCAAGCCTGGGGATATGTGGATTCTCAATGATCCCTACATTGGCGGCAGTCATTTGCAGGACGTTCAACTCATTGCACCGGTGTTTGTGGACGGTGAATTATTTGCTGTCATGGCGACTACCGGCCATTGGATGGATATCGGCGGCAACGTGCCCGGTGGATGGGCCCCGCGCGCTACCGAAATTCATCAGGAAGGCATTATCATTCCGCCGGTTCGGCTATACGATGAAGGCAAGTTGAATAAAGCATTGGTCAGCATGTTCAAAGCCAACGTGCGTTTGCCGAGTGAAATTGCCGGTGACCTTGCCGCCATGTCGAACACCTTCTCGGTGGGTACACGTGGTATTGAAGCCCTGGTCAAGCGTTATGGCCGCACGATACTGGACGAATGTTTGAACGAAATGATTGCGTACTCAGAACGTCAGATGCGCTCTTACATTGCAGAAATTCCCGATGGCACTTATGCCTTTGAGGATTACTTCGACAATGACGGCATCATTGATGAACCGATACGCATCAATCTTGCGATCACGGTCACTGGTGACGATATGCATT
The DNA here is from genome assembly GCF_035018905.1 of Glaciimonas sp. Gout2. Lineage (NCBI taxonomy): Bacteria > Pseudomonadati > Pseudomonadota > Betaproteobacteria > Burkholderiales > Oxalobacteraceae > Glaciimonas > Glaciimonas sp. Gout2. The sequence goes on along the minus strand of NZ_JASJXA010000001.1, from coordinate 86,492 downwards.
TTGACTTCACCGGGACCGGACCGACTTCACGCGGCCCGCTCAACATGTCGCGCAATACCACGCTGTCGTCCTGTTACGTCGCGATCAAACATATTTTCCCGGATGTGCCGGTCAACGGCGGAACCTTCCGACCAATACACTTTACGCTGCCCGACAACACTTTATTATCGGCCCAATATCCCGCCGCAGTCGGTGGTTATCTGGACCCGGTCGGGCGTGTCATCGATGTTGTTTTTGGTACTTTGTCCAAGGTCATCCCAGAAAAATCGCCCGCTGCATTTTTTGGTACGACCGGCGTGGTGACGGTGAGTGGTGTGCATCCACGCACTAAAAATTATTTTGTAGGCGTGTTTCCATATCCGGGCGGCTACGGAGCAACACAAGCCAGCGATGGTTTGATTAACGGTAATCCGCCCCAGTCGATGGCTAATTTTATGTCGCTTGAGATGTCGGAGCATCGCTTTCCACTGCGTTTCGATTATTTCAAAATCCGTGACGATTCAGGTGGCGCTGGCTGGCATCGTGGCGGCTGCGGTACCGAATATGGATTCACTGCCTGGTCCGATTGTATCGTCTCGGTGCTTGGTGATCGGGTCGACTACGCGCCGTTCGGCATCGTCGGCGGCGGTCCAGCGGCCGCCAACAATGTCGAGTTTGTTACGCAAGGCAAAACCTGGAAACCAGAGTTACGCAGTAAGCAGGAAAAAGAGCCATTTACAGCCGGCGATTCCATTCGCGCAGCATCGCCGGGTGGAGGCGGCTTCGGCAATGCTTTAGATCGCGATCTGTTGATGGTCGAACGCGATCTGAACCGTGGCTACATCAGCCGTGAAACTGCTGAAAAGAGTTATGGCGTCGTCGTCGGCCAGGCAGTCGCGCTATCGGCCGAGCACACACGCTTCCAACTCGACCCGATTGCCAGTGCCACACGGCGTCAGACACTCCAGAAATTGTTAGTCAATTCCACCAAATAAAAACGTCAAACAACCAGAGGATTCAAGCATGGATAGGACAGGGAGTTGGGAACTACCGGAAGAACTGAGAATGCTCAGGGATACCGTGCGTCGTTTTATGGTGCAGGAAGTGAAACCGATTGAAGACAAGCTGGAGCACGATGCCTATACGCTGGAGCCTGAACCGCTTAAAGCCTTGCAGAGTAAAGCCCGCGAACTTGGGTTGTGGTGTCTGGAAACGCCTGCGGAACACGGCGGCGCTGGCTTGAATCTACTTGCACAATGCGTAGTGGCTGAGGAAACCTCCAAGTGTCGCATGGGCGCTTATATTGCTGGCTGCGGTGCGTTCGGTTTCGATCCTCCGAACGTGATCTGGAAGGGAACCGACGAACAAATTAACAAATTTGGTCGTGCTAATGTCGCCTCTGGCGACAAGGCTTTCGTTGCCATCAGCGAGGCCAGTGGCGGCTCAGATCCGGGCCGGTCCATTACAACGCGTGCTGAACGTAAAGGGGATCGTTATATTCTCAATGGTACCAAGTTATGGATATCCGGCGCAGGGCAGGCCAACTGGGGCATTGTATTTGCTCGAGTTGGAGAAAGCAAAGGCCGCGAGGGGATCACCAGCTTTATTGTAGAGAAAAATAAGCCGGGTATTTCGTTACAGCGGATTCCGGTGATTCGTTCATATTCGCCGTATGAAGTGCACTTTCAGGATTATGAAGTGCCGGTCGAAAATCGGCTGGGTGAAGAAGGGCAAGGCTTTGCGCTGGCTGAGGATTGGTTGGTACATGGCCGCGTGCCGTACGCAGCGGCGACGATCGGCATTGCGCAAGCCGCGCTCGATCTGGCGGTCGCATGGGCCAAACAGCGCAAAACATTCGGTAGCCATCTGGCGGATAAACAAGCCATTCAATGGATGATCGCCGACTCCGAGGTGGAACTGCGTGCCGCGCGATTGATGGTCTATCAGGCCGCTTGGAATGGCGATTTAGGGCGTGACATTAAGGTCGATGCGTCGGTTGCCAAGCTATATGGAACGGAGGCGGCAGGCCGAGTGGTTGATCGCTGCATCCAGATTTTTGGTGGTCTCGGTGTTGCGCAAGAAATGCCGCTTGAGCGTTGGTATCGTGAACTGCGCATCAAGCGTATCGGCGAAGGGCCATCCGAAGTCCATCGCATGGTGATTGCACGTGAACTGCTTGGCAGTAAGCGCGGGGAGTCCTGATTATGGCGATTGACTTTGAAGTATCAGATGATGGTATCGCGCTCATTACGATCAATCGTCCTGAGCGACTTAACGCCATGGATATTGATCATTATCAAGGATTATCACGTGCCTGGTGCACCGTGCGTGATGATCCGGCGATCCGGGTCGCCATCATCACAGGGGCGGGCGAACGTTCGTTTACTACCGGTGCGGATATCAAGAGTTTCGTCACCGCTCCGGCAGGTATTTCCGAAATGTGGCTGACGCAACGTGATCAGTTGCTCAATCGTGGCTTGGAAGTATGGAAACCCGTTGTGTCCGCAATCAACGGCTATTGTCTCGGGGGCGGTATGACGCTCATGATGGCGACCGACATCCGGCTCGCTGCGCCGCATGCGACGTTTAGTCTGGCCGAAGTAAAACGCGGCCTGATTCCCGGTAACGGTGGTACACAACGCGTGCTGGACCAACTGCCTTATCCCATCGCCATGGAAATGTTACTCACCGGCGATGGCATCGACGCCGTAGCGGCTGAACGTTGGGGGTTGATCAACAAGATCGTACCGTTGGAGTCGCTTCTAAGCACAGCATACGACTATGCGCGGCGCATCGCCATCAATGCGCCGCTGGCAGTGCAGGCGGCGAAAGAGCTCGCGGTGCGAAGCATTGACATGGATTTGGCGACCGGGTTGCGGATGGAAGCGGTCATCAATCGCATGTTACAGACTACCGAGGATGCGAAAGAGGGTCCTGAAGCCTTTAGCGCACGTCGAACACCGAACTTTAAAGGGAAGTGAAATGAGCGGCCACTATCCACTGGAAGGCGTCACCGTTATCGATCTTGGTCAAATTTATAACGGCCCGTATTGCACGTTCATGATGGCGATGGCAGGTGCAAAGATCATCAAAATTGAAGCAAAGGGTGGTGAACATTTACGCCGCCGTGGCGTAGTTGGCGGCGCGGCATTGCCGTTCGCCATGCTCAACTCAAACAAAACGTTTGCCACCTTAAATTTGAAATCCGAACGTGGTCGTGTACTGTTAAAAAAGATGGTGCGCCGTGGCGATGTATTGGTTGAAAATTTCTCGCCCGGTGCGATGGAGCGGCTTGGCCTTGGCTACGACGTTATGCGCGAAGTCAATCCTCGCTTGATTTACGGTGCCGGTTCCGGTTATGGCCGTACTGGTCCGAATAAAGACTATCCGGCCATGGATTTGACCGTTCAGGCGATGGCGGGGATTATGACAGTTACCGGATATCCGGATCGACCGCCGGTCAAGGCTGGCCCCGCGATGTGTGATTTTTTTGGTGGCGTGCATTTGTACGGCGCAATCATGACCGCACTTTATGAACGTGAAAAAACTGGCGTCGGCAGATTGGTTGAAGTTTCGATGCAAGAAGCGGTATATGCATCGCTCAGTTCCAACCTTGGTCTACATTACAGCATGGGCGAAACGGTCGCGCCGCGCACGGGTAACCGGCACGGTGGTCTGGCCGAAGCGCCGTATAACGTCTATCCAACCACTGACGGCTATATAGCGATTATTTGTGTCGGCGAGTCGCACTGGAAATCGCTCCTCAGTGTCATGAAGCGTGACGATTTGCAGACCGATCCACGCTATGCGGATTTACTTCATCGCGTGGAAAATATAGATGCCATAGACGAACTGGTCAGCACGTTCACCTCGGGTTATTCGAAACAGGCGTTGTTCGAATTGTTGATGGAGTATGGCGTTCCCTGTGCGCCGGTACGCAATCTTACGGAGGTCGTTAATGACCCGCATATGCATGCGCGGCGTGCGTTGGAATGGGTTGAGCATCCTCTGTACGGACGCGTCTGTTTGCCCAATTCGCCGCTACGCTTCGACGGTGTGGAGCCCATGGAAATCAAGCCAAGCGGCGAACTTGGTCGTGACAATCACGCCGTGTATTCCGATTGGCTTGGACTCAGCGATGCCGAAATCCAGCAACTGATCGAAGAAGAGGTGATTTGATGCGGGAAAAAGCAGTGATTGCAGGAATCGGACAAACCGCATTTGGCAAGCTGGAAGGACGCAGCACGCTATCGATGAATGTAGAAGCGGTAAGCAAAGCGCTGACAGATGCCGGAATCGATAAAAGTATGGTTGATGGCCTGTTCGTAAAGTGTCCGACATCACGGTTTGAGATGATGTACGCACAAAAACTCGCCGAATCAATGGGCATCATGCCGCGTATCGGCGGCGTATGGGATCAGGGTGGCGCATCGAGCGCAGGAATGATCGGTTATGCCGCGATGGCAATCGAAGCTGGACAGTGTGAAATTGCGTTGGTATGTCTTGCCGACAATCCAAAAACCGGATCACGCCAGGCATATGAAAAGGCCTGGGGCGATGACGGTCTGTATGGTTGGTTCGGTACGCCAGCAGGTTACGCGATGATTGCACGTCGCCATATGGGCGAGTTTGGGACGACTAGCGATCAACTGGGTGCGATTGCTGTGGCATGTCGCAAACATGGCGCAGCCAATCCACACGCGCAATTACGCAAACCGTTAACGCTGGATCAATACCGCGAGTCGAAGATGATTGCCGCACCGTTACGGCGTGACGATTGTTGTCTGGTCTCCGATGGTGGCGCGGCAGTCGTGGTGATGAGTGCCGAGCGTGCGCGTCAGTTGGGTGTTCCAAAGCCGGTCCCTATCCTGGGATTTGGACAAGGCCAGACCTCATGGGAAGTCGAACAGCGTCCAGATCTGACCTCAACCGAGGCGGTGATCTCGGCAAGGGCTGCGTTCAAGATGGCAGGATTGTCACCGAAGGATATCGATGTCGCGCAAATTTACGATTGCTTCACCATCACCGCGCTGATGACATTGGAAGACTACGGCTTCTGTGCCAAGGGCGAGGGCGGTCATTTTGTTGAAGATGGACGGATTGAAATCGGCGGTGATTTACCGATCAATACCGCGGGCGGATTGTTGTCGGAAACCGGCATGCCCGGCATGCAGTTGGTGCTCGAGGGCGTGCGCCAGATGCGGGGTGATGCATCGACGCAGGTCAAGAATGCACGCACCTGTGCGATTAGCAATCAGGGCGGGATCATGCACACGCACTCGACTTTGATACTTGGACAATGACAGCCGGACAATAACACCCAGACAATGATTCGATAAAACAATGAGACACACGCAAAACGGCTTCGCTAGCGTTAGCCCTTCCGCTTAGGTATCCGGGATGTCTTGGTCGGGATACCTCGACGAGTCGGTTTTGCATAAGTCCACAATAAGAAAGAATGTCATCTATGAATGCAACGTCAACGCCAGCTTCAACGCCATCCGCACCTGCGCCGCAGCGCGACGCCCTCAACGCACCGTATTGGGACAGTCTTGCGCGTGGCACTCTGTCGTTCCAGCGTTGCGGTTGTTGTGGAAAAGCATGGTTGCCAGCCCGCAGCGAATGTCCCGGTTGTCTGGCTACTGACTGGCGCTGGGAGCCAGCATCCGGCTCCGCCAGACTAATCAGTTGGGTCGTGTACCACGTGGCATATCACCCGGCATTCGAAAACCGCCTTCCTTATAACGTCGCCGTGGTCGAGCTGGACGAAGGTCCACGACTGATCAGCAATGTCGTCGGGATCGAAGATGCTGAAAATTTAAAAATTGATCAGCCGTTACGGCTAGTTATTGAAGAGGAAAACGGGATCGCGGTGGCCCGTTTTACACCGGCCTGATTGCTGTCAATAAACGCAGTAGAAAACGAGGCATCAGAGGGGGGGAACTGCAACGAAAATCATCCTGTAACAAGTAACAAAAAAAGCCGCAGCAACGTGGAACGTGGAACGTAGGACTTAGGGACGTAGGACCGAGCGGTGGAAATCATAATAATTATAGTTAGATCATTACAGGAGATGGATATGAAGGCATTGAAGAAGACATTAGCACGCGTCGCCGGGATTGGCCTTTTGGCCGGTACATGGATGTTATCCAATGCAGTTTTTGCTGCAGAACCGATCAAGATCGGGGCGATTAATCCTTTCAGTGGCGGGTTGGCGTTGTACGGTACCGAAATGACCCGCGGCTTTGATCTGGCGGTGGATCAGATTAATGCGGCTGGGGGCTTATTAGGCCGCAAGGTCGTATTGATTCGCGGTGACGCTGCCAATCCACAGCAGGGTATCGCAACCGTCGAACAACTTGCCGTTAAGGAAAAGGTTGATCTTTTTGTCGGGACTTATACCAGTGCTGTTTCCAATGCATCCAGCGATGCAGCGATGCGCTATAACAAACTGTATTGGGAGACGAACGCCTTGGTTGATAGCCTGACCGAACGCGGCTTGCCAAACTTTATCCGCACCGGCCCAAACGGCAGCAACTTTGCGGCAGGCACGGTCGATACTGTGCGCGACGTAATTGCGCCAGTGCTTAAAAAAGACATGAAGGACATCACCGTCTGGATCGAGCATGAGGATTCGATTTTTGGCACTTCAGTTGCCAACGAACAAAAGCGATTGCTGGAAGGTCTGGGCGTAAAAGTAGTTGGTATGGGCGCACATTCTGCACGTGCCATCGATATGACAGACATGGTGCTGAGGGCTAAGCAAGCGCATCCCGACGTGGTGATTGAGACGGGGTATGTACCCGACGGCAGTCTGTTATTGCGCACCATACGTGATCAAGGTTTCAAACCACCGGCGCTGGTCCTTGTTGGAACCGGCAATGAACCAGAAACCCTCGCAGCGGTGGGCGCACCTACACTCGAAGGCATGCTGGTAGTCGCCTATCCCCTGACCAATGTGGCTGAGAGTTATGCCCACGGCGCAGCGGCCTATCTTGAGGCTTATCGCACCAAATACAAGGTAGAGCCAAGTTTGCCGCAATCGATCAACGCTTATGTTGGTATGCAGATGCTGTTCGATGCAATCAAGATAGCTGGAAGCACCGATGTTGAAAAGGTGCGTGCTGCCGCAGCCACGATGGACAAACCGCTCGGTAGCTATGCAACAGGTTACGGCGTCAAGTTCGACAAGAATTTCCAGAACATCCGGGCACTCATCACCACGGTGCAATGGCAAGGTGGCAAGCCAGTAACGGTGTTTCCGAAAAAAGCGATCGCTCCTGGCGATGCGTTAAAAACGCTGGCACGTAATTAAATCGTAAGAGATTCTGCGATGTTGGGATAGCAGCAAACTGGTCGGTGGTAACTAAAATAATTCAATAAATCACAGGAGAGAGACATGAAGGCATTTAAACGCGTCGCAGGCGTTGCGCTATTAGCTGGTACTTCGGTGTTTGGACAAATGGCATTTGCCGCCGACCCAATTAAAATCGGCGCCATTAATCCCTACAGCGGTCCTCAAGCGTTGTATGGAACCGAAGTGACGCGTGGGTACGAATTGGCAGTAGATGAAGCCAATGCCGCCGGTGGTGTATTTGGCAGAAAGATCGTATTGGTACGCGGTGACGCCGCTAATCCTCAGCAGGGCATTGCCTCCGTAGAGCAATTAGCCAACAAAGAAAAGGTCGACATGTTTGTCGGCACCTACACCAGCGCGGTCTCCAATGCCGCCAGTGATGCCGCGATGCGGTATAACAAACTGTATTGGGAAACAAACGCGTTGGTCGATAGCCTGACCGAGCGCGGCTTGCCCAACTTTATTCGCTCCGGCGCTTACGGCAGCACGTTTGCAAATGGCGCGGCAGATACCGTCCGTGACCTGATTGCGCCCAGGCTTAAAAAGGATGTGAAGGACGTCACCGTCTGGATCGAGCACGAGGACTCGATTTATGGTTCTTCAGTGGCCAAAGAGCAAAAGCGCTTGCTCGAAGCAATGGGCGCAAAAATTGTCGGCGTTGGTGTTCATGCGTCCACTTCGATCGACCTGAATGATACTGTGCTGCGGGCTAAACAGGCACGTCCCGATGTGTTCATCGAAACCGGCTACGTACCGGATGCCAACTTGCTGCTACGCACGGCACGTGACCAAGGCTTCAAACCGCCTGCCATGGTGTTTGTCGGCACGGGTGATACACCGGAAACGTTGGCGTCAGTCGGTGCAGCTTCCCTCGAAGGCGTGCTAGTGGTGAATTACACGCGTAGCGACGTGGCCGAAAGTTTTGGTCCGGGTGGCAGAGCTTATTTAGCGGCGTATCGCGCAAAGTACAAGTCAGATCCCGTCGCGCCGCAGGGAATGAACGCCTATGTCGGCATGCAAATATTGTTCGAAGCGCTTAAAGAAGCAGGCAGCACCGACATGGAAAAGGTACGTGCAGTGGCTGCCAAAATGGATAAACCGTTAGGCAGCTATCCAACCGGTTCTGGTATCAAATTTGACAAAAATTTCCAAAATACACGTGTGGTGACGACCACCGTTCAGTGGCAAAAAGGGAATGTGGTCACGGTATTTCCTAAGAAAGCCGTCATGTCTGGCGTGGTCCTTGAAAACTTGGCGCGCAACTAGAAGATTGCTAAGTTATGAATAATCAGAAATATAAAGCAGGAATACTAAGTGGGGAAACTGAGACGATGAAAAATCAAAACACAGTGGTGTGCAGTATCGGCGCAGGCGCTGGTTTCGCTGGTGATCGCATCGATCCGGCGGTGGCGTTAGCCGCTTCTGGCAAAGTCGACACCGTGGTGCTGGAGTGTCTGGCGGAGCGCACGTTAGTACCGGCTCTCAAGGCACGTGCTGATAATCCGCGCGCAGGTGCTGATCCGCGCCTGCGCCGCCGCTTGACCCCGCTGTTGCCTGTTGCCGTGGCCAACAAGTGCCGTATCGTATCGAATCTGGGTGCCGCCAACCCACGCGCAGCGGGTGATGCCATTGCCAGACTGGCGGCTGAACTGGGTTGTCGCGGGGTGCGCGTAGCAGCCGTTCACGGTGATGACGTGCTCCATCTGCAAAATAACATTGCATGGGTCAGGCCGGTAGAGGGCAAGTTACTTGGCGCACACGTTTATCTCGGCAGCGGTGCACTGGCCGAAGCGCTAGATAATGGTGCTGATGTCGTGGTGAGTGGACGGGTGGCAGATTCTGCTCTATTTGCAGCAGCAGCTTTGCGGCATTTGAATCCGGGACCTGCGGCACTTGCCGGTGCGATTGCTGTTGGTCATTTGCTGGAATGTGGTGGTCAACTGACTGGTGGTAACTACGATCCGGTCGGCCAAAAACTGCTCTCCGCAGCGGATTACGCAAGGCTTGGCTATCCGCTTGCGCATATATACGCCGACGGCAGCGCCGACATCACAATTCTGGACAATGCGCCGGGCATACTTGATGCGGAAACCTGCACGCTACAATTATTTTACGAAGTCCATGATCCGGCACGTTACGCCACGCCCGACCTGATCATCGATTTTACCGGTATTCGTTTTGAGCAGATAGGCAAAAATCGCGTACACATGTCCGGCGCTCGCTCACTGGGACCGCCGCCCACCTTGAAGGTCGCCGGTTTTCTAGAGTTGCCCGGTTACATTGCGGATGCTGAAATTGGATTTGCAGGGACCGGTGCGATGATGCGCGCGCAACGTGCTGCGGAAACCTTACGACTACGCTTATCGGATTGGAAGGATGCAGATATTGCGATTGATTTGGTCGGTGTCAACTCAGTGTTGCGGGCGGGGTCACTTGCGACATTATCGGCTCCGGCCGAATTGCGGGTGCATGTCTCCGCACGTTGTGCCGATCTGGAAATCGCGCAAATCATCGAAGATGAAATCTACGCGTTAACATTATCTGGTCCTGCCGGAGGATGTAGCGTACGTAGCGAGCGCCGCCCGCGCATTGAAGTGTTGGATGGTTTTATCGCTCACGATCTGGTGCGACCAGAAATTGAATGGAGTCAATCATGAGAGTTGGTGATATTGCGACCGGCCGCGCCGGAGACAAAGGGAACGTCCTGGACCTGACACTCGTTGCCCGCGATGAAGCGGCGTACGCCATCCTGACGCGCGTTCTGACGGCAGAGTTTGTTGGCACGGCGCTTAACCGTGTCGTTCCAGGACCAACGGTGCGTTACGAAATTCCCGGACTGCGCGCACTTAAATATGTCTCGGATGAGGCACTCGCTGGTGGCGTTTATGCCTCGCTACGTCCAGGATTACATTGGCAAAAAGCGGCGATCTGGTTGCTGCTCGATTTGGATATACATGTTAGCGAATAATAATCCTAATAGTAATCCGTCTAAGCCTTCATCAGACCGCAAAAAAGAACAGAAAATAACCGCATGATGGCGTGATAATAAAAAATAGCTTGATAAAAATGACCGACATAGAGTCAACCCCAGGATAAGAGATCGGAGACGCAATGCAATACAGCACTATCGCTTATCGGGTGGAAAATGCGATCCTGACGCTCACTCTGAATCGCCCGGATCGCCTCAATGCGTTCACGGTAACGATGGCGGACGAACTGATCCATGCGCTTGATCGGGCCAGTGAAGATGATGCTGTGCTGGCAATTGTAGTCACAGGAGCGGGGCGTGCATTTTGTGCCGGTATGGATTTGGATGCATCCGTTGATGTTGGTAATGACGATGCTGATAGCAATAAAAATAACGTTTTCGGCCTCAACGAAGCGCTGCATCCAACCTTGCAAAGTCTGGAGGAGAACTTCGATGATCCTCTCGTAGTGAATGGTGTGCGTGATACCGGCGGCCGTGTGGTGTTGGCAATCTTTGACTGCAAAAAGCCGATAATTGCAGCTATTAATGGTGCGGCAGTCGGAGTTGGTGCAACGTTGACACTAGCCATGGATATACGCATCGCCTCAGATAAAGCACGTTTTGCCTTTCCATTTGGCAAGCTCGGGATTGTACCCGATGCCTGTTCAAGCTGGTTTCTCCCGCGGATTGTCGGTTTGGCCAAAGCGCTTGAGTGGACCTACACTGCGGAGATGATCGACGCGCAGGAAGCGCTGAACTGTGGATTGATAAAAACCGTCGTGCCGCAGGAAAAATTGCTGGAAGAGGCATACGTTATTGCACAAAAAATCAGCACTGATCGTTCGCCGGTTTCGGTCGCACTGATACGGCAAATGATGTATCGCAATTCAGCAGAACCGCATCCGATGCACGCGCACAAGATCGAGTCGCTGGGTATTTTCTATACTAGTCAAGCGGATGGTAAGGAAGGTGTCGCTGCCTTCCGTGAAAAGCGACCTCCTCATTTCAAGGCGGCATCCTCCGAGATGCCGTCATTCTATCCCTGGTGGAAATAATATGGACTTTGAACCAGCTCGTCTGGAAGCATTTTTGAAGAATGCAATTCCTGCGTTGGAAGGTGATATGACGCTGGAACGCATCGGCGGCGGCCAGTCCAACCCGACCTATTTTGTCAATTTTTCCAACCGCTCGTTGGTGCTGCGCAAGCAACCGGCGTCGAGTTTGTTGCCATCCGCGCATGCAGTAGACCGTGAGTATCGGATCATGCAGGCATTGTTTGGCACGGATGTACCAGTCCCAAAAATGGTGTTGTTCCATGCTGAGCGCGACGTAGTTGGCACGCCGTTTTACATCATGGAGCGATTGCAGGGCAGAATTTTTCCTGACTATGCACTGCCGGGGATGGTGCCTTCTGAACGGCACGCCATCTATATGGCGATGGCCGAGGCCATGGCACGCTTGCACAAAGTTGACTGGGCAGCGATTGGGTTGACCGATTACGGACGTCAGGGCAGCTATTTCACACGCCAGATTGCGCGTTGGACCAAGCAATGGCAGATGTCCAAGACGCGTGAAAATGCGGACGTTGAGCAGTTGATCGTCTGGTTACAAAAAAATATCCCTGATGAAACAGAGACAACGATCAGCCACGGTGATTTTCGGCTTGGGAATCTGATGTTTCATCCAACCGAGCCACGTGTGATCGGGGTGCTTGACTGGGAACTCTCGACCTTGGGCCATCCGTTGGCCGATGTGGCTTTCAACTGCATTGCTTACCGTACAGTGCCGTCCGAATATGGCGGCATTCTGGGGCTGGATCATGCCGCGATGGGGATTCCATCGGAAGTTGAATATTTACAACATTATTATCTCCATAGCGGGCGCCGCGATGGCCTCACTGCGTTCCATTTTGCTTTCGCATTATTTCGTCTTGCGGTAATTTTTGAAGGCATTGCGGCGCGCGCGCTTAGTGGCAATGCCGAGGCTGACAACGCACTTGAAGTTGGAGAGTTAAGTGTTGCTTTCGCCCATCGCGCAGTGGAATTTATTAACGGCACATCGCAACCTTCACCTAAAGGAAATTCCGCATGATGAATTTTGAATATTCGGAGAAAGTCACCGCACTACAGATTCGCGTGCGCGACTTCATGGAGCGCCACGTTATTCCCGCAAATACCGATTGGCATCATCAGGCTGACCAAGGCATATTTCCTATCGAATTAATGGAAAGGCTCAAGGTATTGGCGAAGACTGAAGGTTTGTGGAATTTTTTTCTACCGGGGCTGCGGGAGAATGAGCCGGGCACACGTCTGACCAATCTGGAATATGCACCGCTGGCAGAAGCTATGGGCCGGATTCCGTGGGCGGCTGAAGTGTTTAACTGCAATGCGCCCGATACCGGCAACATGGAGATGTTGCATCTATGCGCGACACCAGAGCAATCGCGACAATGGTTGCGGCCAATGCTGGAGGGACAGATTCGCTCGTCATTTTCGATGACCGAGCCAGAAGTTGCATCCTCTGACGCCACCAATATTCAAACCACTATTCGTCGCGACGGTGATCACTACGTTATCAACGGGCGCAAATGGTTCACCAGCGGTGCTTTGCATCCATTATGCAAAATGACCATTGTTATGGGCGTGTCCGATGAAAGTCCGGACGCAGCCAAGCATCGACGTCATTCCATGTTGGTGGTGCCGCTTGATACGCCCGGCATGCAGATTCTCCGTAATGTTGCCATCATGAATCATTTGGCACCGGAAGGTCATTGCGAAATTGTATTTAAAGACGCACGGGTTCCGCTGACAGCGCTGCTGGGTGACGAGGGCGGTGGTTTTGCATTGGCGCAAGCGCGCCTGGGACCCGGTCGAATTCATCATTGCATGCGCACTATCGGACAATGTGAACTGGCATTGGAAATGATGTGTGAGCGTGCCTTGGAACGACGTACTTTTGGCAAGCACCTGGCCGATTACGCCAACATTCAGGATTGGATCGCCGAATCACGGCTCGAAATCGATCAGGCCCGTTTGCTGGTTCTGCGCGCCGCATCGATTATTGACCGCTTCGGCAATCAGGCGGGACGCGTCGATGTGTCAGCGATTAAAATCGTCGCGGCACGATTACAGACGCGGGTTCTGGACCGCGCGATTCAGGTTTTTGGCGCAATGGGCATGACGCCTGACACACCGCTTGCATTCTTGTGGACATGGGGCCGAGCGATGCGTTTCATCGATGGGCCGGATGAGGTACATTTGCGTGTAGTAGCGAAGAATGAATTGGCCAAAGCAAAGGCAAATATGGGCAGCACCAAAGCTTATTTTACTTTGCCACAGCGCAGCGATAGCATCACACCAGATCAAAACAAGGATCACTTGAAATGAAACAATGGGACGATACCTGGCCTGCCACGCGACTGGAAACACATTTTGACGGGCGCGTGGTGCGCTGTTTTGTTGAGCGTCCAAAAAGTGTATACGCGATGCTGGATGATGCTGTGCAGCGCAATCCCAACGGAGATGCCATGGTGTGCGGCGCAGACCGCATTACGTGGAAGGGTCTACGCGATTCATCAGCGCGCTTAGCGACAGGTCTGGCAAGTCGTGGTATTGGTGTCGGCGATCGCGTGGCGATGCTGATTGGAAACCGTAACGAATTCGTCATCAGCTTATTTGCCATCGCCCGTCTCGGCGCCATCGCGGTTCCGCTCAGTATCCGCGAGCAGACTCCCGGGCTTGCTTATATGCTCAATGATTGCTCAGCAAGCCTCATCGTGCATGACGCCGAATTGGGTGAACGGCTGCCAGTCAGCGCTGACGTGCCATCACTGAAGACTCGCGTGTCAATCGGCCATTGCAGTGGATCTGAAGAATTCGCATCTTTGATGACCGCTTCGTCGAAAGAACTGCCAGCCAAAGTTAACGAAGAAGACGTCGTTGCAATCCTGTATACCTCCGGTACCACCGGTAAGCCGAAAGGTGCCGCCCTGACGCATCTTGGCGTTGTGCATTCTGGCATGCATCTTCAGACCGCAATGGGATTGACGATATACGACACTGCCGTGGCATCCGTGCCGCTAAGTCACGTCACCGGCCTGATTGCACTGGTCGCGACGATGGTGCGCTGCGCTGGAAAACTGGTCATCATGCCGAGTTTTAGAGCGACTGATTTTCTCGCGCTGGCAGCGCGTGAACGCATGACCTACACGCTGATGGTTCCAGCGATGTATAACCTGTGCTTACTGCAACCCGATTTTGAACGCCATGATATTTCCTCGTGGCGGGTGGGCGGATACGGTGGTGCGCCAATGCCGGTGGCGACCATCTCCAGCCTCGCCCAAAAAATACCAAGCCTGACCCTGATGAATTGCTACGGCTCTACGGAAACCACATCGCCTTCCACGTTAATGCCGCAGGGAGAAACTGCCGCCCATAACGACACCGTTGGCCGTGCTCTGGCGTGTGTTGAAATGGCGATTTTCGATGAATCCGGGTGTGAGGTCGAACCGGGTGTGTTGGGCGAAATATGGATCAAAGGGCCGATGGTGGTAAAAGGATATTGGAACAATCCAAGTGCCACCGCTGACAATTTTACCGGTGGATTCTGGCATTCTGGCGATATAGGCTCCATCGGTTCGGACGGTTATATCAAGGTAGCCGACCGGATGAAAGACATGATCAATCGCGGCGGCTATAAGATATATACCATCGAAGTTGAGAACGTCCTTTACCAACATCCCGCTGTGCTGGAATGCGCGGTAGTTGCTAAGCCTTGCCCGGTGTTGGGCGAGCGTGTGCACGCATTCGTGACGTTGCGCCAACCTGATACGCTTGCCGATGGTTTGTTACAAGCTCTCACGACATACTGCGCGGAACGTTTGTCCGACTACAAAGTGCCAGAAAGTTTTACGCTCTCAGAATCACCGTTGCCGCGCAATGCCAACGGAAAACTACTCAAACGCGCGCTGCGCGATCAGGCCAGCGCGCTGTTGCCAACCCCCAAAGCGCACCAATAATGACAGCGTCGGTCACCATCAAGGAAATCCCCATGTCGGAATCAATCATTCCACAATCAACCATTCTGCAACCCGATATCGGTACGCTGGCACTTCTCCGCACGCACATAGGAAGTGAGATTTTTGTCTCCGATTGGGTGCTGATGTCACAAAGCCGCATCAATCAATTCGCGGAGGCGACGGGCGATTTTCAGTGGATTCATGTCGATGTTGCCCGAGCAAAAAAAGAGTCGCCGTTTGGCTGTACCATCGCGCATGGTTTTCTGACGCTATCGTTGCTCGGCAAGTTTTATCAGGACAATTTTGAGTTGCCGTTCTGCGAGATGGGGATTAACTATGGTCTGAACAAGGTTCGTTTTACAAATCCGGTGCGGGTCGACAGTCGGGTTCGCGGTCGATTTTTGCTCAGCAGCGTCGCGGATATCCCCGGTGGCATCCAGATTGTCTTGACGGCAACGATTGAGATCGAAGGTGACGCCAAACCAGCCTGCATCGCTGAGTCGGTGGTACGCCAATATTTCACCAAAACCTAAAAATCAGGAACACAGCCATGAGCAATAGCGACGCAACCATTTTGTTTCATGTAGAAGATCAGATTGCCAACATTCGTTTCAATCGACCATCGGCCCTGAATGCGCTTGATCGCACTATGGCCGAAGGCTTGCTAACGATTTGCAAGAGTATCAAGGCTAGCCAAGATATTGGGGTCGTTGTCATTAGCGGAGAAGGGCGTGCGTTTATGGCAGGCGGCGATCTGGATTATTTTAAAGCTGATCTGGCCGCCGCTGCACAAGCAGCGCCAACCGTCATTGATCCGTTGCACGAAGCATTGTCGATTTTAACCAATCTGCCGCAACTCGTGATTGCCAGTGTGCACGGTGCAGTGGCGGGCGCGGGCGTCAGTCTTGCGCTGGCTTGTGACCTGTCAATTGCTGCAGAAGGCACGCGGTTTAACCTGGCATATTCCAAGATCGGTGCGAGTCCGGACGGATCGGCCTCGTGGTCGTTACCGCGCATGGTCGGCTTGCACAAGGCGCTTGAACTGACACTGTTGGCCGAGACCTTTGACGCAGCAGAAGCGCAGCGTCTTGGCATGATTAGTCGCGTGGTTCCAGCGGCGGCGCTGGCTGCCGAAACAGAAGCGCTGGCGCAACGTCTTGCATCGGGACCGGCATTCGCCTTTGCGAAGACTAAACAATTAATGCGCGCATCATTTGCGCGCACAATGGAAGACCAAATGCTGGCCGAGCGCGAATCCTTTATCGCGTGCGCTAAATCAGCAGATTTTGTTGAAGGCGTCAGCGCATTTTTTGACAAACGTCCGCCGCGCTTTACCGGAAACTGATTGCTCTACAATAGTTAAATTTAATTGAGGAAAGCAGCAATGCGCAAAATCAACACAGTCGGCGTTATCGGTGCAGGGATCATGGGCAACGGGATTGCGCAGTCATGCGCTATGGTGGGCATACCGGTTGTCATGTTAGACATTAGTGAGGTAGCAGTACAAAAGGGCCTAGTAAAAATAGGCAATAGTCTGGACCGACTGATCAAAAACAATACACTCACCTTGGCGCAAAAAGACGCTGTGATAGCGTTGATCACAGGTACGACTGATATCAATGCGTTTAAGACCGTTGATCTGGTAATTGAAGCCGCTACTGAAAATCAGGCGCTCAAGATAAAACTCTTGAAAGAAGTGGACGCTGTCATCGGTGAAGAGGTGATTCTTGCCACTAATACTTCATCGATTTCCATCACAAAACTGGCCGCGGCGACCAAGCGTTCGGATAGAGTGATTGGCATGCACTTCTTCAATCCGGTCCCATTGATGGATTTGGTCGAGTTGATACGCGGACTTCAAACCAGTGACGCCACGCATGCAAAAGTGGAAGCGTTCGCCAAACAATTGAACAAAAGCCCGATCACGGTGCGGAACAATCCCGGCTTCGTAGTTAACCGGATTCTATGTCCGATGATCAATGAGGCGATCTTTGTTCTCGCTGAAGGATTGGCCACTGCCGAAGCAATCGATAACGGTATGAAGCTTGGATGCCATCATCCAATCGGCCCGCTGGCATTAGCCGACATGATTGGTCTGGATACGTTGTTAGCCGTAATGGAAGTGCTGTATGAAGGATTTAACGATTCCAAATATCGGCCCGTACCACTGTTGAAAGAGATGGTCGCGGCTGGCTACCTAGGGCGTAAATCTGGACGTGGATTTTTTACGTATTCTTGATGCGGTCGATTGAAATTAACTAAAAGGTATTGCGTGGACGTCGTTGTCGACATTTGGTGCTTAACCACCAATTTGGCATTGAACGCCATGTTCGAACAATCATCAGCGTGATAAATCGCCACTTTCACAAATTGGCAGGCGCGCTGGCGCAAGATAGATTGCCGAGTTTGAGAACTTATTCAGGAGAGTGTGACAATGAGAGCAGTACGATGTCATCAATATGGGCCACCCGAAATGTTGGTAGTCGAAGATATTCCATCGCTAATCCCCGATGCTGGTCAGGTGATTATCAGCGTAAAGGCGGCTGGTGTGAATTTTCCGGATTCACTGATTATTCAGAATAAATATCAAATCAAAACCTCACTACCGTTTTCGCCGGGTGGTGAGTTGGCTGGTGTGATCAAATCGGTTGGCAGTGGCGTCACCAAATTCGTGGTGGGCCAGTCGGTGATCGCATTCTCTGGTTGGGGTGCGTTTGCGGAAGAGATTGCGATAAGTCAAGATAGCCTGATTCCGATGCCAGCCGAGATGTCCCACGAGATTGCAGGGACTTTTTTGATGACTTATGGTACGGCGTATCACGCGCTGAAAGATCGGGCCCAACTTGCTAAAGGTGAGACGGTGCTGATTTTTGGCGCTGCCGGTGGCATTGGCATTGCGGCTATCGAGATTGCCAAAGCGCTGGGCGCTAGAGTGATCGCCGCCGCATCGTCTGCCGAAAAACTGGCAGTTTGTAAAGCACACGGCGCGGATGAATGCATTAATTACCTCACGGAAAATCTGCGCGAGCGGCTCAAAGTACTGACTGATGGGCGTGGCATTGATGTCGTGTGCGATCCGGTCGGTGGCGCATACAGCGAACAGGCAATCCGCAGCATGGCGTGGCGTGGACGGTTTTTGGTGGTCGGTTTTGCAGATGGCGAAATACCCAAAATTCCACTCAATTTACCGTTGCTGAAAGGCTGTTCGATTTTAGGCGTTTTTTGGGGTGATTTTATCCGCAGAGAACCAGAAAATCTGGAGGCCGATTTAACCGAACTGGTATCGCTTTATCGACAGAAAAAAATCAAGCCATTGGTATCGGCACGTTATCCACTTGAAGGTGTCTGCGATGCGCTGAATGCGATGATGCAACGCAAGGTGAGCGGAAAAATCGTCATCATTCCATAGCACTTGCAACATTGGCACAAAATGCCATCCGTTAGTTGTCCTGCATTGTTGAGAGAAACCCTATGTTGACGAATCGAAGAGTCGCACTTATTACCGGTGGCGCGACTGGCGTGGGCGCGGCGGTCGCCAGGTTACTCGCCAGCCGACATTACAATGTGATGATTAACTATAGCCGCAGCAGCGAAGCCGCGGCTGGCGTGGTTGAAGACTGTCTGGCCCTTGGCGCGGATGCCGTCGCAGTGCAAGGCGATGTGTCCAATGACAATGACTGCAACGCATTGGCGTTACAAGCGATGGCGCGTTGGGGGCGTATTGACGCGCTGGTCAGCAGCGCGGGTACGACCCAGTTTATCCCGATGGCGGATCTGGACGCTGTGACCACTGCCGACTTTGAGCGTGTGTATGCGGTCAACACGATTGGACCATTTCAGATGGCCCGTGCGGTCAAAAAGTATATGCAACCTGGCAGTGCGATTGTGAACGTCTCATCGGTCGCTGGCGTTACTGGCAGCGGTAGTTCTTTCCCTTATGTATTATCCAAGGCCGCATTAAACATGCTGACCGTTGCGCTGGCGCGCACGCTCGCTCCGGCTATCCGCGTCAATGCCGTATTGCCCGGGTTGATCGAGGGACGATGGATGCGCGATGGTCTGGGTGACGAGGCCTATGAGCGCGTGAAAGGGGAATTTGCCGCCGTCGCTTTACTGGGAAAAGTCAGCACGCCAGAGCAAATTGCCAGCGCTATTTGTTGGTTGCTTGAGCCGGATTCAGTTGTCACTGGTCAGCTCATTACGGTAGATGGTGGATTTACTTTAGGACGGCCGCCATCAGCGGCAGGACAGTCGATGAAATAAAGAAGGTGGCATTTTTAAAGCGCCTGTGTGGCGCTTTTTTGATGACCATTTTATGGCAATACAACTTTAAAAATTGATGCCACGAATAGCGCGTTACATAAAGTAAACACCGACGTATTGAAAAATAAATACCCACGTGTTGTAAAACGCGTTCGAATCAATACGAGGTGCCGCTCGCATCGTGCAACGGCCCCCCGATTCATCATTCTATTATCAATTTCTTGCCAGATTCTGAAGAACAACGCCAGGCGCTACAGCCTTTTCTGGGAAGACTGTCACCATCTTGCCCGACTGCCATTGTCCGGTGGTGGGAGAGGCTCGCATATTTTGGAAATTTTTGTCGAATTTGATGCCGAAGCCGGTTGCATAGCTTCCTAGCGGTTTATCCATATTTGCAGCGGCAAGACGGACTTTTTCGAGATCAATGCTGTTCGCTGCTTTAATTGTGTCGAACAACATTTGAAGGCCAACATAGCCTGCCATACTTTGGGGTGCGATGGGATCACTTTTAAACTTGGCGCGATAGGCGGTGAGAAATGCTTTAGCCCCGGGGCCAAAGCTTTCAATGACATCGTTGCGCGGCCATCCAACCACCAACAAGCCTTCCAATGAAGTGCCGCCCAAAGACGCCAGCGTTTCGGCAGTATCACCCGTTCCGACGTATAGCATCGCAGCGGGCTTGAATCCTTGATCACGCGCCGTGCGTAGTAGCAGATTGCCATCCGGGACATAGCCAGTTTCGATGAACACATCAGGATTGGCCTGTTTGGCACGCAGGATCGTATCGTTCATATCAATCGAACGGGACGCATGCGCGCCCACGCCCACAATTTTTGCGCCTAACGCCTCCAGCATGCGCTTCTGTGAGATTGCAATTGACGTTCCGTAAATCGAATCCTCATGTTCGATCCATACCTTCAGATCTTTGACATTTTTTTTCAATGCAGGCGCGATCAAATCCTTCACCGTATCGACAGTGCCAGCAGCGAAGCTGAGTGCGTAAGTGCCGGAACGTATAAAGTTCGGCAAGCCGCGTTCTGTCAGATTTTGCGCCACCGCACCGGTATCCCAATAGAGCTTGTTATAGCGACTTGCCGCATCGCTTGCTGCGTTGGAGACCGCGCTAATGTAAGTGCCAGAAAACATATCAACGTTATCGTTGGTCACTAGCTGCTCGACAGCGGCAATCCCTTGCTGCGGATTGGCGGCATCGCCACGCACCAATGCCACTTTGCGGCCAAGCAATCCGCCACTCGCATTAACCTGATCCACCGCTAGTTCATAACCGCGTGTCATCTCAACGCCGTACAAAGCGAGTGGACCGCTAAAGGGATTGATAACGCCAATCTTGATCGGTTCGGCTGCAAAGAGGGCGGGTGATAATCCAGCCGCGCCCGCTATCAGGGCGATACTGGTAATCTTTTTTATTACATGCATGTTGGTCTCCGGGACTTATTTTTTATATTTTATTTTTATGCTTTAGTTTGCGTGCTACAGACATTTTTTTATTTATCCATCCATGTGATGACCTCTTTCTTTTTCGCGATTATTTTTTTAGGGCAGGTACTTACAGCGTTTCTTTTTTAATGTGTTATTTTCGCATTCTCGAAATCTGTTATGAGATTTTTTAATGTGCTTTAGTATGACCCGACATTGAAAACTTATGTGCATAAGTTGAGCAACAATGCGCTATCAACCGAAAAGCTTTTGCTGGTTGGATTGATGGTAAATTATCGTTTAGTTTTTTGCGCCAACTTCACGTCACGCAGACTTTTCTATTTGATTTTTTCTTGTTCCAGCCAAGAAATTCATTCAATTTTTTTTATCTATTTTTTTATTTGTTTTTTGATTTTTTGATTTTTTGATTTTTTTAATAATATTTTTTGAAAGCATGCCCGCTTTCAACGTGAGTAAAAATCATCCTAAGGAAAAAACGCGATGCCGACGAAGCTATCAGTAGTTTTTATTCCCGCCTTATGATGCGATGCCAGGCTTTATGGTCGGTGCGTGGCAAATCCAGCAATGCATCTCTGCGGAACGATTACCAATTGAAGCAGTTAATTGAATCAGTGAATTGAAGTTGGTGGCGACTACCAAAAGAGTCGTCGCCATCATTCATCATTCGCTTCTGCGTAAAGTTAAATCACGTTTATTGTGGCGTCGCGGAGATATGGGAGGACAGTTCAGTCCCTGTCTGAAGCGGCTATCAAGTCTATTGATATGCCGTGCAGCGGTGTCGGCCAGCATCTGCGATGACGTGAGAGCAAGGCGCAACAAACGCTCGGTGGCAATTATATCGAGTGTCGGCATGGTGTCGGTGCCACGATCCGCGTTGCTGACCTGCGTGACGTCAATACAGGTTTGAATGCCATGACAGACATCCATCGTCAGAGCATAAAATTGTGCCGACTCATTAGTTTGGATGCGCTGGTAACCATGAAAATGCGTGATGGAATGCTTCGGGTTCTGGAGGTGGCGACGATGTTGTTATGGTCGCGCCTCACGACTAGAAGTCGCTTGGCAGGCAAGTCGCTTGATGAATTGTATTTGAGGGAGAGTCGGGGAAATAATGGTGTTGAGCATTGTTGCTTTCTTTGTCCGGTTGAACCGCTGCCGCTGTCAAGCGGGTGGGTGGTAAATAACAGGGTTGACAGTCCGACGTACAAGATCCTCGGCAGGCCGAAGCCTCCCTGCCACTGCCGCCCATAAAAGGTGCAACAACGGTTTACACACATAAAAAGACCGCTATGCGCGGTTTGTGCGTCTTGTACGCTCGAGCTGTCAAACCCGTTCCCCTTTTTTCGGGGACCTATAAACGATAGCGGAGATTTCCGATAAGCATAATCTTTTAAATAAAAAGCAAGATTTAACTTACGTAAATACCTAGGCAATTTCGGAGAAGGACGCACAAATGCAGGCGACCGAATCATTCCCGTTGCCTGCAAAAGTTGCTTCTGTTATACGACATCGACTACGACGACAATTTACTTACCAATTTGTCGGCTGACGCCATTCTCTTGCTGGTTCAACACTGATTGTTCGGCTTTGGTGATGTGACCGCCATTTTGCCGGGACATATCACGTTCTTCTTGTCGAATCGCATGGTCATCCTTGTGCAAGGTTCTGGCCTGACCTTTGGTTATCTGACCATCTTTGACTTCAGTCTTGATACGATTGTTTTGATTGTTCAGCCGATTATTGACCTGTTCCCGGCGTGGATGATTTTTTTGCCACGTTGTCTCAGCCATTGCACTACCGGCTGCGCTGGCAAAAACCGTGACAAGTGCAGTGAGTATGATGGCTTTACCTGAGCGATTGCGCGTAAACATAATGTGTCCCCTAATTTAGGTGCAGTATTTGGCGTTAATATTGATGGGTGCTACGTGACATTAACGTTGGTGCTCTTTATTCGGCTGACGATACAAATTGTTTTTGTCGTAACGAATTGTTTCTGCAATCGCTTTCGATCTCTGCTGTCTCTCTTTGGTAGTGCCGTGTGTGGGGATATAAATTGTTGCCAGGTGGAGCGAGACGGTGTGCATCACCACTGTCAACATGCTAGCCATTATCAGACCCAGTTATGGCCCATTGAGCTGATAATAGACTAGTGGGAGGCTATTACTTTGGATCGAGTCCACTCTTGATGACATCGGCGCGCGCTTCTGGCGAGGCAAGGTAACGAATCAATGCGCGGGCGGCTTCCGGATGTTTGGCACCGACTGGAATGCCGGCTGAGAAGGTGGTGATACTTTGCACCTGCTCCGGGATCTTGCCAACAAATTCGATGCCCTGCACCGGCAGAATCTCGCTCACCTGCTGGAAGCCTAGTTCGTATTCACCGCTGGCCACTAATGAACCGACCGGGGTTTTCTCAATCATGTGTGCTTTCGGAATGATCTGTTTTTCAATACCCAGTTTCTTGAATAGTTCGGCCTCAATGTAGACGCCACTGGCGCTATCGGAATACGCGATTGATTTCGCATAGATCAACACCGACTTAAACTTCTCCACTGTGCTAATGTCCGGCTTGGCACTGCCGGTTCGCCACGCGCCAGACGGTTGGGGATTGCCTCCGGCGCTTTGCCCATTGATGGCCCCCACGCGGTCGTCAGCGTGTTGCCGCTAGCCGCTTCATATTTAGGTTGGAGTGCTTTATAAGCAGCGGTAAAGCCACCTGAATTCATGACATTGAGTTCATCGGCTTGGGTCGCGCCAGAGCTCAAGGCCAGGCTGAGCGTGCCGAGAATGAATAGCTTTGGCATGATTTGTTTAATACGCATAATCTTTGACTCCTGCTTTTTTTAGATATCGAATGGGTTTTGCCGAGTCATTATCGCGAACGTGATTGATAAAGTAAATTCGCTCAGTTTAAATGCGTAGAGCGCATCAATAAAAAGAGCCCTGCACGATTATGGCAATCGTCGCGGCCAGTTTTTTCGATCGTCTGATACAACTTGTCTGTCGCAGGCGAAAGCGCGGGACCATGGCGTTTAGTCAGCCCAGCCGTCCGATTCACAAACCACACCGCAAACCTTTTCAAATCGGCTCAAAATCGATCCTCGATTCCTTGATTCTATCGATGGAAGGCCATAAGAACTGTCGAATAATTTACAGTCGGATGTGTGAGCCGCCATGAAAGCCATCTCTCTTCATGATTAATATAAGATTTTTTTCTTCGGCATTTTGGCGCTCTACAGCTTAAAACCTGTGGTGGCTGCATGGAGGATGTATTTGGATCAACTGGCCCAGCCATGGGGCGATGAAGAAAGCTGAAAGAAAAAAGGGTTACGAGCCGAAGCCCGTAACCCTTTGATTGCATTGCCTAATTCTGGTGGCCCCCCGCAGAGTCGAACTGCGCACCAACGGATTATGAGTCCGAGAAATAATGTGTTTATCGGTGTTGATTGATAATCCTAAAAAATACAATTTATATAAATCAATGACTTAGTAAAATTACAGTGTTGATTTTTGTTAATCGATATTGCTTGATATACTCCAAATCGGGTTACATGGTTTACATGGGAGTGTTTGAGGGATGGCAAAGGTAAATTTTACGGCTGGTCGGGTAGCTGATTTTGAATGTGATTCTGGCAAAAGCCAATGTTTCCTTTGGGACACGTCTGCACCGGGTTTGGGCCTGCGAGTAACAGCGAATGGTGCAAAAGCATTCATGTTTCAAGCCAAGTTGAATGGCCAAGCGATGCGTATAACAATCGGCTCGCCTTCCATCTGGACCATAGAAGCCGCAAAAATCGAATCTCGCCGTCTGAAGGTCATTATTGACAACGGCCAAGACCCGCGCCAAGTGAAAACTGACGGGCTGGTCGCAGCGCAAGTAATCCGTGATGTTCAGGAAGCCAAAAAAACAGCCGCCGCTACACTAGCAGCCAAAAACTCAACTACTTTTAAACAGGTATGGGATATTTACCTGCAAGAACGAAAACCTCATTGGGGCGAGCGTCATTAACTAGACCACCTTAATAAGATTGCTGCTGGTGGCTTGCCTTCGCTGCGGGGAACCCGTGGTCTTGGCGTAACGATAGCTGGGCCGTTGCACTACTTTTCTGCAATGCCATTAAATAATGTTGATACCGAAATAGTGGAAGCATGGGCCAAGCTGGAAGGCAAGGTCCGTCCCACTTCGGCACGGCTTGCGTGGCGTATGTTGAAAGTATTTTTTCAGTGGTGCTACGAAAGCAAGACCTACCGCGACCTAATTCAACCGCAGAACCCCGCTAAGACAAAGAAGAGCGGTGAGGCTTTAGGGAAGGCCAAGGCAAAACGAGACGACCTGGAAGCGGCACAGCTTCAGGGGTGGTTCGATGCCGTCCAAAAACTGGGCAACCCAACCATCAACGCCTATCTGCAAACCTTGCTTCGGTCCGGTGCCCGTCCCGGTGAAGTACTGGAAATGAGGTGGGAGGATATTAACTGGCGCTGGGAGTCTATCGTTATCCGAGACAAAATGGACGGGGAGCGGACCATACCATTAACTCCTTTTATCGCCCATCTGTTAGCGGCATTGCCAAGGCGAAACGATTACGTTTTCTCAAGCGCATTAAAAGAGGTAGCTATCATCGCCAAACCACATTTACCGCATAAGCTGGCGTGCGATGCTGCCGGGCTACAAGGCCTGACCTTACATGGTTTGCGGCGTTCGTTTGCGAGCCTTGCTGAACAGACCGAAGCCCCCGGGGGGTGGCTGCACAGATTCAAGGCCACAAACCCCAGAGCGCCAGAGAGAAAAGTTACATCGTTCGACCAATGGATTTTTTACGTAAATGGCATTTCATTATCGAAGCAATAATTTTAACGCAGGCTGGAATCGACTTTGTTCCCGAGCAATCAGGTTTGTGCATGATAAAAGGTTGATTGATATTGATGCGTGTAACGTTACGCACTACAATAGCGTATGATTAAGACATTCCAGCACAAGGGCTTGAAGGCCTTTTTCGAAACCGGGAGCATGGCTGGCATTCAAGCGACGCACGCCCCGCGACTAGCCGCCATGTTGCGCCGTCTGAATGAATTGCCCGATGCGTCAGGTATGAATTTGCCGGGCTGGGGATTGCACCCATTACGAGGCGACCTTAAGGGCCATTTTTCGGTAAAGGTCAACGCAAACTGGCGCATGACATTCAAGTTTGATGGCACGGACGCCGTACTGGTCGATTATCAAGACTATCACTGAGGAGAATTTACTATGGCACGCATGTTTAACCCGCCACATCCTGGATTAACTTTACGCGATGACGTATTACCGGCGCTGGGTTTGTCGGTGACTGAGGCCGCGCAACAACTCGACGTAAACCGCGTCTCACTCTCCCGCGTGCTCAATGGGCGCGCTGCAATTTCGCCAGAGATGGCCTTGCGTATTGAGGCATGGCTTGGAGTGGACCGTGGCGGCGATGCCCGCATATGGCTGGCAGAACAAAGCGCCTATGACATGTGGCAAGCCGAGCAGCGGTTTAAGGCTGTACCGATGCATGTTCAGCCTGCACCGACGATAAGCATGCCTGACGCCGCCTGACGTTAGGCAAATAGTTTAAAGCGCCAGTCTATCCCGACGGGGAGACAAACCGGAAACCTTCACCGGCCTGACTGGTGCCCCATTTAATGAAGGCGCTTGAAGGAGCGCAGCACGAGTGAAAATTTACTTGCTATTCCAATATGCATTCCCATAGCGTCAGACATTAAAGCACATTTGCATAAGGCTTTTGACGAACTTACTCCTGTGTTGGCCGCCAGAGTGGAGCAAGCATTTAAAGCGGTCGTTCTCGATTCACAGTTAGATGAATTAACGAGTGATGAACGGAAAAAACGGGATATTTCCACGTCACCATCGCCATGCTTGAGAACGCCCGTAAGAAATTGCGCACCTTAGTCAAATTGATTGAAAAGGGCAAAAAGAACATCGTATACACAGATTTTCGAGATGAATTTGGTGAGGATACAGCGATTACGTTGCCGGGTATCAGTACAGGTATGAACTTCGCTAAGTTCAAGGAAAAAGCCCGGCAGTTTCTGAGGGTGCATGAAAGTCACCTGTCTTTGCAGCGCCTGCGTCGCAACCAACCGCTGACGTCTTCCGACCTTGAAGAGCTGGGACGCATGCTGGAGGATGCCGGTGGTTCCGCCGATTTGATTCAACAGGCAACAGAACAAAGCCAGGGGCTTGGTATCTTTATTCGTTCTCTCGTTGGGTTAGACCGTGAGACTGCTAAGCAGGCATTCAGCCAGTTCGTGGTGGGTACTACTGTCACCGCCAGTCAGTTGGAGTTCATTAACCTCATTGTGCAATATCTGACGGAAAACGGAGTAATGGATGCGGCACGGCTGTATGAGTCTCCGTTCACTGATATCAGCTTGCAAGGGCCCGAGGCATTGTTCTTG
This sequence comes from Glaciimonas sp. Gout2, assembly GCF_035018905.1. Taxonomy (NCBI): domain Bacteria; kingdom Pseudomonadati; phylum Pseudomonadota; class Betaproteobacteria; order Burkholderiales; family Oxalobacteraceae; genus Glaciimonas; species Glaciimonas sp. Gout2. Next base: position 59,015 of record NZ_JASJXA010000001.1, on the reverse strand, counting down.
CCAATGCGCGTGACGGAGATGGTACTTGTTCTCGATGAGATAAGGAAACGTGCGATAGCCTAAATTAGCGTTCAGCAACAGATTAATCTATAGGCAAAACATGAGACAGGCAAAAGACGGAAATTATGGCAGAAAATAGCAATCAAATTGTGTATGTACTCACAAATCCTGCAATGGTTGGATTGGTAAAAATCGGAAAAACGTCTCAGTTTGAGGTCGAAGAGCGGATGAAGCAGCTTTATGGGACCGGGGTGCCAGTTCCTTTTGAGTGCGCGTTCGCCTGCCAAGTTAAAGACGCGAGCGAGGTCGAGAAGGCATTACATTACGCTTTTGGTAAAACGCGCATCAATCCGAGCAGAGAGTTTTTTAGAATTGAGCCAGACCGGGTTATAGCCGTTTTGAAGCTACTGAAGGTCGATGACATAACTGTTCAATTTGAACAACAGTTGACTAAAGAATTGGACCCTGTTGATAAGCAGTCCGGGCAAAATCTAAAAAATACGAAACGTCCCTTCATGAATTTCCACGCGCTTGGTATGCCAGACGGCTCTGTTCTGGTTTCAAAGGATGGTGCCATGCAAGTAACCGTCGCCAGTGAACGGAAAGTGAACTTTGAGGGCGCTGTATGTTCATTAATAGTGCCCACAAGAAAATTACTAAATTTAGCCTTAGATTACCCAATTCAGCCGTCCCCATATTGGACATTCAACGGAAGCACAGTTAAAGAAATTTATGAAGCATTTCATAATGAATCAAACAACGACTAGGCCAAGCCAGGCTGTGCGTTGTTAGCGGCTCTATATCTGTGAAGGTGTGGTCATTTCCTAAATCGGGTTACACAGCGGTTACATGGAACGATAAAGCAAGCAGGGAAGAAAAAGGGTCACCAGCCGAAGCTCGTAACCCTTTGATTTTACTATCTAATTCTGGTGGCCCCCCGCAGAGTCGAACTGCGCACCAACGGATTATGAGTATCTACGTCTAATGGAATACCCTTATAGATCAATAACTTACAAATTCATGCAATATTGTAAGTGCTTGATATTTATGGATCATCCTCCGCATTTGTAGCCTTGCGTGTAGCCTAGACTCCGTTGCAAACCAAAGGACAAAGAATCCTTTACTCTAATCGATCAAATAAGTTTATCTCCCCCGAAAATTTTAGTTCGCTTTTAGATATATTATTCGAAAGTTAGTATAAAAAATATATCCTCAAGATAAATTATTATATAATTTCATTAATATCATGAACCCAATATCTTTTCACCACCCCGTGTGCACTCATAACTTTCGTCACCGTCAACATCATCTTTCCTTTGTTTTCTTTCTTATGCTCTTGCATTGACTTAATCGCTAAATCAACAACTCTACGATCAATATCTTTGATTAAACCAAAAGATATTATCCGACCTTCATCATCGGAAAACACACGACCAAAATTGCTCAATACGCTAAACCGAGTAACATTTCCAACGAGGTACTCAGTAATAGTTAATTCATCGCGAGTCGTTACATAATTCAGAGTTGACTTATTTAATTCCATTACATCGCTAACTCTCGGTCTACCAATAAATATTCTTACATTTTCATCACTATTTATAGACTTGTGCATTAATTGCATCGGAGCCTCAAGAGCGTCTGAAATTTCATCAATATGTACGTCATGATTTTTTGCGAAAGATCGAACATAAGGTGTTGTTGGCTCCCACTCTCCACCTACAGCTCCAGTCCAAACCCACGTTAAGTAATCCCAAAATGCGTTCGCAATTACAGACGAACCCACACGATTAATTACTCTATCATCAAACTGAATAGCAATTTGCTCTTCAAAACATCCTTTAATGGACGATTGAATAACTGTTTTGGAACCAGTAGCAGTCTTATTTTTCTTTCTAATTTCACCATTGTTCGCAAATGAGTGAGTTACCATATTTACACTTCTAGCTAAACCATAAATAGTATTCGCTGCATCATATATATCCAACACACCTTCATCGGCTAATCCACCTTCAACTCGAAGTGTAAGTTTTATATCCTTATTTGACACTTATATTCCTATCCCTGATTTTTAATTATTTTTGGTTGAGCTATATTTAATATTTATATAAATTTTCTACTTCAAATCAGTTTCATGTTTTTTAACAAGATTAGGAATTACCCTTTCACTTGATCCGGCCATTAAACTAAAAGCTAATAATGTGGCAAGTGAACTCCCTGATGTTTTTAATGCATAAAAGGCGACTCCCCCCTTAGTGAGCAATACGATTAAAGCACCAGCGAATAGTCCCGTTATAATTCTAGCCAAACCTTCAGTAACATGAATTGTTATCCCTGCTCTAGCATCTAAAGAAATTTTAGTGGAGCGACTTGCAATGGATAAAAATGCACCCAGTCCGCCTACCATTGCACATATTGCAACCGTGAAAGCTATGATGCCAAAAAATTGTCGCAAATCAATTCTGAATATCCAAAAAATAATTAAAATTATCAGCGAAATTAATGCTGGAATCCCAGAGCCAAGAAAGTACCACAGCCAAGATGTCTCCAAATTTCTAAGTGAAATTTCTTTTTCAATAAGTTTGAACATCTCATTGGAAAGCTCCTTATGGCCCTCAAGAGCACGCACTAAACCCTCCGCTATTTGCTGGCGGATAGGCTTAAGAATTTTTTCTTCTGTTATAAAATGTGAACAAGACTCGAGTTTAGATAACTTATTTAAAGCAGTACTAATATCTTTGTCATCGGAAATTCGTCCATACCATTGAGTACACAGAGCCTCATCTAAATATACGTTATAATTTTCATGAGTAACGATTAGTACGCGTACTTTTTTACCGAGAAATGGATCTAGATCGCCCTCTTTAAGAGAGGGGAGCCCCTCTTTCTCCGGCAATTTATCGTTTTTGAATTGTGCAATCTTATTATCCATATTCACATCCCCTCTATCTAAAATAAGCATCAATTACCCTCCCCAAATAAAAAATCCGCTGTGCAAGTTACGCACAGCGGCTTTAATATTGTGGGCCTTAGGTGAGTCGAGCATGGCATCAACGGATTATGCTTACCAAGTTTTTCTTTTGCCAACTCTTTCGGATTTGTGATCTGGACTGTCTCTTGTTTTTACGATCTATCCGTACAATCTCTATACGTTCTCTCGAAACGGTCCGCTCGGGATTGCCACGCGGCCAAATCAACAGAGGTTTCCCGGAATTTGAGCAGTTCTACCAAGGGGCAGAGTGAACTTACCCCAGGCAGCCCAATAAATTTTCTCTGTCCTCATACGAGTCATAGGAGAAAATTTGTTAAGTCCGCTGCTCTAAGCAAGCATGCGCTAGAGCTTGGAAACAATGATTCTATGGCCTTTGCCACCTCTGAAATCAGGTGATTCGTAGCTTTTACTAATCTTACTACCTTTGCCACATTTCTAAGCAACTGATTTTATTTAATTTATTAAAATCAACAAAACGTTTATGAGGCTGCGCATGCAACATAGTTGATGCCCCGATCATTGGCCTAGCGTAGCCTGGAATTCATTGCAAACTAAAGGACAAAAAATCCTTTCGTCTAACGGAGTAGCACGTTTTATGGACCTCTTAAACCTTGGTTAGCGCTGGTCGATCCAAGAAAATTTGAGTGGACCAGCCGAATTCCATCATCAACCTTAAAAAATCGAATAATTCCGTAGCTTAACTTATCAAAAAATTGATCCGATTAATCACGGGAAACCAATTAATCCTCTATTCCAAAATAATAGAAAATTTTAGTCTTATCACTTACTTTCGTAATGCATATCAACTTGGATACCAAGTAGTTTTCCAGCGTGAGAGTCATCACGGAGCTCCAAGACAGTGTTGTCAACAATAAGCCGTTGAAATTCGTCACTTGTAAATTCCTCTGACATGCCGCTAATGAAATCAGGGTTTAGAGTAGCTATGTATTGAGCGCCTAAGTTACCGACTACTTTGTCAGCCAGGGTAAACACTTTGGCACGCTGACGCACATCCATGTTGGCAAAGAGTCGCCCATCATGAAAAATAAAATCAATCTTATGATTTTGCCTTAACGCCAATAAGGTCAAGTCATAGCAAAATATTCTTACCTCATTGATACCATCAGAGCTATCATTTTCGACCTTAATGTCAAAATCAAATCGTTTCTGATTGTTGCCCTCATTGTTATGAAATGAGATGCCCGCAGGAGAATTTGGATAAAATTCAGAAACAAAAGACTTAAAAACTGAAAAATTTCTCTCTCTAAAGCTCTTTGTATCCTCTAGGTAGCTGTTAGTTTTTTTAACCTCTTCACCTAGCTCAACATCTAAATCTGCTGCACGATTGCTGTATTCAAAATCAATAGCTTTGTAGTCTCTGACTTTCTGTGCTTGCGCACTCCGGTCAGAGATTTCTGAAACCAAAGCCGTGTATTGATCAAGAGCTTGCGAATGACTTAAGGTTCGCAACTCGCTGTCTAAGTCCGTTTGTTTTTTTCGTAATGCTAGTTCTGCCTTGCGGATTGAATCAATAAGACGCAGCTTTTCACTACTTAAACGTGCAATCCGATTTTCAAGCATGCGTTTATGAAAATCCGTGACCTCATCTAACCGTTTTAAGGTAGTTTCCTTAAAATTGTTCAAGAGATCGCCATACAAATCATTCACACGTGTCAATGATAGGTCGGGCTGTTCTTTCATGCTTGCAGAAATATTATCGACAGCAGAGCGCCACAAGAAAATTAGATTTTTGTCTTGTTCTATTGATGCGGCAAGAATATCCGCATTCTTTTGTAGATCGTAAAAGTTATCTGCTACAACAAAGTCATCTTTCTTTTTACCAAGTTCTTGGACTTTTTGTTCAATGTAGGAAAGCAAAATATCTGCGTCTCGCCCACCTGAATAAAATTCTTTTAGGAGAGGGTCATCTCTGAAATTTTGACGCAAGTTTTTAAGCTTTGTTATTTCGCTCCGTATAGCAGCTTTTTTTGAAATTAATTCAACATCAATGCCCAACAAAAAGGCGTTCCTAACAAGCATTTCGTATTCCGAAAAATCGCTTGTATCTCTTGGATCAACATACTGTTTAAGACCACGCCGTAAAAACTTTGGCATGAGAGATCTATACGTAAGACCAGGTATGCCGTCAGGAATAGAAAATAGTCGAGCCTCAAACCAAGAATTTAAAGTAGCAAGTTTGATCTGGACATGGTCAAGATGGACAACGCTTTGCGTGCTCGTGTTTCGTGAGACAACATGCCGTTCATTGTCTATAGTAAATTCGAGCGAAAATTCCCATTGAGGTATTTTTTTCTCAAACTCATTGTTTTTATTTGAACCTAGACAGAAATGCAGCAATTCAACAATCAAAGACTTACCAACACCGTTGTAGGTAGAGCCTTGATTAGTTTTTGACCCAATGATGAGCGTTAAACCAGTCTCATTGAAATTGACGGTGTTGAACGTTTCATGGTTAGAGTAAAGTTTTATTAAACGCATTTTTCCAATGCTCCATCACTTTTTAACTTGACCGCCCCAACGGCAAACAGAAAATCAACAGCAAACACAACACTCTCAAAGGAATGCTGAGACGGATACTCTTTGCCCATTACAGCCTTGGCAAAGAGCCGCCACAGTTCATCAATCGTCTTAGGTGTTGCAAGGAGCTCAAGTAAAAAGCTACCTAATCCGTAAAACGACTCTGACAGCTTGATATGTTTATCTGGCATTAGCATTCCGGTGGCTCCTCGAAAATATCACAAGCTTCGAAAAAATAGGCCATAACAACAAGTGCTGCATCATGCAATTCTTTTTCAACACGCCTGTCGACAACGCCATGTGATTTTGGCGTTACCTGAGTAAGAATATGGGCCAACAATTGATCTTGCGCCGATGCTTGACTCGATGTATCTGAAAAGCTTATCGCTTTACCAGCCTCGTAGATAGCTTTCAACTTGTCGCGGACAGTTTGCCTACAGAACGAACCATTCATCTCAAAGAATTGCTCTACTGTAGCTCTCCTATAGTCGGCATCGCGGAGCCAGTTTGCAGTAATACTTAGACTGTTGAAAGCAATCTTTTTTTCAAAGTCGGGGTCGGTGAAAGATTGATCTAAAGATCGAATTATTGGATTTTTGATGATGTGGCCGACAACCTCAGACACCAAGTCAATCTTTAAGACCCTGATTTCAGCAGGATTAGGAATGAAACCAACAACGGAAACTATTTGGTCATCGTCAAGCCCAAACAACACTTGCTCAAGGTCTTTGGTCAAGAAAGGCTTACATACTTGCAAGTCGTGTGCTGTCTTTAATGTAGCCAATGCTGCATAAGTTGTTGGGTAAGCGCCAGGAGTAACGCGGTTGCCGTCATTGATTACAAAATAAAATTCTTGGATGCCTGTCGGATAGACTTGAGAGCCACCCCATTTCAGCGCCAATCCGTCAAAGTCCTCTTTCAGCTTTCTGATAGCCTCGGACTCTGTATATGTCTCAGGAGAATAGACTTGGTAGTACCTACCGTAAGTAGGCATATGACCATCATTTTTCCAATCGCCCTCGTTGCCTTGTGGTTTGACCGGTGAAAAGTCAGGGTCGGCCAAACTCATTATTCTTGAGAATTCATTCTGGAACCCCATGCCGATCAAACCGGACATGCGTGATCTAAACAAAATCCTTGCCAATGCCTTTTCCGTAGTATTCACTAGCACCTCTTGAGTTTGATCATGACCAGAACAAGCTTAGGTAATTATGTACAGAAAAGCCGCAGCCTGTTTCCAAGCTGCGGCTTTGTTGTTTGGTGGGCCTCCCCAGAGTCGAACTGGGCACCAACGGATTATGCTTACCAACTATGGCTTTCGCCACCCCTTTCAGGTTTGTGGTCTGGACTGTCTCTTGTCTTTACGACCTACCCGTACAGTCTCTACACGTTCTCTCTAATGAGAGCTTCGCTCGGGATTGCCACGCTGCCAAAGCAACAGAGGTTTCCCCGAATTTGAGCAGTTCTACCAAGGGACAGAGTGAACTTACCCCAAGGCAACCCAATCAATTTTCTCCGTCCTCTTACGAGTCGTAGGAGAGAATTTGTTAAGTCCGCTGCTCTAACCAAGCATGAGCTAGAGGCCCTGAAACTATTTTTACTGCTTTTGCCCAATGTTGAAAAAGAACAATTTGTAGCCTATGTGTAGCCTTAACCGATTTTACCACTTTTGTTACGCTCTAAGTCTTTGATTTTATTCAAAAAATTAGAATTCACTAAACCCTTATGAGTCCGCTGCTCTAACCAAGCATGAGCTAGGGGGCCGATTTCCTACTTAAACTATTATTGCTGCCGGTATTCGCTGGCACTATTGTTTTATAAGCGGATCAGCATTGTAGAAGAATTTAGCTCTTGATAGCAACTATTGTTGAAGATTGCTACGCAAGAATATCAATGCAAGAACCGCTTAATGTTTTTAGTTGCCTTCGAGGAAGCTCTTCAGCTTGTCGGAACGCGAAGGATGACGCAGTTTGCGTAATGCCTTGGCTTCTATTTGACGGATACGCTCACGTGTAACGTCAAATTGTTTGCCGACTTCTTCTAGCGTGTGATCTGTCGACATTTCAATGCCGAAACGCATGCGCAGCACTTTGGCTTCGCGTGGTGTCAGTGAATCGAGAATGTCTTTGACCACGCCGCGCATTGATGCATGCAATGCAGCGTCGGCTGGTGCCAGCGTATTGTTATCTTCGATGAAATCGCCCAGATGTGAATCATCGTCATCGCCGATCGGTGTTTCCATCGAAATCGGCTCTTTGGCGATCTTCATGATCTTGCGGATCTTGTCCTCTGGCATTTCCATCTTGATCGCTAATGTTGCCGGATCTGGCTCAGCGCCGGTTTCCTGCAAAATTTGACGAGAAATACGGTTCATTTTGTTGATCGTTTCGATCATGTGAACCGGAATTCGGATGGTACGTGCCTGGTCGGCGATCGAGCGAGTGATCGCTTGACGGATCCACCAGGTTGCATATGTCGAGAATTTATAACCGCGACGGTATTCAAATTTGTCGACGGCCTTCATCAGTCCGATGTTGCCTTCCTGGATCAGATCCAGAAACTGCAAACCACGGTTGGTATATTTCTTTGCAATCGAAATCACGAGGCGCAAGTTAGCCTCAGTCATTTCGCGCTTAGCCATACGCGCTTTTTTCTCGCCAGCGCCCATCTTTTTGTTGATGCCGCGCAGATCCGGCAGTGGCAACACGACGCGCGCTTGCAGGTCTATCAGGCGTTGTTGTAATTCTTTGACTGCTGGGACGTTGCGGCTCAATACAACGCTGTATGGATGATTGCCGTTGACTTCACCATCAACCCAGTCCAGATTGGTTTCGTTGCCTGGAAATACTTTGATGAAGTGTAGGCGCGGCATGTCGCATTTGTTGACTGCGACGTCCAGAATTTGACGCTCAATCTTGCGAACTTCATCCACCTGACCACGCAACGTATCGCACAGTTTTTCTACAACTTTGGCCGTAAAACGAATCCCAAGAAGCTCGTGCGAGATGATCTCTTGCGCTTTGGTGTATGGTTTTGAGTTGTAGCCATCTTTTTCGAAGGCTTTACGCATTTTGTCGAATTGGGTCGAGATGGTTTCGAACTTGGCCAGCGCATCGCGCTTTAACTGCTCAAGTTGTTCTGCCGAGAATCCTGCAGCACCGGAGTTGCTGTTGGCTTCTTCCTCTTCCGCTTCTTCTTCGTCTTCTTCTTCGTCTTCTTCTTCGTTTTCGTCGTCAGCAGTTACGGCGGCGGCGGTAGTGACCGCTTCGTCTGTTGCGTTCAGGTCAACAAGTCCGTCAACGATTTCATCGATCTTTATTTCGTCTTTTGAAATTCTGTCAGCAGCAAGAATGATTTCCGCGATCGTGGTTGGGCACGCCGAAATTGCCTGAATCATATCTTTCAGGCCGTCTTCGATACGTTTGGCGATTTCGATTTCGCCTTCGCGCGTCAGCAATTCAACCGAACCCATTTCCCGCATGTACATGCGGACCGGGTCGGTAGTACGACCGAAGTCTGAGTCCACGGTTGAAAGTGCTGCTTCTGCTGCTGCTTCTGCTTCATCATCGCTGGTAACGGTTGCGACGTTATCGGACAAAAGCAGGGTTTCGGCGTCTGGAGCGTGCTCCGAAACCGCAATACCCATGTCGCTGAACGTGCCAATGATGCCTTCAATCGCTTCCGGATCAATGATGTTTTCAGGCAAATGATCGTTGATTTCTGAATAAGTCAGGAAGCCACGTTCCTTACCCATTTTAATCAGCGTCTTGAGCTTTTGACGACGTGCTTCGAGTTCTTCTTCAGAGGCTTCAGTGTCTGAGGAGAAAGCGTCTTTCAGGAGCGCTTTTTCTTTGGCTTTCCGATCCTTCGCTTTGGCCTTGTCGACAGCTTTAAGTTCGGCGCGCTCGACCGCATTCAGCGCGGCGATTTCGTCGTTCTCTGGCTGAAATTCTTTCGGCTTGCGACCACGACGACCCGGCACTTTAACCGAAGGTAAAATGTAGCTGGACGTGTCAATCGCGGCAAGAGTCGCGGCATCGGTAGTCTGACTGACGCCCGATCCGATCATTACGCTCATGTCCTTCGGGACAACTACTACGACTACTTCAGCGGCAGCAATGTTTTTAGGCGACTTGACGACTTTGAGTAAGGGTTTCTTGTTTGGCACAGGGGCTTTCGATTTCACAGATACTGGCTTCGCAACAGTACTTGATGCACTTTTTTTCGTGGGCGTTGCAGCCGCCTTGGAAACTGCCTTTGGAGCAGCTTTGACGGCTACTTTAGGCGCTAGTTTTTTGGTATCAGGGCCAGCAACTTTCTGACCCGGCGATTTTCCTGCCGTTTTACTAAGCGACTTGATAGCGGTCGTTTCGGTGGGTTTTACAATTGAAGAATGCGCGGCTGATTTTTTTGCCGTCGGCTTCACTATCTTGGTTGAAATTGTCTGGGTTTTCGCGGGTTTCTTCATTGCGTTCGCCATGGAATCATTTACCAAACTGGTTACACTAATTTGCGCGATGCTTTGTGATACTTTGCTTAGGCCTAGTCAATCTTTTAACTTACACGCATTATTGACTTTACATAAATCGCCAATTATTAACTATTGCGTATTTGCGCACCAATCTTCAACTTTATTATTAACACTTCAAAACATTCCATCTCTATAATTCTTTGTCTGCGCTTATTGCATGATGTATTGCACGTTAAGACAGTGAATCCAAAGCCTTCTATTATAACATATGGAGGGACACTTCTCCAATTCAAGAGCATCGCTATATGATCTATAATTTGATGACTTATCGCGGTTAACGTTCCATTCGCCTGTTTGCGGATGTTGTTTTTAAAGCTGTATGTTAACGCTGTGCCAGTTCGGCTTCGGCTTTGCGACGCAAATGCTCTTTCTTTAAAGTTAACTCTTGATAACGTTTCCGCTCGTCATCTGTTCCTTGCCACGTTGCTGCTAATTGATTAAGTTCTTCTGTAATAGTCTTCATTTTGGTCTGATGAATGGCGTCGGTTAATTCCATCCGGGCTGTTTCAATTTCAGATTCCGCTTGAGCTGCTATTTCGGCAATCAGGGATTCGAATTCCGCACCGCCTTCACGTAAATGTTCGGCAAGCGAGGCAAAATTTGCTTGTGCGCCCATTGTGCGGCTGGCTTCAATCAGTTGCGCTAACATTTCTGCACGGTCTGGCGCAAAGTTTGCCACTGCTTCCAATGCCGATTCGTCTAACTCAGATGTCAATGACGGATGCGCCACCATCAATCGAATTATCTGTCTTTCAATTCCTACCGGTGCAGGGCGATTGCCGCGCGGTGGTGCCTGGCGCGCACGGGCAATCGGTTTTACCAATTCGAATAACGATTCGATTTCGGCTGCGGTTGACTGCGTTAACTGTGCTAACCCACGAACAATCTGCAATCTGAGGGAAGAGGGCGGCATAATTTGCAGCAGCGGCTTGGCATCAAACTGCGCACGCGCACGCCCCTCAGAAGTAGTCAAGTCCGCTTCAGCGGTGACTTCATTGAGTAAGAATTGCGACAAAGGCATGGCGTCATGGATTTGTCGCTCAAACGCTTCAGCACCTAATTCACGTACGTAGCTGTCTGGATCATGTTCTTTTGGTAAAAATAAGAACTTAATAATCTTGTTGTCGCTGGCGTGCGGCAAGCAGGCGTCGAGCGCCCGCCGTGCGGCACGGCGTCCGGCACCATCTCCATCAAAACTGAAAATAACCTGATCGGTCTGCCTTAATAGCTTGTGGACATGTGTAGGCGTGCAAGCAGTTCCTAGGGTGGCCACTGCTTGCGGAAAACCTAATTGCGCCAACGCAACTACGTCCATATAACCTTCCGTCACTAATACATAACCAGCATCGCGAATGGCTTGTCGTGCCTCAAATAAGCCGTATAACTCATTACCCTTCTGAAATAGGGGTGTTTCCGGCGAATTCAAGTATTTCGGCTCTCCGTTACCCATGACGCGACCACCAAAGCCGATGACCTGACCTTTGGTGTTGCGAATTGGAAACATGATGCGATCACGAAAGCGATCATAACGTTTGCGGTTATTGCCTTCTTCGTCGGTTCGGTCGATAACCAATCCGGATTCGACGAGGGCGGTGACTTCGTAATCAGGGAAAACGGTGCGCAAGCTATCCCAGTTGTCTATTGAGTAACCCAATCCAAACTTGGCAGCAATTTCGCCGGTTAATCCACGGCCTTTTAAATAGGCAACGGCGTTTGGAGCCGTGCGCAAATTTTGTCGATAGAAGTCGCAGGCAATCGTCATGGCTTCAGATAAGGCCAGACTTTGGGCCTGATAAGCCGCACGTTGCGCCGGTGGAATCTTGTCGTCGCTTTCTGGCACGACCATGCCGACATTTTGGGCTAAATCCTTTACTGCTTCGACAAATCCAAGGCCGGAATACTCGATCAGAAACCCAATCGCCGTGCCATGTGCGCCACAGCCAAAGCAGTGATAAAACTGTTTGGTAGGGCTAACAGTAAAGCTCGGGGATTTTTCGTTGTGAAAAGGACACAAACCCATGAAGTTTGCGCCACCTTTCTTGAGCTGCACATAGCGACCCACCACGTCGACAATATCAACGCGGGTAAGTAGATCCTGAATAAAGGATTGTGGAATCACTGCGGCTAATCTTTTCCGAGTTGGTCGAGTTTTGGTCGAGTGCTAGTGTGGATCAAAATTAAGCTTTGGGAGATAACGCGACCTTCACGAGCGCGGACACTGCGGTAAGGTCAGCGCGACCGGCTAATTTTGGCTTTAAGATGGCCATCACTTTACCCATGTCTTGCGGTCCGGCAGCACCGCTGGCGCTAACGGCTGCGGCAACTTCGGCGTGAATTTCTGCGTCGGATAATCCTGCTGGCATATAGGCGACAAGGATAATGAGCTCCGCTTTTTCTATATCAGCTAAATCCTGACGATTTCCCGCTTCAAACTGGGTTATCGAGTCCTTGCGCTGCTTGATCATTTTTTCAATGATGGCGAGAACTTGTGTGTCGGTAACGGTAATCCGTTCATCGACTTCTTTTTGCTTTATGGCGGCAGTGATCAGGCGAATAGTGTTAAGTTTCGCTGCTTCTTTGGCGCGCATTGCGCCCTTCATGTCTTCGGTAATTTGTTCTTTAAGACCCATGTGATTCTCCAAGGTGAAATCAATAGACTTTTTCTGAACCTGCTGCGCTTGGCAGTGGTGACAATCCTCATTTACCCAGGCAACTAAACTATCGTTAGGCAGGATTCCGTGCGCATCGTTTTCACGAGGCTTTCTACGGTCCGGCAAGAAGTCTAATTAACAAGTCTAAAACAAGCCTAGTTAAATTAGGCTAAATAAGTAAGTCTGATAAATGGGAAAACCCGCTGCGGAACAACACCGGAGCGGGTTTGTAATTCTTGTCTTGCCACCGCAATAAACGCGGTGAAGAATCAGTACAGCTTTTTCGGCAATTGCTGGCTGCGGATGCGTTTGTAATGACGCTTCACTGCAGCTGCTAGCTTACGCTTACGTTCAGCTGTCGGCTTCTCGTAAAACTCGCGCGCGCGCAACTCGGTCAATAGACCTGTTTTTTCGATGGTGCGCTTGAAGCGACGCATTGCGACTTCGAACGGCTCGTTTTCTTTAAGACGAATTGTGGTCATGTAAATTCAAACCATGGTTAAATTGGGAAGAGGGCGATTATAGCAGGGGAAATCAATAAAGGGAAGCGCTCTGATATTCCCTAATCGAAGGTAAGTGCAAATGCGCCACAATTAGTGGCAATTCAGAACTAACTTTCGCTATTCTATATTTTTTTCGCCATATAGACATTGAAATTGGAGGGCAGTCCGAAATTAAAAAGACATTCCTGCCGCCGTTGCCGAAGCCCATGCCCATTGAAAGTTATAACCACCGAGCCAGCCCGTGACGTCTACCGCCTCGCCAATAAAGTGGAGTCCGGGTACTTTATTGACCATCATGCTTTGTTGCGACAATTCGCGCGTGTCTACGCCGCCAAGCGTGACTTCAGCTTTACGGTAGCCCTCCGAGCCGTTGGGAGTGATCTCCCAGCGATTGATGGCGTCGCTCAGTGTGCGCAGCATACGGTCTGGAGTGTCGGCAATCCGCGCTGTCGGATCAATACCATTGGCCTCTAAAAGCCCTACGGCCAGACGATTCGGTAGCCATTGGGAAAGTAAATTACTAAAATTCTTCTTGATAGACGTTTTGCCAGCGATCAAGGTCTCGGCAATATCAATTTCAGGTAACAAATTCAGGTTGAGTGGTTGCCCCGGTTGCCAAAAACTTGAAATTTGTAAAATGGCAGGCCCGGATAAGCCGCGATGCGTGAAAAGCAGGTCTTCTTTAAAGAAACCACGGGATTTTTTGTCGCCGGCTTCGACTTCAACTGGCAACGCTATTCCTGCGAGTGGCAAAAACGGTTGCCAACCAGCAGCATCAAATGTCAGTGGAACAAGGCCGGGACGCGGCGGAATCATTTTTAGGCCGAACTGTTGCGCGATACGATATGCAAAATCAGTCGCGCCAATCTTGGGAATTGATAACCCTCCAGTGGCGATGACGACATTCGCTGCGAGTATTTCTCCGATACCGGTATCGAGCCGAAATAAATCACCTTCTTTACCAATACTGGCAACACTGCAAGGCATGCGCCAACTAACGTTGCCGAGTTCACATTCGGCTTTCAGCATGGCAATAATTTGCTCTGCCGAGTCGTCGCAAAATAGTTGTCCCTTATGCTTTTCGTGATAGCCAATACGATAGCGTTTTACCAGGTTAATGAAATCCTGCGGGCTATATCGGGATAATGCACTTTTGCAAAAGTGTGGATTTTGTGAAAGGTAATGCTGTGGTGCGGCAGCGGCGTTGGTGAAGTTGCAGCGACCACCACCAGAAATGCGGATTTTTTCCGCCAACTTTGGAGCGTGGTCAATCAGGACTACTTTTTTCCCTCGCTGACCTGCTACAGCGGCACACATCATGCCTGCAGCACCGGCGCCAATTACGGCGACATCGAATTGTTTTGCCATTACTTTTTGGTATTTTTGTTGTGTGTATGTTGCGTATTTTCAATATTTTTTGATTATTGAAAGTACGGTGGAGGCGTTAGACCCATCCATAATTCTGAGGACAGTCGCATCATGTCATTTAATGAGCCGCGTTGGGCAAACGTTTTGCGCAACCAGCCAGCATCGCTAAGGCGCTCATTGGCCATATTGGCTAAACGTTTGAGTGATGATCGCTCGGCTTCGTTTTGAGTGTAACGGTCAAGATCTTTTAAATGTGTCAGCAAATGGGCGTGAATAGATTGTTTGGTAGATGTGGCTAATGTCTCTCCATGGATCGCGTAGGAACCATTTAGCCCGTAGCGACTGGCTTCAAAGCGGTTGAATTCATAGAGAAGATAAAAGTCGTTACGTATCACAAAAGGTCGCTCGGTCAATATCCAGCGCGCTAGTAGTTGTGCATAGCAACCCAGATGGGCGGCATGTTCGATGGTGAGTGGCGTGTCGCAAACGCGAATTTCAACCGTGCCGTATTCTGGTTTTGGTCGGATATCCCAGTAAAAATCTTTCATACTGCCGATGATGCCCATTTGGAGCAACTCGTTGTAATACCGTTCAAATTCTGTCCACCGATGCATGACTGGCGCGGTACCCGATAGTGGAAACGCACGGACTACATTGCTACGCGACGATTCGAATTGCGTGTCTGCGCCTTGATAGTATGGGGAGGCGGCAGAGAGGGCAATAAAATGGGGGACAAATCGCGAGAAGGCATGGGTTAAATAGAGGGCGTCGTCGCCATTCGGTACACCGATGTGAATATGTTGACCGAATACAGTGAAAGATTTGGCGAGATAACCATATTTTTCATACAAGTGATTAAATCGTTCACTTGGCGTAATACGTTGTTCGTTCCAGTGTTGAAATGGATGAGCGCCACCGCCGGAGACATCGATATTGAGGTACTGTGCGCCTTTGTTGAGGGCCGCGCGCAGTACTTTTAGTTCTTCTATCAAAGAGTCTACGCTGGTGTGGATGTCGGAATTGAGCTCGATCATGCCCTGGGTTACTTCCAGTTTGATTTGCTTTTGCAAATCGCGTGGCTCAATCCAGGTCAGCAAATCTACCGCGTCGCTAGCGAGATTGTAATTACGTCGATTGACAAGTTGCAACTCCAGCTCGATTCCCATCGTATATGGGGTCGAGGAGGTAAATGGTAATATTTCCGGGTTTGCCGGAGCGTTTAGATCGTCGGATTCAACCATGTTTTTTCTCCGTTGTCCTTATACCGGCCAACAATTGTGTAACCTGAATTGGGTAGTTGGATAGGTCTGAGTGTGCATTTTTTAGATAAAACGCAGGGTCAATTGCCGAATTCAGGTTTAACCTTCGCGTCCACTTTCGCCAGATTTGATCAGGGCAAATTGTGTCGCTATGGGACCAAATAGTTCCAGCACGATCAGGCAACCTGCTAGCAGCGGAAGGACGTCCGCAGTCGTATGCGGATAAAGATAAGAAATAGTTTGCATCAAGCCAAGGCCCGCCTCTGTCATTGGTAACGTTGCGAGTGTTATCAATCCTGCTTGTTTCCATTTCATTCTGGCGAAATGCGCAAAAGTGAATACGCCGCAAGCCATTGCGAGGAAGCGGGCGCCAATTAATACCATCACCGATGTGCCGACCATCGATAGATCGGTCAGGCGAATCGATGCGCCGATAGAGACAAATAACATGACGATAAATAACTCGTTGGCGATGCCAAATTCCAACTCCATCAAATCGTATTGATGATCGAGGTTTTTTGACATAATCGCGAAGACGAGCATCGTCAGCAATACAGGTAGTTGTAAGGCATGTGCGGCACCGATCGCCAGCGAGATAACGGCAATGACGAGTACGAACTGACGACTTGGTTGGCGACCTAGTAAGCGTGCCAGCGGAATCATCAGCCGGTAGGTGGCATACGCCAGCAGCAACGATCCAACGAGTGAATAAGCGGTGTGCGCTGCTAAGGTTAAGAAGGGCGTGCCTTCATGCGCGATGATTGGCAGTAGGGCGTAGGCAATGAGAATGGCGACAAAATTATTCAGTGCGGTCATTGCTGCCAGGCGCCGTGTCACCTGACCTTCTGCTTTAAGGTCTCTTAAGACGACGATAATAACGGCCGGTGCGGTGGCGATGGCGAGGACGCCACCCAGCATTGCGACGACTTTTGACGTGCCGACCCAGATTAGCGCGCTGCTGACGAAGCCAAAGCAGAGTGCTGAACTTAATAAGACTGTGGCAGTTAGCCATTTTTCGCGCCGCAGCCAGCCAATGTCTACGTAACGGCCAAGTTGATAGACGACCAGTGCAACTGCAATATCGGCAAAAATATTTGCTAATTTTAGTACATCGCCAGAAAGCAGATTAAGACCACCAACGCCAAGAATAAATCCGACGACCAGATAGCCCGTAATTCGTGGAACCCAAGGGGTTTTTGTTGCTATATAGCCGCCCAGCAATCCGAATAACAGCAAGCTGCCAAATAGCAGTAGTGCATTCCACTGTATCGGGTCTGCTAAGGCAAGGGACGGAAGAGCCCAATCCATAGATACTCCCGGAGGTTAGTTTTGCTGATCTTATGCCAATCGCAATCTTTAAAGTTAGCGATAAAGTGTGGCGCAAGAAGCTGATTATGGAGAACAAACGATTAACTGCATTGCTGCAGAATTAACGCAGAATTTAATCTAGATTGAAAGAATCTGAACTATGCGAAATACCTGAGGAAAACCAAGTCTTAGCAGCGGGGTGATGGTTTTTTGATTACATCTATTATAATAAGTACGTCGCATTGGCTTGCTCCTGAAATCATGGAAGGACATTTCTGGACTTTACCCTCGTGAATAAAATATTCGTGCGTTAAATCATTAACGATTTGTCAGTTTTTATCTGAGTTGGTTCCATATTTGCACTATTTTGGTACGCTTGTAGTGCGACTTAAGGCAAAAATGGTAGTGAAGTTTGCCTGAGTTTAAGTATTTTGCAAACCTCTTTGCAATGCGAGACCTGTTCCAGGATCGGTTTTGGTATTGCAATTCGACCATCTAACGCGTCGTTTATCCAGAGCGCTGTCACACTTGCATCGCGTTCTACGGGTAGGGCAGGGATTTCTTCAGCAACGTTTTGTTTTTCTACCAACGTGCTTTGTCTGCCAAGGTGAAACCATTCTATTTGCTGTGCTCTTTTTGCATTGGCGACCGTTTCGCCCTCGGTACCACGCATGAGAAAAACATCGCCTCGTTCTGCTGCTGCGGTAGTTTTAAAATAGGTACTCAGCATGGCCAGATATTCTGGGTGCGTGTAAGAAGTCAGGCGCAAGGCCGGCGCGCTGAATGGTTGCATAATTTTTACTAACGTGTGTGTCGAGTTGCGTACACCCAAAACACGGCGCATTTCTAGCAAACGCGACATTTTTGGTGCTAGGGCGGCGATTGGCATAAAAGCGGGTTGAAGCCGTGCAAAACGTTGCGTTGCTTCATCGATGCTGGTGGCGTGCGTTTGTCCAAGTGCGGTAAAAATTTCTGCTGTGGTGATTCTTCCCGGGTCGGTGAGTACGCCATGCACCAGGACGGGAATACCTTCGCGGGCTAGCAATAACGCCAGTAAGGGCGTGAGATTGGCCATATGACGGGCGCCGTTGTAACTGGGAATGACCACCGGCGCGTAAATTGATGATCCGGTTACACCTTCAGTTTCGGGAGCGGTCGGTAACGTCGGAAAGGAAGCTTCAGCGGCGTCGAGAAAACCGGCAATTTCATCTACTGATTCGCCCTTGATGCGCATTGCCAGCAAAATACCGCCCATTTCCAGATCAGAGACACGACCATCCAACATGGCAGTATAGAGATCGTAGGCATCCGAGCGAGAAAGGCTGCGCGCACCGTCTTTTCCACGTCCGATTTCCTTGATGAAGCGGGCTGCTTTGAATGGCTCTTGTAATGTTGTGTTTTGCATATGGCAATGTGACAATGTCAGTAAAGAAGGGTTGAATAATGCGCAAATAATGTGTAAAGCGACTGACGGTATTGCAAAGTAATTAACTATTAAAACGAATGAATTTGTCGACTAATTTTGATGACAAGGCGCTATCGGTTGCATCACAGTCAGGTAAAATCAGGCTTCTAATTGATCAATCTCGTCGATGTTGTCGATCAAGCGTTTGAATACGTTGTGTGTACAAATGCTTATTTGTAGACATCATAGCGTCATTCGTGAGGTCGTTTATATGTCTTCGCATGGTCTTTGTGCCATGACTGTGTGCTATCAGTCACTCTTTTTTTGGATCAAACATGGCAATTGACCCCCGCGATCTAGAGGCTCTGCGCTCACCGTTGTTAAGATTTGCGCAACTTCAGTTACGCAACACCAGTTTGGCAGAAGACGCTGTCTCGGAAACCATCGTCGCGGTGATGGAACATCCTGATCGATTTCAGCAGCAATCTTCCCTCAAAACCTATGTTATCGGTATTCTGAAACACAAATTGATTGATCAGTTGCGACGTGGCAAGCGCGAGATCCAACTTACTGATGATCCTTATGATGATCGCAGTGATGCAGATATGGTGGATGCATTGTTCAACAGCCGAGATCACGCAATTGAAGCAATGCCCGATTGGGGAAATCCAGATCAGACACTGGAGCGCAAGGAATTTTTTGATATTTTGCAGTTGTGTATAGACAAGTTGCCAGCCAAAACAGGGCGTATTTTTATGATGCGCGAATGGTTGGAGTTGGACACCGACGCGATCTGCAAGGAACTGGATATTACTACTGCCAACGCGTGGGTGCTGTTGTACCGGGCACGTACGCGCTTGCGTGAATGTCTGCAAATTAATTGGTTTGGTATTCATCCCGCGTAGCGATCGGATAATAGTGTAGTGCCATAAAGTATGGTGTTGTAGTGTGATGTGTTATTTGTTGTTATTAGTACATGTATTTAATCGACAGATATTGCAATTAGATGTAATTTTCGCGGCGTTTCCACGACTACAATTTATGCGTTCTTGTCTTCATGTGTACTTGATGCGTTTTTTTACTGACCTTTATTCCAATAAATAAAATATGCCCCGTCAACGTCTATTTCCTACTTGCCGCGAAACGCAAAGCCTTTTGTCAGAAGCGCAGGATCGAACGCTTTCACCCATCCATCGCGTTCGCGTCAGGGTGCATTTGTGGACTTGTACTGCGTGTACCCGTTTCTCCCGCCATATTCATTTCTTGCGTGATGCAATGCAACGCTTGGGGAAAGATTAAGGACGCACAGCGTTTAAAAAGGTGTTTTGATGCTGCTGCAACACAAAATTTCTCCATAGTTAAGCCCATATGCAGAGAGTTATCTAGCCAGCGTGCGCATTCCATTACAATGCGAGATTGTAAAAATTACCTATTACCATGATTGTTCTCGGCGTTGAATCATCCTGTGATGAAACCGGCATTGCGTTATACGACACACAGCGCGGTTTGCTTTCTCACGCACTTTATTCACAAGTGGCGATGCACGAACAATACGGTGGCGTTGTACCAGAATTGGCGTCCCGGGATCATATTCGCCGCGCAATCCCGTTATTACAACAAGTATTGACTGAGGGAAACACGCATCTTGACGATATAGATGCCATCGCTTATACACAAGGGCCCGGATTAGCTGGTGCTTTGTTGGTCGGTGCGTCAGTTGCCTGCGGTCTCGGTCTGGCTTTAGATAAGCCAATGCTGGGCGTGCATCATCTGGAAGGGCATCTTTTGTCCCCGTTGCTGGCGAGTATTCCACCGAAATTTCCGTTTGTGGCGTTATTGGTGTCGGGTGGACATACGCAATTGATGCGTGTGGATGGCGTAGGGCAATACACTTTGCTTGGTGAAACGTTAGATGACGCTGCGGGCGAAGCTTTTGATAAATCGGCCAAATTGCTGGGTCTTGGTTATCCCGGTGGACCAGCAATATCGCGTCTGGCAGAGTTTGGAGACCCAACAGCGTATCAATTGCCGAGACCAATGTTGCATTCAAAAAATCTGAATTTCAGTTTTTCTGGCTTGAAAACAGCGGTACTGACCTTGGTGAAGAAGCAAACGATCAATATTTGCGAGCAGGATAAAGCTAACATCGCGCGCGCTTTTGTGGATGCTTTGGTGGAAGTTCTGGTGGTCAAATGCATTGCTGCCTTAAAACAGACAGGGCTTAACCGCTTGGTAATCGCCGGGGGCGTCGGCGCTAACCTGCAATTGCGCGACGCGTTAAATGCGGCTGCGGTGAAGCGGCGTTTCAAGGTGTTTTATCCTGAACTTGAGTTCTGTACCGATAATGGCGCAATGATTGCTTTTGCCGGTGCAATGCGTTTGCAAATCAGTCCGGATGCTGCGCAGCGCGATTATGCATTTAATGTGCGACCGCGCTGGCCGTTAGATCAGATAGGGATATGAACAGAAATGAAGAAAATTGGCGGCTAGGCGTATAATGCTGGACTAAATGCTGGACTGTAATGCAAAAGTGTGCTGATCGTACGACAGTTACACACCCCTATCGATTCAACTTGAAACTAGTCGGACGTTGCTGTTAGCGCCTTTGACATGATGTAAAAGTTGACACGAAATCACGAATTCTTTGAAAGCAATAGTGCCTTTAGGCGAATGAAAATTCGTTAATGCCACGTCTATATACATGAATGATATAGCGTGAAAGGCCGCCAATTACTATGCCTGACACTCAGTCTGAAAAGCAACAAGAAATTATCATAGCGTCCGATGCGGAAGCATTAGAGGCATCCATTAAATTTACAGATTTTGGGTTGTCTCCAGACATCTTGCGGGCGCTGAGCGATCAAGGATATGTCAACCCGACGCCTATTCAGGCCCAAGCCATTCCGATCGTTTTACAAGGTCGGGATGTGATGGGCGCGGCCCAAACCGGCACCGGTAAAACGGCAGGATTTGCGCTCCCGA
Organism: Glaciimonas sp. Gout2; assembly: GCF_035018905.1. NCBI lineage: Bacteria > Pseudomonadati > Pseudomonadota > Betaproteobacteria > Burkholderiales > Oxalobacteraceae > Glaciimonas > Glaciimonas sp. Gout2. Next base: position 37,481 of record NZ_JASJXA010000001.1, on the reverse strand, counting down.
TTATTCAGTTGTTGCTGGCGCACGCCAACACCAGCGCCTCACCAGCACGGCATCCGGTCCGCGCCTTGATTTTGACGCCAACCCGTGAACTGGCGGATCAGGTTGCCGAAAATGTTAAAGCCTATTGCCGTCATACGGCATTGCGTGCAACGGTGGTGTTTGGTGGTATTGATATGGCCCCACAAACTGCGGCACTGCGTTCAGGTATCGAAATTGTGATTGCAACGCCGGGTCGTTTGCTGGATCACGTTCAACAAAAAACCATCAGCTTGTCGCAAACGCAAATTTTGGTGATGGACGAGGCTGACCGCATGCTTGATATGGGCTTTCTGCCCGACTTGCAACGGATTATTAATCTGCTCCCGAAAGAGCGTCAGAGTCTGATGTTCTCAGCTACGTTTTCTGCTGAAATCAAAAAACTCGCAGGTAGCTTCCTCAAAAATCCGGTCACCATTGAAGTCGCACGCAGTAATGCGACGGCTGACAATGTCACACAAACGATGTATCGGATTGATGATCAGGCAAAGCTGGACGCGGTGTCTTTTATTATCCGCGAACGCAATCTTAAGCAGGTCATCGTGTTTTCGAATACGAAAATCGGCGCATCACGTCTGGCCAAGCATCTGGAAAGCGAAGGCGTTAATGCTTCTGCGATCCATGGTGATAAAAGCCAGAACGAGCGGATGGCAGCGCTGGAAGCTTTCAAGCAAGGTGCGATTGAAGTGTTGGTCGCGACCGATGTTGCCGCTCGCGGTCTCGACATCGCTGAGCTACCATGCGTGATTAACTTCGATTTGCCTTATAACGCGGAAGATTACGTCCATCGTATCGGCCGTACCGGTCGTGCTGGGGCGTCGGGCGATGCCATTTCGCTGTGTACTGATAAAGATGAGCGGTTGTTGGTAGATATTGAAAAAATGATCAAGCACAAGTTTGTTCGTGCTGAGTTGGTGGGCTTTGTGGCGAAGGCACGCGTGGTTGAGCGTGAGCGTTCGCCGCGTCGTGATGACGGTGATTCGCGTGGCAATGCTCGCTCAGATTCACGTTCAGATTCACGTTCGGACGCTCGCTCGGACAGCAGAACCGACTCACGTTCAGGATCCTCGGATCGTAGCAGCCAGCATACGCGTAGCGCCTATACATCGTTGCCGCGCAAAGAGAAAATTGATCCGTGGTTCTTGAAACCGTACGAACCTACGCTTTCGTCAGTTGAGAGCGCGCAAAATAGTCAGTCAGGTCTTCCGGTCAAGCCTAAAGGAAAGCTTGCCGCGCTATTAGGCGGAATGCCTAAGCGCTAAGCCAGGTTATCCACAAGGTGAAATAAGTGTGCCAGTAAAATGCCCAGGCAAATTACTGGCTTTTATGTGCCACCGCCTAAAAAAATGCCATCGCAGTATGAGAGACATAGAACGTTTTGCTTCGAATCTGCTACCGTTTTAGTTGATGTTACGGCGCTCTACGCGCTGACTAGCCCAGGCTGCAATGGCAACGGCCCAGAATGTTTCAACTGAGGCAACGTGGCCAATTTCCAATCCTAGAAACCATGCGGCCTTGACCAGCGTTTGAAGTGGTTGGCTCAAATCCAGCGGTTGTGCGTCGTATTGTTTGGATAATTTTTCACCGTTGGCGTTGGTGATAACCGGCACATGCAAATAGCTTGGTGTTGTCAATCCCAGTTGCCGTTGCAAATAAATTTGTCGGGCGGTGGAATCAAGAAGATCCGCACCACGCACAACATGTGTCACACCCTGATCTGCATCGTCGACGACCACGGCAAGTTGGTAGGTCCAAAATCCATCTGCACGTTTCAGCACAAAATCGCCGACCTCTATTGCAAGATGCTGTTGCATTAACCCTTGCCATCTGTCCTCAAACCTGATCAGTTCAGCCGGGTGACCGGCATCGGGTACCAGCAATCGATAGGATCGGGTCGGCTTGCCAACTGGCAGTCCTTCCCTGCAAGTGCCAGGATAAACTGCGGCACCATCGGACGCGACACCAATTTGTGAGTCGACGATTTCACGGCGCGTACAGCCGCATGGATAGGCTAGTCGTCCTAGTTTGTCAAATGCCGCCTGGTACAAATTTGTGCGACAGCTTTGAAATACTACCGGCCCATCCCAAGCCATCTGTAGTGTCGATAACGCTTTTAAAATCGCATCGGCTGCGCCGGACGCAGTGCGTGCTTCATCAACGTTTTCCATCCGCACCAGCCATTGACCCTGATGCGCTTTGGCATCGAGATAACTCGCCATAGCGGCAACCAGCGAACCATCATGCAATAGCCCGGTCGGGGAGGGAGCGAAACGTCCAATGTATGGGCTTGCGTTGAGCATTGTTAAGTAATTAGAAAAAAATAAGGATCTGTATTTGGCATTGACTAAGGCCACTCAATAAAATTCTGCACGGTTCCAGGATCGCTCAATTGATTAATAAACCATTTAAGAGATTTTCCTAAGACCGGCGTTCGCCATGCGATTTGCGATTTGACGCCCGGTTTTGCCTCCAGTGTTTCTTTTTCAATCAAAGCGCCCGATAAAAAATAAGGAGCAGCCAGACGACGCGGCAAATGGCCGCATCCCAATCCGTTCAGTTGTGCTTGCAATTTTGTCGACATCGTCGGTACGGTTAAGATATCTTGGCCGATTAACAGTCCGGAGGTAATGCTGGGTAAAACGCGTCCCGTGTCGCCGACTGCAACCGCCCTGTACTGTTGGATCGTATTAGCGGTCAAGGGTTCCGGTGCACACGCCAAAGGATGGTGCGGCGCAACCGCGAAGGCCCAGTCGGTGAGGCCTAATTGGCGTGTCTGGAAATCTCCGCTCATGCGCACGTAGTCGGGTCCGTCATGTGGCGCGCCAATGGCCAGATCGGCGCGATCATTGATCAGGGCTTCCCACACACCGGAAAGGGCCTCATGAAAAATGCGCAAGCGCGTTCCTGCATTTTCACGATCAAAAGCGGCGATCACTGGCATGAGTGTCTCGAACGGCACAATACTATCCAATACGATCCGCAGTTCAACCTCCCAGCCAGTCGCGGTACGTTTTACGCGCCGCTCCAGTTCTTGCGCTGCCTGGAGTAAGTGACGTCCTTCGGTCAATAGTTCGAGACCGGCAACTGTGAGTTTGGCGCGATGACCGGTTCGGTCAAACAATAAAACATCCAGATCTTCTTCTAACTTGCGGATACTATAAGTGAGCGCTGACGGCACCCGATTGAGTGCTATGGCGGCGGCGCCAAAGCTTCCTTTGCGGTCAATGGTATCGATGATCTGCAATGCTTCGAGCGTCAAATTCATGGTTCGCTTAGCGCCGTGATAGTAAAGTTTATCGATTTACCGCATTATGGAATAAATGAATGATATAGCTAAAATTTGAGGTGCCCATCAAAGGATGGTTAAATTAACTCTTATTTATTGCTGCCGTCGATCTCCACCCCGTTCTGCGTGATGTGTGATCTGTATACAGATTAGAAAAAAGCCCATCCGAATCAATGATGAGCTTTTATGTCTGTCAACGTGCGTAGTGGCTATGTCGTTTATGGAGTCGACGTGATTTCTGGCACTGTTGTGTCTTGTGCCGACATTTTTTTCATTCGATTGGTGGCGCAATGCGGGCAAGAGACGCCGATGATGTATTCCGGCGATAGTTGTTCGCGGGGGGTCACGACAGTGCGGCAGATGAAGCATTGCGAAGCCGCTGTTTCTTGAAGCTGAGGATTGAGCGCTGTTCGGTAGTCGAACACAAAGCAATCACCGTTATAGTGCGCGCCGCCGCATTCCTCGAAATACTTAAGAATGCCGCCATCTAGTTGATAGACGCTGTCAAAGCCAATCTCCTGCATATGAATAGCGGCTTTTTCGCAGCGGATACCACCGGTGCAAAAGGTAACAACAGTTTTGTCGATCAATGCTTCTTTGTGGGCAGAAATGACTTCCGGAAATTCACTAAACTTGTCAATGCGATAATCGACCGTGTTTTCGAAAGTGCCGACATCCACCTCGAAACCGTTACGCGTATCGACCATGACCACAGGACGACCATTGTCATCGTGGCCTTGGTCCAGCCAGCGCTTGAGTGTTTTCGGCGCAACAGAGGGCGCACGCCCTAACTCCGGTTTAATCAAAGGGTGTTTCATCGTAATGATTTCCGCCTTTAACTTCACCAGCATGCGTGTAAATGGCTGATTTTCTGAATAACTTTCTTTTACTTCGACATCAGCGAAGCGCGGGTCTGACCGTAGCCAGACTAAAAACTGATCAATTTGTTCGCGGAAGCCCGCCAAAAACATATTGATGCCCTCAGGACTCAGCAGAATGGTCCCTCTTAGCTGAAGTTGAGTACAGGTTGCCAGAAATTCCGCGCGCTTCTCTGCGGTATCATCGAAAGTGATAAATTTGTACGCTGCAATGTTGACGTAAGTAGGTGTGGACGACATAAGCTTGATTCTCTGAGGTTCTTTGAAGTTTCTGTAAGTCATTGATTTAACAGTATTATAAACGCGGCGCGACTTTTCAACGTGATTTGCTGTGCGAAAGCCGATTCAGAGCGGGTGGCGGGGTAAAATACGGGCTATGACGACACCGCAATTTACCCATCTCCGCCTGCATTCCGAATATTCAATCGTCGATGGCTTAGTCCGCATCGATGACGTAATTAAAGCCGCTGCAGACGATCAGCAAGCCGCATTAGGAATCTCCGATCTCGCCAACCTGTTTGGCATGGTCAAGTTTTATAAGGCTGCGCGCAGCAAAGGCGTTAAGCCGATCATTGGCTGCGACGTCTGGATCACCAACAACGAGGCACGCGATAAACCATCACGTTTACTGTTGCTGGTGAAGAGTCGTGTCGGTTATTTACAGTTATGTGAATTGCTGTCCAAGGCATGGATAGAAAATCTACACCGCGGCCGCGCCGAAATTCGCTCCGAGTGGCTGGAAGACCTTCAGCACCAATCGGGTGGCAACGGCCTGATCGCACTTTCCGGAGCGCATTTTGGTGATGTCGGTATCGCCATTGATAACGGTAATCTGGCAGCGGCTAAACGTTGTGTCCAGCACTGGATGGGTATTTTTCCCGATAGTTTTTATATCGAAGTGCAGCGTGCTGATCAGCCGAATATGGAGGCGAACGTGCGCCACGCGGTTGCGCTGGCATCCGAACTGCAACTGCCGGTGGTAGCAACGCATCCGATTCAATTTCTTGATAAAGAAGAATTCATTGCGCACGAGGCACGCACTTGTATTTCTGAGGGCGAAATGCTGGCAAATGCGCGGCGCGTGCGACGTTTCAATGATCAGCAATGCTTTAAAACCCAGGCCGAAATGGCGGCGTTATTTGCTGACATGCCGGCCGCATTGCAAAACTCAGTAGAGATCGCCAAGCGTTGTAACTTGTCGCTGCAACTGGGCAAGCCGCAACTCCCGGATTTTCCGACGCCCGAAGGTATGTCGATTGGTGACTTCCTTGATGAGCAGTCAAAAGATGGGCTCGCGATGCGCATGGTGCATCTGTATCCAGACCCTGAAAAGCGTGAAGAGAATCGTCAGCGTTATGAAGATCGGTTGAAGTTTGAGATCGATACCATCGTCAAGATGGGATTTCCCGGCTATTTTCTGATCGTTGCCGAATTCATTCGCTGGGCTAAAGAGAATGGTGTGCCGGTTGGGCCGGGCCGGGGTTCTGGCGCTGGTTCACTGGTGGCGTACTCACTTCAAATTACCGATCTTGATCCGTTGCGATATAACTTGCTGTTCGAACGGTTTCTGAATCCGGAACGGGTTTCTATGCCCGATTTCGATATCGACTTTTGCCAGGAAGGCCGTGACCGGGTTATCCAGCACGTTAAGGATTTGTACGGTAAGGATGCTGTCTCCCAAATTGCGACTTTCGGAACGATGGCCGCAAAGGGTGCGATTCGCGACGTTGGCCGTGTTCTTGATTTTGGCTACAATTTCTGTGACGGTATTTCCAAACTGATCCCGTTCAAGCCGGGTAAGCACGTGACGATTGCGGACGCTATTAAAGAAGAGCCGATGCTGGCCGAGCGTCTGGAAAATGAAGAAGAGGTCAAGCAGCTATTGAGTCTGGCGCAGCAGGTTGAGGGCATTGCCCGCAACATCGGCATGCATGCGGGTGGCGTACTGATTGCGCCGGGCAAGTTGACCGATTTCTGCCCGCTCTACACGCAAGGTGGTGATGCCGGTGTGGTGTCGCAATACGACAAGGACGACGTGGAAGCGGTCGGACTGGTTAAGTTCGACTTTTTGGGTTTGACCACGCTGACGATTCTTGATCGTGCAGTGCGCTACATCAAACAGCTTGATCCAGCGATGGCTGACTTTAGTCTGGAAAAATTGCCGCTGAATGACCGTGCTTCTTATCAGTTGCTGACGGCCGCCAAAACCGTCGCCGTATTCCAGCTCGAAAGCCGCGGTATGCAAGGGATGCTGAAAGATGCGCGACCGGATCGATTCGAAGACATTATTGCGCTGGTGGCACTCTATCGTCCCGGTCCAATGGATCTGATTCCTGATTTCTGCAAACGTAAGCATGGCGAACGTTTTGATTATCCTGATCCACGCACCGAAGGAATTTTGTCGGAAACCTACGGCATCATGGTGTATCAGGAGCAGGTTATGCAGATGGCGCAGGTCGTCGGCGGTTATTCGCTCGGCGGTGCGGATTTGCTGCGGCGCGCAATGGGTAAGAAAAAAGCTGAAGAGATGGCCGAGCATCGTCAAATCTTCCGCGACGGTGCCGCTAAGGATGGTTTGAGCGAAGCCAAAGCCGACGAAATTTTCGATTTGATGGAAAAATTTGCGGGGTATGGTTTTAACAAATCACATGCCGCTGCGTACGCGTTATTGTCTTATCACACCGCTTATTTAAAAGCGCATCATCCGGCAGCTTTCATGGCGGCTAACTTGTCGCTGGCGATGGATGACACCGAAAAAGTAAAAATTCTGGTGGCGGACGCGCTTGATATCTGCAAATTGACTTTACTGCCACCGGACATTAATTTATCGGAATATCGCTTTACGCCCGAAGCTGAGGCAGGTAAAAAAGCGGCGTTTATTCGTTACGGTTTAGGTGCGGTTAAAGGTTCTGGTCAAAACGCGATTGAGGCGATTGTCGCAGCGCGAAACGTCAAACCTTTTGTGGATTTGTTCGATTTTTGTGTGCGGGTCGATAAACGTCAGATTAACCGACGCACGATAGAATCCCTGATTCGTGCTGGCGCATTCGATTGCTTTAAAGTGGATCGTGGCATTTTGTTGGCATCGGTGCCGCTGGCGATGGAGGCGGCTGATCAAAAACTTGCAGCGGCAAACCAGGTCAGTTTATTCGGTGGCGATGATAGTGATCTTGAACAACCGCCAGAGTATGTCAAAGCGATGCCTTGGACTGATAGGCAAAAACTCACTGAAGAAAAGTTGGCACTTGGCTTCTATTTATCAGGCCATTTATTTGATATTTATGCGCCAGAAGCCCGCCGCTTTGCGCGCACGCCTTTAGGTAATCTGGAGCCGTCACGCGATCCACGGACGCTGGCTGGCATTATTTCCGGCTTACGAACACAAATGACTCAGCGCGGAAAAATGGTTATCGTGACATTAGATGATGGCAGCGCATCGGTCGATGTAACCATCTACAACGAGCAATTCGAACCGAATAAAGCCTTCTTCAAGGAGGATGAGTTTTTGGTCGTACAAGGTAAAGTCTCGGAAGATCGCTTTAATGGTGGCTTACGCGTATCCGCAGAAAAAGTAATGGATATCGCGAATGCACGGATTCATTATGGTCGGCAGTTTGTTTTGTCGTTGACGGCATCCAAACAACAGATCGACGTCAGCGAACTGAAAACAATGTTGTCCTCGTATCGCTCTGAAGCTGGCTTGCCGTTGACTGTCCGCTATACCGGCGGCGGGGTCGGCTGCGAGATATTGTTTGGGGATGGATGGCGGGTCTCGCCTAGCGATGGTTTGCAAAGCTCTCTGGCTGAGAAGTTGGGACGGGAATCGGTATTGGTCGAATACTAAATAGTTACAATTAATGATTAATGACCGATGATTGATGACTATTTAATAATAGTCATCAATTTTTTAATTTTATCAATAATTAGCCCGACTTCGGGCGTGCGACTCGGAAGTTAAGTAACGCAACAAAAAAATATTCGGAGAAGAACTTTGTCTTATTTGAAATGGCCGGTAATTCTCGTTATTACGTTTTTTCCTGCGCTCTCGATTGTTTTGCATAATGCAGGTAACGCCGGTTTATATTTGCTTTTCTTGTCCAGCATTGTTGCTTTGATTTGCCGGTTCAAGCCGATGGGGGCAAGTTTCAGTCAATTGCTAAAGCAATACTGGCCGCTTCATCTTGCTATGGCTTCGCTGTTCTGTGCTGTACTTATCAATCAACTCGTCTCAGGAAGTTTTCAGTTTAAGCAGTATGACCGGGCGATCAGGCTCGCCGTATTTGCTCCTATTTTCTGGGTGATACTGAGTGTGCCACTTCGCTATCTCAAGAATGTGCAGTGGGCTTTTGTTGTCGGTGTGGTAGCGGCGATGATAAAAGCGTATATGTTAACTGACGCCGGCGTAAATCGCTTCGGAAATATTGGGTTTTTATCAACCATTGCATTTTCTAACATCGCACTCTTGTTAGGAAGTATGGCGTTAATTTCCTTCGGCTGGAATGATCGTCGTGACAAAGTTATATTTGCCTTAAAAGTATTGGCGTGTTGTCTTGGCTTATATGTGACCTGGTTAGCGCAAACTAGGGGAAGCTGGATCGCGATACCCTTTTTTCTAGTGGTCGCATTCATGTTTTTTAACAACATTCAACTGCGGAATAAACTGGCGATTGCGGTAATCGCACTGGGCATATTAGTTGGCATAGTGACGTTTAGTAGTAGCGTCCAAAACAGACTGGAAGATGTGAAAGAGGATGTCACTCTTTACACGGACGGCCAAAACGCTGACACTTCCGTAGGCATTCGCCTGCAACTATGGAATGCAGCATGGATCTTATTTAAAGAGCATCCGATCGTTGGCACAGGACGTGAGAATTACAGTAGCAATGTCAATGAGTTGGTATCCCGTAAAATAGTGAGCCCGGCGGCGGCGGCTTTTGCGCACTCGCACAATGAAATTTTGTTTAATATGGCGATTCTGGGCGTATTTGGATTGCTGGCGAGCATCTCGATTTATTGCGTGCCTGCCTACTATTTTTTGCGCGAAATCCGTCATTCTGATGAAGATATAAAGACTGCAGCAGCGTTGGGAGTGACGCTTTGCCTCGGATTTTTTATATACGGCCTTACCGATCTGATGTTCTTTTGGACCGTCCTCGGTGGATTTTACACAATGAGTGTGGCGACATTTCTTGCCTGTATCATTAAACGAAAAAAAGAACTTGAATTGACTCAACCATGACTGCACCATCGTATTCAACGTATTTCAAGCGACTGGCAACATTCCATCGTCCTTACAAAAAACGGTTGGCGTTGGCCTTCCTCGGAATGGTTGTCACCGCCGCGACCGAGCCGCTGGTGGCGTATATCTTTAAGGTTTTACTCGATCATGGGTTTGTCGAAAAGCCTTCGTTCCCGTTGTGGATGGTGCCGGTGGCGGTGGTCGGTGCGTTTGTTGCACGCGGAGCCTCCACATTCTTAACGACCTACATGACTAACTGGGTGTCTACGCGCGTGCTTAATACGTTACGGCGTCAAATGTTCAGTCGTTTGCTCAATGTACCGATTGATTTTCATGCCACGTATACCGTGGGACGCGTGATCAATTCGATTATGTTTGAAGTACAGCAGATCATTGACATGATTAGCAAACTATTTACGTCTATCGTGCGTTGTATTTTGACAGTTATCGGCTTACTGGCGTACATGTTGTATATCAGCTGGAGTCTGACGATTGTCGCGCTGGTGTTGATGCCGTTGATGATGGTTGTGGTGCGAACCACTGGAAAGCGCCTCAAGAAACTGAATAAAGATGCCCTGAACGTTAACGCGCAACTGACCCAAGTAATTGAAGAAACGACGCGAGCACAACAAGTCATCAAGATTTTCGGCGGACAGGATTATGAAAAAAAACGTTTCGAAGCGAGTGCTGATCATCTTCGACAATTCAGTATGCGGCTGACAACGACCTTTGCGGCGACTGTTCCGGTTACCCAAATCATGACCGCTTGCGCGATGTCCGTCATGATCATGATGGCATTGGTGCAATCCAGCCATAACCAGATCACGGTGGGTGGATTCATCTCATTTTTCACCGCGATGATTGCATTGTTAGCGCCGCTCAAACAACTGGCAGAAGTGAATGGGCCGTTGCAACGTGGGATGGCGGCTGCAGAAGCGGTATTTACGCTCATCGATAGTCAGGTGGAGCGCTCCGATGGCAAGCAACTTGATCAGCGTGCGCGTGGCAGGATCGATCTGGTCGATGTGAGTTTTTCCTATCCTGGCCAAGAGGCGCGGGCTTTGGATGGCATTAATCTGAGTGTTGAACCGGGCGAAACGATTGCATTTGTTGGGATGTCGGGTGGTGGCAAATCTACCCTTGTGAATTTAATACCCGGCTTTTATGCGCTGACCGGAGGCCAAATTTTGCTGGATGGCGAACCGATCGAAGATATTGCGCTGACGAGTTTGCGCGAGCAAATCGCGATGGTAAGCCAAAATGTTATCTTGTTCGACGACACGATTGCCGCAAATATTGCCTATGGCGACAGTACGCCGGATCGCGGTCGTATTGAGGCTGCAGCAAAGGCCGCTTACTTGACCGATATGATCGCGAGCCTGCCTGATGGACTGGAAACACAGGTTGGAGATAACGGTTCACGCTTATCAGGCGGCCAACGCCAGCGGCTGGCAATGGCGCGGGCAATCTATAAAGATGCGCCAATCCTGATTTTGGATGAGGCGACGTCGGCGCTGGATAGTGAGTCCGAGCGCGCTGTACAAGCTGCATTAGATAAATTGATGGAAGGCAGAACCACGTTTGTGATTGCCCATCGTCTCTCCACTATTGAGCGTGCCAGCCGCATTGTGGTGCTTTCTTCGGGGCGGATTGTTGAAGTTGGCACGCATGACGAATTGCTGGAAAAGCAGGGTGCTTACGCTAACCTGTATCGCCTGCAGTTCTCCAATGAAGTGGTGAATGTCGAGGTATAAATGCCGACAGTTAGGCGACCTGGTTTTGATCGATCATCGATCGCGCTAACGTACTTGAATCCTTTTACTTGAGTTCAAAATTTTATGGTTACACAGCTGGTTCCAAGCGATGTATTAAAAAAAGCGGATAAAATTTTGTTCATTGCTCATCTTGCTTTGGGCGATTTCACTTACTTGCAAAACTGTTTTCAGTCCTTTGCAGAAGCCTATCCGCACATCAAGATTCATATATGGATTGATGAAGTTCGCCGGACTAATCGACCTGAGAGTTGGGTGTTTTTAAAAAAGTATGCGTTGTACGATTGGGTCGCCGCATGTCCGTTTGTGACCAAGCTCTATAACCAGACTTATAGTCCGCCGTTGTTTCAGCAGTCCATAAAAGAAGCCCAGCAAGAAGCTTATCCGGTAGTCGTGTCGCTTTCAACGTTACGGCCGCCGATGTATGCGTCACTTGCCCGTGAAATCAGTCCACAAGGTTTTGTCGTGGGCATGAAAAAGTCGGCGAGTCTGTTTGCTGTACATAAACATTTGGCGTATCGAAAATTGGATGCGGCCCTTAATCCAGACGAGGCATCGGCACCAGGATTGCACATCAGCGATATTTACGCGGGCTGGTTCAAGCGCTTGTTTGGTATTGATACCTCCGCGTCCTCGCGATTGCCTTTTGTTCAGATTCCAGAGCGTTGGACCGATTACGCAAAGCAACAATTACGCGACTGGGGATTTGTGCGTGAGAGCGGCCAGACCGAAATCGAACCGAAGCTGGTATTCATCAATCCGTATGCAAAGACCAAGAAACGTTGTTGGCCCTTAGAGCGCGTAGTTGAACTGGCCCTGGCAATAAGAGCGCAGGACAGCTGGCGTAACACTGATCTTGTGGTGAACGTCGTACCCGAGGAAATGAGCGCTGCCAAAGCATTTTTTGCACAGCAAAAACTAGAGCGGTTTCAGCTTTTTAGTGCGCAGGAAAATTTCTTCCAGTTACCAGCAATATTACAAGAGTGCGATTTAATTATCTCGGTCGAAACCGCTGTGATGCATTTGGCCAATGCAGTGCACGTGCCGGTGATTGCGCTGATGCGCCAAAAAAATCCTGAGTGGGCGCCGGTTGATAAGGCAAATAGCATCGTCGTCAACGCACCCAATCGTAGGGATTGGGTGAGAGCGATTACCGTTGATCAGGTGATCGCTGTTTTGCCGCCCAATACCTGATTGATTTGACTGTCAGGCAGTGACCGGGATCGCTTCCTTGTGCCATTCCAGGACTATCTTTGCGACGGCACCAGGAGAGATTTTTAGCATACAAGCACATTCGGCCGCGTCAATATCTTTACATCCGGCACAATTGGTTGGGATGCACAAACTTTGGGCGTGCGTCCCTACCGGTGCCCATCTTCCTGGATGCATCGGTCGGATCGGTGGAAATAAACCGAGCGTGCGCTGCCCAATAGCTGCAGAGATATGCAGCGGGCCTGTGCCGCTGGCAATCAAACCATCTGCCGCTTTGATGAAAGAGGTGAAGACATCAAGTGTGAACCTGCCGCAAACATTACTCACATTGGGTAATCTCAATAATTCTCCCGCATTTTCTGCGAGCCACTGTCCTTCTGTGGCGCTGCCGGTTAGCCATAACTGGATATCTTTGTACGCGCTAAGTTGCTTGGCAAGCGTCACATAATGTGCGATTGGCCATTCACGACCATGTCCGTTAGATTTTGTATGAATAATCAGGTTGAACGGATGCTGCGCCAATAGACCGTTAACCTCTTCGTTCTCGGGAATGTCGAAGTCATAAAGTGCCGCAATCTCAGCAATTTCGGGAATGGTCTTAAGACCAAACGGGCGCAGAAATTCAAAGTTGAATTGCGCTTCATGATGTTCTGAATTACCTTTTTTGAACCGCACCCGACGATTGCAATATAACAGTTGGTACAACTTTTGACGGGCATTGCCAATACGATTTTTAATTCTTGCTTTGAATGCTAGTTGTGCTAATTGCTTGACCGGTTGTGCAATGATGACGGTATCGATACCAGCACGTGCAAAATACCCGGATGGATCGGATAAGAAGTCCTCCAGTTCGACTACCTCGTCAACACTGCGGCAATGCCTGACGACCGGGGCTGCATAAGCTCGACAAAGGAAACTTATTTTGATCGAAGGATGTTGTTGCTTCAGACGCGCCGCAATGGGTAGCGTTAGCATGACATCACCGATGTTGTCGGTGCGGCATATTAAAATGTGTGCGCTTGTTATTGCCATTTGTAATCGATTAAAAACGTCATGTGGAAACTGATATCAGTATCAGCGATAAAAGTCAGAAGCGACCCCGCGATTCTGACTTTTACAGAGTCTGATTATTTGCCTATTATCTTGGATCAGGTATGTACTATTTAAGTACAAGTTGAGTGGCACATTTATGTTCTGGTTTTGTTTCTTTCTTCTCTTTTTTTCAACGCGCTGAAAGATATTTCATATACCACTTGAAGCTATTAAAGACCTCACCGCGCTTCATTAGGAAACGCGAAAACATGCGCATCTCTTTATAATTTCGCGGCTCGGGATCAAGGGCTATATCGGCCCAGGGTGATAGCTTGTGGTACTTGATAAACAGGTCGGTCGATGCATGCAAACACCAATCGTTCCAGGGTTTGACTGCGCCGGCAAAATGAATGAAACCGATCTCGCCAATGTCACGCATTTGTCTTTTGTCTTTTTCCAGGTCGTGAATCAAGTCGTATAGAAAATTCCATTTTCTTTCGATAAACGTAATTTTTCCTTCAAGTACAACATTGAGCGCATCTTGATCCGGGAAGCGGTAATTTTTTCCATTTTCTAAAATCGAAAGAATTGTTTTCTCGGTGATCTGTTGTGACATCCAGACATCGACATTCATGTACATTACGCCGGAGTTAAAATAGCGCTGCGATGAAAGCTGTAAAGCAGCACAGCGTCTGCGCGTAGTTTCATCCGCGTCAGGAACCACGATCGCTGCGCTATCTCCGAAATCCATTTGAATCAGTTCAGCGATACTTCCCAGGCATAAAATATCCGCATCCAAATAAAGGACTTTATCCGTGATTCCTTGCAACGTGGAAGGGATCAGCAGACGTGTAAAGATGGTTGGAGAATAATATGAAAATTGCGAGATATGTGCAAACGGTTTAAAGATCACCGGATCAATAATATGAATGTGCGTCGCGACTCCGTACTTGGTCGTTAGCTGATTGAAACGTTGCCGGTTATCTTCGGAAATCGCAAATGCAAAAACGTGAAACGTGAAGTCAACGCCCGGATTATTATCAATGATCGACGTGATTGTTGCGCCCATGCTGCGGCAATAATGGTCGTCGACACAGAACGCAATATGAAAGGAGCGCGATGGATTTTTTTCAGATGACTGAGAAATAGCGTTTAAAGATGCATGCATTGGACTGTCCTGGAAGCCTACATCAAAATAATGTCGTACTGCTCTTGCGGATAAACCGTTTCGACTTGCAATGAAATCGGTTTAGAGATGAAATCGCCGAGCATGGCGAGATGTTGTGACTCCTCCTCTAAGAACATGTCAACTACCGCTTGCGATGCCAGAATGCGAAATTCACGCGGGTTGAATTGTTTTGCTTCGCGCAACACCTCTCGCAAAATTTCGTAACACAGCGTGCGGGCGGTTTTGACTTGTCCTTTGCCATTACATACCGAGCAGGTTTCGCACAGAATATGTGCCAACGATTCACGCGTGCGTTTGCGCGTCATCTCGACTAAGCCCAGCGCCGAAAAATCGGATACCGATTTCTTGGTCCGATCACGCAATAAGGCTTTGTTGAGTTCGGACAATACTGCTATCTTATGCTCGACATTTTCCATGTCGATAAAGTCGAGGATGATGATGCCACCAAGGTTACGCAACCTGAGCTGGCGGGCGATGGCGTGGGCGGCTTCCAGATTGGTTTTAAAAATGGTGTCGTCAAAATTGCGACCATTGACGAAGCTGCCAGTATTGACATCAATCGTGGTCATTGCCTCGGTCTGATCGACGATCAGGTAACCACCAGATTTAAGCGGCACACGACGACTCAATGCATTCAGAATCTCTTCTTCAACACCGTACAAGTCAAATAATGGTCTTTCGCCTGTGTAGTGGATTAAGCGCGCATTGACGGACGGCGTGTAGGTACTGGCAAATTCTTGCAGCTTGATAAAATTCTCGCGCGAGTCGACCTGAATACTGGTCGTTTTATCGTCGACAAAGTCACGCAGCACGCGTTGCGCCAGACTTAAATCTTGATGCAGTAGCGTCGGTGCCGGACGGCTTTTTGCCAGCTGTGTGATCGAAGACCAGGTTTTACGCAGGTATTCAATATCCATTTGCAGATCGGTGTCGGACGCATCTTCAGCCATGGTGCGAATGATGAAGCCGCCTTTCTCCTCGGGTGGAAGCAACTGTTGTACTTTAGTACGCAACAATTCGCGTTCTGCTTCGTTTTCGATGCGCTGAGAAATACCAATGTGATTATCTTGCGGCAGATACACCAGCATGCGGCCAGCGATGGAAATTTGGGTGGATAATCGTGCGCCCTTGGTCCCGATAGGGTCTTTAACAACCTGTACCATCAACGGTTGTCCGTCGAATAACAGCTTTTCAATCGGCATCGGTATCGTTGGCTGTCCATCGGCTGCTGGTACTCCACGCACGCGGGCTTCCCATATATCGGCCACATGCAAAAAGGCCGCTCGCTCCAATCCAATATCGATGAATGCGGATTGCATGCCGGGTAAAACGCGGACGACTTTGCCAAGATAGACATTTCCGGCCAATCCGCGGGATAAGGTGCGTTCGATATGTAATTCTTGCACAGCGCCTTGAAAAATCAGCGCGACACGCGTTTCTTGCGGGGTAATGTTAACCAGTATGTCTTCGCTCATAAAATATCGATTCCTGCCTGTTGTAATAGTTGAGCGGTTTCAAAAAGGGGTAAACCCATAATGCCGGAATGACTACCATTGATACGTTTGATGAACATGGCAGCAAATCCCTGGATACCATAGGCCCCGGCTTTGTCGTAAGGTTCTGCCGTCGCGCAGTAGCTTCGGATTATTTCATCGCTAAGGGTTTGAAAAACCACTTCAGATGTTTGTGTTATTTGCCAGGATTGCAGCTGATACACCACAACAACGCTGGTCAATACCTGGTGCGTTCGGCCTGACAATTGTCGCAACATATTTACTGCTTCTGCGTTATCGGCCGGTTTGCCCAATATTTTATTATCAATGGTGACTGTCGTATCTGCGGCGAGGAGCGGCCTCATTGGCAACTTACGCTGCTGCATGGTGTGGAAAGCAAATGCGGCCTTTTCCAGGGTAACGCGTTCTACATAAGCGGTTGGCTGCTCATTTGAAAGGACTTCCTCACTGACATCTGGTCCGCGTGGGGTGTTTTCGCGTAATAAGAGTAGCTCAAAATCCACACCAATTTGACGTAAAAGTTCACGTCTTCGGGGACTTTTTGATGCAAGATAAATTTTTTGGTTCCAGATTTTCATTATTTGGGCAGTAGCATTCTTCCTAAATAACCTGTTAATTCAGGTAACCTAATTTACCTCATTTTTGGTCGAACTCATACTCGCCGGATTGATATCCGTGATATCCGGCGCACTAAATCCTGTGATAAGGATGATTTTGGGTAATTGACCAGGCCCGATAAAGCTGTTCCGCCAAAAGCACCCGTACCATGCCATGCGGTAGCGTTAAACTGGAGATACGCAGCAGCGTGTCCGCCTTTGCTTTAAAAGCAGGATCAAGACCGTCGGCGCCGCCGATAATAAATGCGACGTCGCGGCCATCTTGTTGCCATTGGACCAAATGCTGCGATAGTTGCACCGAGGTCAGGTCTTTGCCGTGCTCATCCAGAGCGACGATGCGAACACCTTTGGGCAAGACAGCTTCTATGCGAGCACGCTCAAGCGCCATGGCAGTTTCCGCCGTCTTGCTGCTGGAGCGATCAACCGGTTTGATTTCTTTCAGGACGATCCGGCAATCCGGCGGCATGCGCTTTGCATACTCGCCGAATCCGGTCTCAATCCAGGTCGGCATTTTGTGGCCGACCGCAGCGATGATGAGCTGCACGTTAACCTACACTCAGGCTTCGTCTTTTGGTTTAGCTGGCGCACGCGCTGTCGTCGGCGCTTTTCTTACTGGCGCTTTCCTTGGCGCAGTGGCGGCTTTATGCGCAGCATTTTTGGTAGTGACGCTTTTCGATGACTTTACTTTGATGGTTTTGCCGACCGCTTGTTTAGGATCGCTTTTTACCGGTTTTTTGCGTGCAGGTGCTTTTTTCGGTGCATCGACTTCTGGTGCCAACGCTTGTGACGTGGTCAGATGACGCGACACTTTCTTCGCGGCAGCACCTTCTTCAGCGTCCGGTGCCGTGCGTTGAGAAACACGTTTGGCAGCGCCCATTTTGACTTCTTTTTCGCCCCAGATTTCTTCCAGACGATAATAAGCGCGAATCGCCGGTTGCATGATATGCACGACCATATCACCCAAATCGACCAATACCCATTCTCCGGTACCTTCGCCTTCGACGCTTAAAATATTGCCGCCGTTTTCTTTGACCTTGTCGCGGACCGATGCAGCAAGTGCTTTGGTCTGACGATTGGAGGTGCCGGACGCGACCACGATGCGATCAAACAAGCTGGTCAGATGGGATGTATCAAATACGCGGATTTCTTGCGCTTTGACGTCTTCTAGAGCGTCAATGACGAGGCCTTGCAGTTTTTTGATTTCCATTTAATTCTTATAAAGATGGTGTTGTTCAATATAGTCTAGCACTACCGCCGGGATCAGCGAGTCTGGTCTTTTTCCAGAGTGCAATGCAGCACGAATTTTTGTTGCTGATATGTCTACAAATAGGTTTTCCGCCAGATAAGTCAACCCGTGCGGACTCTGGCGAATCTGCTCGGGGGTCGCTGCGCGGCGCGTAAATTCGCGCGTGACCTCGGGCGGTACCTGTGATGCATCCAGCGCAAAGCCGGGCCGGGACGCTACTCCCAGATGCGCATAATTGAACAGTTTGTCCCAACCCTGCCAAGTATTCAGATGTTGTAACTGGTCAGCACCCATTAAAAAGATAATGGACGCCTCCGGACCCAGTTCAGCCCGTAACGATTGCAGCGTATCAATAGTGAAAGTCGCCGTTTGGCGCTCGATTTCCTGCTGATCGATGACGACCTTGACGGCCTGGTCGCTAAAAGCGCGTCGTACCATTTCTACCCGATCCGCGGCACTTGCTTCCAAACCGTGCTTTTGCCAGGGATTACCTGTTGGAATCACGCGCAAGAGATCTGGTGATAGCAAGGTGACAAAGTAACGGGCCAGAGCCACGTGACCGTCATGAACCGGATCAAAACTACCGCCTAAAACAGCGACGCAACAACGTGGATGTTGATCAGCACGCATGTCAGAGCCAGTCTCGATGAATCAGGAAATCCGAATATAGCCGTGCTTCCGGGCTTCCTGCGGTTGGTTGCCAGTTATAGCGCCATTTGACCACTGGTGGCATCGACATCAGGATCGACTCGGTACGACCACCGGATTGCAAGCCGAACAAAGTGCCGCGATCATACACTAGATTGAATTCAACATACCGTCCACGACGATATGCTTGAAAATCGCGTTGTTGTTCGGTAAATGGTATTTCTTTGTTATTACTCAAAATCGCACCATACGCGGGGATGAAGGCATTGCCGACACTTTGCATCATGGCGAAGCTTTGGTCGAAGCCAAGCTGATTGAAATCGTCAAAGAAAATGCCGCCCACGCCGCGCGGCTCCTGACGATGTTTCAAATAAAAATACTCATCGCACCATTTCTTGAAGCGGGGATATAAAGCCTGATCGGTATTTTTATCTGCATCAGTATCGAATGGCGTCAATGCGTCACGGCAAGTACGATGAAAGTGGCGGGTGTCCTCTTCCGAGCCATAATACGGCGTCAAGTCCAGGCCGCCACCAAACCACCAGATCGGCTCTTTGCCTTCTGCTGTAGCGGTAAAAAATCGTACATTCATATGCACGGTTGGTGCATGGGGATTACGCGGATGCATGACTAGTGACACGCCCATCGCTTCCCATTGACGTCCAGCAAGTTCAGGTCGACTGGCAGAGGCAGATGGTGGGAGGGTTTTCCCCATCACATGGGAAAAGCCGACGCCGCCGCGCTCAAACACATTACCTTCTTCGATAATGCGTGAAATACCGCCGCCGCCTTCCGGGCGATCCCAACTATCGATACCGAAGGGTTGTCCGTCGATATGCTCCATGGCAGCCACAATGCGCGTCTGCAGATCCAGCAAGTAGGATTTGACCGCCGTTGCGGACGGGATATTTGATGTCATTACGTTAACGGACAAAGAATGCACAAATTGCAAAAAAATCGCGCATCAGTGTGCGCGGATCATATAAATCACGGGATAGCAGGGATTGTACCTTGCCGAGGCGGTCCTTGATAGCGGAATGGCAAAGGACGGTTGATTACCAACTTTTAATTAATGTGGATTTGGGTTAGTAATACACATTATTAATAGCCCTCAGTATTGATTCTGGCGAAATCGCCGCTTTGCCGTTTTAAGGTACAACGAATCATTATTACCTAGGAAACATTTAGTTGCTTTTGATACCTCGGTTTGGCGTTCATTGCGGGGAACATTGTAAAAGCATCTAGTTATCGTTTATTGATAGCAAGATTTTTAACGCAAATTGACGCAGCCAAGGCGACTTATCCAGGCCGTTTTATCGCACGCCAGCCAATGTCACGACGAAATTGCGCACCGCTAAAATGAATGATGTCGACGATGTTATAAGCGTGCTTTTGCGCTACTTTGACGCTGTCGCCTAGGCCAACAACGCATAGGACGCGTCCGCCGGAGGTGGTTAGTCGCGTCCCGTTCAGTGTCGTGCCAGCATGAAAAGTGATGGCGTCCGCAGTCTCAGGGGGAATACCAGAAATCAGATCGTCGTTGCGCGGCGCGTCAGGATAACCAGCGGCAGCCATAACGACACCTAACGCGGTGCGGCGGTCCCATTCCAGTTCGATGGTATCGAGCGTGTTGTTGACGGCGTGTTCCATCACCATCAGCAAATCGGTTTTCAGGCGCGCCATAATCGGTTGCGTCTCGGGATCGCCCATACGGCAATTGAATTCGATGGTCTTTGGGTTGCCCTTGTCGTCAATCATCAAGCCAGCGTATAGAAAGCCGGTAAAAGGATTGCCTTCTTTCGCCATGCCTTGGATGGTCGGTGTAATGATGTCGCGCATGACGCGCGCATGCACCGCGGGGGTGACGATCGGTGCAGGGGAATAAGCGCCCATGCCGCCGGTGTTCGGTCCCTGATCGTCATCTTTTAAGCGTTTGTGATCCTGGCTAGTGGCAAGGGCAAGAATATTTCTGCCATCGACCATGACGATGAAACTGGCTTCTTCGCCGGTCAGAAAGTCTTCGATGACAACGCTTGATCCGGCGGTACCGAATTTGTTGTCAGCCAGCATCATATCTACTGCCGCATGCGCTTCCTCTGGTGTCATCGCAACGACCACGCCTTTACCTGCAGCAAGTCCGTCAGCCTTGATGACAATTGGCGCACCCTTTTGGTCAAGATAGCGATGCGCGGCTTCGACGTCGGTGAACGTTTGATAATCTGCTGTGGGGATCTTGTGGCGCTGCATGAAGGCTTTAGCAAAATCCTTGGAACTTTCCAGTTGCGCCGCTTCTTTGGTCGGGCCAAAAATTTTGAGGCCACGGTCCCGGAATACGTTCACGATTCCGCCAGCTAACGGTGTTTCAGGGCCAACGACGGTGAGGGCGATGCGCTCTTTTTCAACAAAGTCTGCCAGTGCTGAATAATCGGTAATGTCGACGTTTTGCAGGCGTGAATCGAGTGCAGTACCCCCGTTACCGGGCGCAATAAAGACGGTTTGGATACGGGGCGATTGGGCGATTTTCCACGCTAGTGCATGTTCACGGCCACCAGAGCCAACGACGAGAATTTTCATAAGATGTCCGGTTTTACGCATTTGTTGCTGACTATGCCGCCGATAAGAGCGCGGTCAGATGCCTGCAAATAGTGCTATCAATAGTTGCCAAAAAGAGATGGCAGAAAGGTTTATGAAAATAAGTTGATTTAAATAAATAAATAAATAAATAAATAAATAAATAAATAAATAAATAAATAAATAAATAAATTTAATTTCATTAAATTTCATTAAATTTAAATCAACTTGATGCCATTTAATTACATAAGCCTAAGCACCTAAGCATGCTATCAATGATCTTCAATAATGGCGTTGCTGAAAACTTCCTGAACGTCGTCCAGATTTTCCAGCGCATCCAGCAATTTTTGCATTTTGACTGCATCTTCACCCGCGAACATTGTTTCAGTCGCTGGCTTCATGATGATTTCGGCCATTTCTGCTTTAAAGCCTGCTTTTTCAAGCGCCGACTTCACTACCGAGAACTCAAACGGTGCGCACAATACTTCGATTCCGCCTTCTTCATCGGTAATAACGTCGTCAGCGCCCGCTTCCAGAGCGGCCTCCATCAACGCATCTTCGTTGGTACCGGGCGCAAATAGGAATTGACCGCAATGTTTAAACATAAAGGCGACTGAGCCTTCAGTGCCCATATTGCCACCGTTTTTCAAGAACGCATGACGGACTTCAGCCACGGTGCGAATTTTGTTGTCAGTCATGCACTCTACGATGATGGCGGCGCCATTAATGCCATAGCCTTCATAGCGGACTTCTTCGTAGTTGACACCATCCAGTTCACCCGCACCGCGCTGAGTTGCGCGGACTACGTTATCCTTGGGCATATTGGCGTCGCCTGCTTTGTCGACTGCGAGGCGTAATCGCGGATTGGTGTCTGGGTCGCTACCGCCCATCCGGGCTGCGACGGTGATCTCTTTGATCAAGCGGGTCCACACTTTGCCGCGTTTGGCATCGGTGGCTGCCTTTTTATGCTTGATATTGGCCCATTTACTGTGTCCCGCCATGATGGTTCTTTCTTGCTGTAGTTAGCTATAATCAAAGCAGCATTTTATCATAGTGCACCCTCTCAAAAATCGACTTTACCGTCGCTCAGACCAAACAAAATTATGCTCAATCCCCTTCTGATTGCTAAAAATACCCAGCACGAACTTGCTTTGCTACCTGCTCTGGTGAATCGCCATGGCTGCATCACAGGCGCTACCGGCACGGGCAAGACGGTGACGCTGCAGGTGTTCGCGCAGGCGTTATCGGATATCGGAGTGCCGGTTTTTATGGCTGACGTCAAAGGTGACTTGTCTGGAATCGCCAAAGCAGGGACGCAATCGGCAAAATTGAAGGAACGTTTGGCAACACTTGGCATGGATGAACCGCAATGGGCCGCTGCCCCGGTGACGTTTTGGGATGTCTTCGGAGAGCAAGGTCATCCGATCCGGGCCACTATTTCCGATCTTGGGCCACTTTTGTTAGCCCGCATGCTCAATCTTAACGACACTCAGCAAGGTGTCTTGCAACTGGTATTTAAGATTGCCGATGACAATGGCCTGTTATTGCTCGATACGAAGGATTTGCGGGCGATGTTGCGGTATGTCGGTGACAACGCGCCTGATTTTAAAACCGAATACGGCAATATCTCGGCGGCCAGTATCGGTGCCATTCAGCGCGGATTGATTGGTATTGAAGAGCAGGGCGGAGATAATTTCTTCGGTGAACCGATGCTGAATATCGACGATTTGTTGCAGACTAACGGCGATGGCAAAGGGATCGTGAATATTTTAGCTGCTGATAAACTCATGCAATCGCCGCGTCTGTATTCAACTTTTTTGTTGTGGCTGCTTTCAGAATTGTACGAGCAACTTCCTGAAGTGGGCGATCTGGATAAGCCAAAGTTGGTGTTTTTCTTTGATGAGGCACATTTACTGTTTGCCGAAGCGCCTAAACCATTGCTACAGAAAATTGAACAAGTGGTGCGTTTGATTCGCTCAAAAGGAGTGGGTGTCTACTTTGTGACACAAAATCCTCTGGATATACCGGATACGGTGCTCGGTCAATTAGGTAATCGTGTACAGCATGCCTTACGCGCTTATACGCCGCGGGATCAAAAAGCGGTGCAAGCCGCAGCGGACACATTCCGCGCTAACCCCAGTTTAAATACGTCGCAGGTCATTAGTGAACTTGGTGTTGGCGAGGCGTTAGTTTCTTTCCTGGACGAAAAAGGCCGACCGACCATTGTTGAGCGTGCGTATATTCTGCCGCCAGCATCGCAAATCGGGCCAATTTCGCAAGAGGAGCGTCAGCAGTTGATTGCCGGATCAATCGTCGCTGGTGTGTACGACACCGCGGTTGATCGGGAGTCTGCATATGAAAAATTGAAAGGTCGTACCGCAGCGACTTCAACGGGTGGCGCTGACGTCACTGTGCCTTCAACTATTCCCACTACTGGCGGTTCGTGGACTGACGCATTAGGCGGTATGTTGGGTGGCAAAACCGGTTCTGGTAGCCGGGATACGTTGGTCGAAACCGTTGTGAAATCGGCTGCTAGAACAATGGGTTCGCAGTTAGGGCGGCAAATTATTCGTGGCGTTCTCGGATCGATTTTTAAAGGAAAGTAATCGATCGCATTCTGTGCTGGCCGGAGACTACTGCCTCGCAGAAATTGACAGTTTTTGCTCGCAGGCGATAAATTAAATATTCGCTCCACGCTCCTTCTGTGTCGCTTGGGCCGAAGATAGCATTGATCGCGTGGTTATTTGTGTTGTAGCTATTGATCTGCGTCGTCAATAGCTCCGTTTCAATCGAACAGGAATGCGGGCCTGACATGGGGCCTTTACCTTCCGTCGATACCTGCTTTGTGTAGACGACTCTGCTTAAATCACGCTATCAAAACGCAATTTTTTTATACCATTTACAATCCTAATATGACATCTTTACCGTTGCAGTCAGTCGACCGCAAGATTTACCTTAGTGGCTTGGCAATTGGCATTATCGGGGCTGTTCTTTTTTCTGCCAAAGCGATCGTGGCAAAGTTGATTTATCGGTACGATGTTGACGCCGTGACGTTAATTATGTTTCGTATGCTATTCGCGTTTCCTTTGTTTGCAGTGGTTGCAATATGGAAAACCCGGTCCGCGCCACCGCTGGCAAATATTGACCGTATTCGTATCGTGATATTGGGTCTAGTGGGATATTACTTGTCGAGTTTTCTCGATTTTATGGGTCTGCAATATATATCAGCGGGGTTGGAGCGGTTGATTTTGTTTTTGACGCCGTCGTTTGTTTTATTGCTGTCGTTTTTCTTTTACCAGCGACGCGTTACGTTGCTTGAATGGGGAGCTTTAGGGCTTTCTTATTTGGGCACCGTTTTGGTATTTATACATGACGTGCGACTGGGCGGGCCTGATATCGGATTGGGCAGTTCACTAGTGCTAGGCGCAGCGATTACGTATTCGTTCTATCTTTTATTGTCGGGTGAATTGGTGAGCCGTGTCGGTGCGTTGCGATTGGTGGCGTATGCAATGTGTATTTCTTGTGTCGCTTGCGTAGTGCAATTTTTTCTTTTGCGTCCGGCTTACATGATCGTGCAACCGACAGCTGTGTATGGCTTATCTTTGATTAATGCGGTTTTTTGTACAGTATTACCGGTATTTTTAACGATGATTGCGGTGGCACGGATTGGTGCCGCGACTTCGGCGCAAGCCGGCATGGTCGGGCCGGTTTCAACCTTGTTTTTGGGCGCGCTCATATTGGATGAACCGATTACGGGTATTCAGCTGGCAGGAACCGGATTGGTGTTAACGGGTATTTATCTGATTTCAAAGAAGAAAGTTTAAAAATGGATCTTGGAATTCGTGGCAAGCAAGCCTTGGTCTGCGGTGCCAGCAAAGGATTAGGACGCGGATGTGCTGAAGCATTAGCGGGCGATGGCGTCAATTTAACATTGGTAGCACGGACAGCGGAAACGCTGGAGCAAACGGCGCAGCAGTTGCGCGATGCCTACGGCGTTGAGGTAATTGCTGTTGTCTGTGATATCACCACAGCGGAGGGGCGAGCGCTGGTGTTGGCTGCTTGTCCGCAACCGGATATTTTGGTGACTAATGCTGGCGGTCCACCGATGGGTGATTTTCGTGATTGGCAGCGGGACGACTGGATCAAGGCGCTTGACGCCAATATGTTGACGCCGATTGAACTGATTAAGGCCACTGTGGATGGCATGATCGCCCGTGGTTTTGGTCGTATCGTGAATATCACATCAAGCTCGGTGAAAGCGCCGATTGACGTACTCGGTTTATCGAACGGTGCGCGTTCTGGTCTTACCGGATTTGTTGCAGGTATTGCTCGCAAGACAGTCGCACACAACGTAACGATCAATAATTTATTGCCGGGTGCGTTTGATACTGATCGTTTGCGTTCGATGCAGGCCGCATCTGCTTCAGCTAACGGTACGACCATTGAGCAAGTACAGCAAGCAAGAGCTGGGCAAATACCAGCAAAACGATTTGGAAATGCCGCCGAATTTGGTGCGATGTGTGCATTTATGTGTAGCGCACATGCCGGTTACCTGACGGGGCAAAATATTTTGCTCGACGGCGGCGCTTATCCGGGCACCTTTTAAAAATAAATTAAAAATTGCCTGTTGGTTGAATGTTTCTTGCAGTCTCGGCGGCCTCGACTCTCGGCACCTCGTACTGTTTTGTCAGAGGGTAATAAGCAGTGAGTTACCCGAACAAATTTGTGTCAGACTCATCGTTTAGGTTGGCCTTGTAAATAACAGAGCATTTTTTTATTTAGAATCGAGAAAATAATGGTTAAAGCAATCGTAATTCGCAAGACAGGTGGTCCTGAGGTGATGGAGTACGTCGATGTTGAAGTTGGCGAGCCTGGGCCGGGCGAAGTCAGAATTCGGAATGTTGCATGCGGGGTAAATTTTATCGATGTCTATTTCCGAATCGGCTTGTATCCGCAACCGCTGCCCGGTGGTGTGGGGCAAGAGGGCGCTGGCGTAATCGAGGCTGTCGGGTTGGGTGTTCTTGGTTTTAAACCGGGTGATCGCGTCGCCTATGCAGGGCGGCCAAATGGCTCCTATTCCGAAGTCCGCCTGATGCCTGTGGCGATGCTGGTTAAATTACCAGACGAGATTTCGTTTGATGTCGCAGCCGCTTCCCTGTTACAAGGGCTGACGGTTCAATATTTGTTCAGACGGACCTTTCCCGTAAAAGAGGGCGACACCATACTATTTCACGCGGCCGCTGGCGGGGTAGGGCTGATTGCCGCGCAGTGGGCGCGTTCGCTCGGTGTGAAGATGATCGGCACGGTCGGCTCAGACGAGAAAAAAGCGTTGGCGCTTGCCGCAGGTTGCACCCATGTGATCAATTCGAAGACCGAAAATATCGTTGAGCGGATGAAGGAGTTCACCAATGGCAAAGGCGTGCCCGTGGTGTTCGATTCGATTGGCAAGGATACCTTCATCGACTCATTGGATTGTCTCTCGCCGCTCGGAACGATGGTCAGCTTTGGTAGTTCTTCCGGACCGGTGCCACCGTTTAGCTTGAATGAACTGGTTTCGCGCGGTTCGTTATCCATTACACGACCATCGCTGTCACACTACATCTCGACGCGTGCCGAGCTTGATGCGGCCGCTGCTGATTTGTTTCAAATGATCGGTAGTAAAAAAATCGTGATCGATATCAATCAACGTTATGCTCTAAAAGATGCTGCGCAGGCGCACATCGATCTGGAAGGGCGTAAAACAACTGGCTCGACGATTCTGATTCCTTAATTTTTTTATTATAAAGTAAGCCATGAGCGACAAAATCGAACACCAGGAAACGGTCCATGAAAATAATCCAATGGGCCATCCAGAAGAGCAGCCGACCGGTACGGATGGTACGCCGAAATTTGGTCGCTTGCTAATAGTGCTGATATTAATGGTGATCTTGATTGGCTTTATTACGTTTGCCAGCGAGTGGTTTTATACCTGATTGTTTCAACATTAGTCTCAATTGGCTAATAAATTCCGCCACAAACGATGAAACCTGCGCCTGTCGTAAAGACATGGTGCAGGTTTCCATCGAACTATTCCTTGAGCATAGCAGCTACCCGATTTGGTGGGTCACTATTTGCTGTCTTCAACTTTTAGCTTTACCTGCCGTGGAACACCGCTTTGCCCAGGGAAGTCGCTAAATGCGCTACGGATTAAATAAGGCATTACCTTTGGCAATGCGCTGACTCGTCCCTCGCTGACAACGGTCACGTCATACAATTTTTTGGCGTCGCTGATGCGGGAAATGCCAACATTTGCACGGCGTGTGAATACCTGAAAATTCAGCTCGCGCTGGGTCACTACCGGTGTGCCGTACCAAAATGGATCATTGAATGGGCCGTAGAATCCGCGGTATCCCCATCCTGGACCATAGAACGGAGACCCATAAAAACCAGGATCAATCACCACTGGTTCCACAACGTGCACGTCGCGCGCGGTGACACCGTATGTTAACGCTACAGTTAGCGCGGCTTGCGCGCGGTTTGCCGGTTCGGTAAAGCCAAGCCGTTGAAGCTGCTGGCGCACCAGGTTCTCGTAGTTGCGGTATTCAAGATCATTATCTTGCTCGGTTGAGTGGGTAAAGGTGAATGACTTGTTGGTCAGATCAGCGGGCCACTCGTTGAACGCCGTGACGTCACTACGGATGAAAGAGGCGCAACCAGCCAGTAGCAAACACATCGCAGCCATACAAAGAACTAAAAACCGTTTCATAATTTTCCTCGGTAGAGCGAAATAAAAAAATTCTCGTCTGTTGGGTGGACCGTATTCTTGGAGTGAAATATTGCCGTAGAGTTCATCCCTGATAACTCGACGTGAAATAACGCTAACGTCGGCGATCCGTCGTTATCGCGAGCACTTCTTCTTATAGGGGATTGTACGCGTCCGTCTGTGATTCTGTTTGTCATGGACTAGTGACGCTTGTTCGTGGTCTGAATGGCTGGGGTTGTGCTCAAACAATGTAATAACAATACGCCTTTACATCTCATGCCCGGACCAAGCGTTACAGCCAAATTGCATGAACATTCGGCGGTTGCTTGGTAGAATCGTGTTTTCTACGAATTTCTCATCACTAGATCCTATGCGTAACGATACGGCAGCAACACCATCTACGATTTATCGTAAAGATTACACCGCTCCTTCTTACTGGGTTGATACGGTAGATATGGGTTTCGATCTTGATCCCGCTTCGACTCGGGTTGCTACCCGCATTGTGATGCGCCGTAATCCGGCAAGCCTTGACAAAGGAATCGTACTGGTGGGTGAGGAGCTGGAACTGATCAGCTTGCGTCTGAACGGCAAGCAGTTAAAGTCAGGCCAGTATCAGTTGCAGGGCGGCACGTTGCGAATCCCGCTTGCGCCAGCCAAAGTTACTCTTGAAATTGAAACGCTGACCCAACCAGAAAAAAATACGTCGTTAATGGGTTTGTATGTGTCGAATGGTAATTTTTTCACACAGTGTGAAGCGGAAGGTTTCCGCAAGATTACGTATTTCCCGGATCGCCCGGACGTGATGGCGAAGTACACCGTCATGCTGCGCGCTAATAAGAAAAAATATCCAGTGCTGTTATCAAATGGCAATCTGATCGAAAAGGGTGATTTGGGTGATGGTCGCCATTATGCAAAATGGGAAGACCCGTTCAAAAAGCCTTCGTATTTATTTGCGCTGGTTGCGGGCAAGCTGGTTTGTCAGCAAGAAAAATATACGCTGAAATCAGGTCGTAAAGTATTGCTGCAAGTATGGGTCGAAAAAGGAAATCTCGACAAAACGCAACATGCGATGGATTCGCTCAAAAATAGTATTCGTTGGGACGAAGAGCGCTTTGGATTGGAGTTGGATCTGGATCGCTTCATGATCGTGGCGGTCGGTGATTTCAATATGGGCGCGATGGAAAATAAGGGTTTGAATATATTCAATACCAAATTTGTCCTCGCCAATCCGCATCTGGCAACCGATGTCGATTACGCCAATATCGAAGCGGTAGTCGGTCATGAATATTTTCATAACTGGACCGGAAACCGTGTCACCTGCCGTGACTGGTTTCAATTGTCGCTTAAAGAAGGATTGACTGTTTTCCGTGATCAGGAATTTTCTGCTGACATGGTCGGTACCGATAGTGGTCGTGCGGTGAAGCGTATCGATGATGTGCGCGTATTACGCCAGGCGCAGTTTCCAGAAGACGCGGGCCCGATGGCGCATTCAGTGCGTCCGGACGCGTATGTTGAAATCAACAATTTCTACACCGTTACCATTTACGAAAAAGGTGCCGAAGTTGTCCGTATGTATCAAACTTTGCTTGGGCGCGACGGATTCAGAAAGGGCATGGATCTGTACTTCAAGCGTCATGATGGTCAAGCCGTAGCCTGCGATGATTTTCGCGCTGCCATGGTGGATGCCAACGGTCGCGACTTGACGCAGTTTGAACGCTGGTACAGCCAGGCGGGAACCCCGCGTGTGCATGCTAAAACACATTACGATCCGATTAAAAAAACCTTCGACGTGACACTGACGCAAACGTGTCTGCCTACACCGGGTCAAAAGAAGAAATTACCGTTCCATATTCCTGTGGCGATTGGTTTGGTTGGCAAAAATGGTAGCGATTTGCCGTTGCGCCTGAAAGGAGAAAGCGCAGTTGATCACAAAGACTTACCGACTGAAATTACCCGCGTTCTTGAGCTGACTAAAGCACAGCAAACCTTCCGTTTCATTGACGTGGCGGAACAGCCTGTGCCATCCATCCTGCGCAATTTTTCAGCGCCGGTTGTACTGGATGTTACGTATACAGATGCTGAACTGGCCTTCTTGCTGGCACATGACAGCGATCCATTCAATCGTTGGGAAGCGGGTCAACGGTTGGCCACCCGCAGCTTGCTTACGTTGACAATGACGGCTGCCGCAGCCGCAATGTCCGCCACCCCGAACGAAGCGTCATTGGAGGCTATGCTGAGCGCTGCGGGAGCGAATAGCGATGCGCTTGGCGAGGCTATGCGCATTATTTTGAACGATGCAACGCTGAATGAGGCTTTCCGGGAGTTGGCGATTACCTTGCCGTCTGAATCAGTACTGGCTGAGCAAACCGAGGTGATCGATCCGCAGGCAATTCATGCAGCGCGCCAATTTTTGCGCTCCAGCCTTGCGAAGACATTGCGTACTGACTTGTTGGCCGCATACCACGCCAATCAAACTCCCGGCGCTTATAGCGCAGATGCACTTTCTGCTGGTAAACGAGCGCTGAAAAATGTAGCGCTGTCGTATTTGATGGAAGGCGACGACGATGAGATACATACACTGGCACAGCAACAGTACAACGATGCCACTAACATGACTGATCGCTTTGCTGCTTTGCTGGCTCTGACGAATAGCAGTGCGCCAGGAAAAATTGCTGCGTTATCGCAGTTTTATACCGATTTCGCGCAGGAGGCATTGGTGATCGATAAGTGGTTCGCGTTGCAAGCCATGGCACGCACCAGCGACGTAAATGCGGTCAGGGATTTGCTTAAGCATCCGGCCTTTACTTTCAGCAATCCAAATCGCGCGCGGAGTTTGATTTTCAGTTTCTGTAATAGCAATCCAGCCAATTTTCACGCTGTTGATGGCAGCGGTTATGCATTCTGGGCAGACCAGGTGATTGCTCTCAATAGCGTAAATCCGCAAGTTGCCGCTCGGCTGGCCCGTACGCTGGATCGCTGGAGAAAATATGCGCCGACGGTGCAAGAAAAAATGCGCGGCGCTTTAGAGCGCATCGCCGCAACACCGGATTTGTCCAAAGACGTGCTGGAAGTTATTTCCAAAGCACTTGCTCATTAATATTTTAGGAAAAATTCACATGAAACGTGTAAGCCTCACACAACATCTTATCGAACAACAGCGTCTACACAATAGTATTCCTTCCGAATTACGTTTGCTGATCGAGGTCGTCGGGCGCGCCTGTAAAACGATTAGCCATGCCGTCGGTAAGGGTGCGTTGGGCGAAGTACTGGGAAGCGCTGAAAGCGAAAACGTACAGGGCGAAGTGCAAAAGAAACTGGATATCATTTCTAATGAAATTCTGCTTGAGGCGAACGAGTGGGGCGGTCATCTGGCAGCGATGGCATCGGAGGAAATGGAAACTATTCATCCGATTCCCAATCGCTATCCGCAGGGCGAATATCTATTGTTGTTCGATCCACTTGATGGCTCCAGTAATATTGACGTCAATGTCTCGATCGGTACCATCTTTTCAGTCCTCAAAGCGCCGGATGGCATGCAAGCGCCTACCGAGCAAGATTTTTTGCAATCAGGTCGCCAGCAAGTCGCCGCCGGTTATGCGGTCTACGGTCCACAAACGATGCTGGTATTGACTACCGGAAATGGTGTGCATTGCTTTACTCTGGACCGGGAAATGGGCGCATGGGTGCTGACGCAACGTGATATTCAGATACCAACTGAAACCAAGGAATTCGCCATCAATGCATCGAACACCCGGCATTGGTTTCCACCGGTCACGCGTTACGTCAATGAGATGCTGGAAGGCAGCGCCGGACCGTTGAAGAAAGATTTCAACATGCGCTGGGTTGCCTCTATGGTGGCAGACGTACACCGTATTCTTAGCCGTGGTGGCATCTTTATGTATCCAGCCGATTCACGCGATCCTGATATGCCAGGAAAATTGCGCTTGATGTATGAAGCCAATCCGATGGCAATGCTGGTAGAGCAGGCGGGCGGTGTGGCGACGGATGGAAAACAGGCAATCCTGGATATCGTCCCGCACAAACTACATCAACGTGTGCCGGTGTTTTTGGGATCTAAAACGGAAGTAGAGCGCGTTACCCGCTATCACAACGAATAAAGAGTTCAGTAGGAATGGGTTGGGTGAGATGCTACTTGGTGGAAAATTGGTACACATCCATTCCTTCTAATTCTCAATAAACGTTTAACGCTCTATATAGAGTGATACACCTGCATTTGGCCGCAATGGATAACCGTCTTCGAAGCGCACTTTCGAAGACGGTGCGGTGATAATCCGAGTCTACATTGATGGCCTGCATACAGCGTCGCAAGACTCCTAAGTAACAAGTCATATTCTTGAAATTATCCGCAGGTAAAATAGTGGAGTAATAAAAAAATAATCTGACCGCAGCTTTCAAGGCTTGGTGGTGGAATCAGCGAAGGTCAATGATGTTATTTAAAAAAATGCACGCATTAAGTGCACCTGCGCTATTGATGTTTTTGCAATCAGCGTTTGCGGCCCATCCGCTCGTCACTGACGACACCAGCACGCAGGATGTCGGAAACCGACAACTGGAAGTGAATACCGACTGGTACAAAAAACAAGGTGATTTCAGCCATGTTGCTGACGTTACTTTTACCTATGGCGTGCTATCAAATGTTGATCTTATTAGCGATGTTCCCTCGACATTATCGTCACCGCGCGGAGTGAATGATGGCTCGCTTGGGATTAAATGGCGGTTTTATGAGCAAGGTCCGATCAGTTTGGCTATCAAACCCATTTTGGTTCTGCCGACCGGTAATCAAAACAGGAGTTTGGGGACCGGTCGCAGCAGCGGAGCGCTGACCTTGATTGGGACCGTCGATATGTCTCCATGGATGTTTCACGGAAATATCGGGGTTAATGTTAATCGCTATGCGTTAGCATCAGATCGACAAAGCAATCGCGACGCTCTTTGGCGCGCATCTGCTGCGGTGTCTTACAGCCTTACCCCAAAATGCAGTGTAGTTGGAGATATCGGAATTACCCGTAACTCCGATGTCATGAGCACGATCAATCCTGCCTTTATGCTCACGGGGCTGATTTACTCTCCTAATAAAGATGTTGATCTTGATGCTGGTATAAAATTTGGTCTGAATAGCGCGGAAGTCAGCCATCAGCTTGGTGTCGGCTTGACCTGGCGCTTTTGATGTTAGCTGAAAAATAAATTACGCCAGGCAGATAGTCGACGTTTAAAATCTTCCGTGGTACCAACCGTTTAACAATCCGGTAGTCCGGCAATCCGAAGTTGCGGCGCCTTGCTTTCCGACGGGCGAATGCCACGACGATATTCTGTTGGTGATGGCCACATCTGCTTGCGGAAAAGTTTTGCGACATTCGCGCCACTGAACAGTCCACAACGACGGGCAATCTTATCGACTGGTAAATCGGTCTCGGTTAATTGCTGACGTACCGCTTCCAGTCGCAAGTTTGTGAGAAAGTCGTGTGGCGTTTGACCAGTTTCTCGTTTGAACTGGCGAACGAAGTTACGCTCACTCATGTAGACATAGTTGGCGGCATCAATCACTGAAACAGGATCGCTAAGGTGTTCAACGAACCAGAGAGAAGCCTTGTGGATTTTGCTATTAATCATCGATTCGACGGGACGCGCCGGGTTATTGATAGGTGAGGTGTCTCGGCGTCGTTGGCACACTACGAGGTTTTGCGCTACACGTTGCGCAACGGCGGGTCCCAAATCGTTTTCCAATAGACGTAAAGCGAGATCGGTAGCCATGCCAACATCGCATGATGTGAAAATATTATTGTCGTCCACGATCTGGGCTTCCCTATCAATGTTGATTTTAGGAAATTCACGCGCGAGTTTGTCTGCCAGTGCCCAATGTGTGGTGGCGCGGCGATTGTTCAGAAAACCTGCTGCCCCAATGACAAATACGCCGGTGCAGATTGCGGCAAGGCGGCGAACCTGGCTGCGCTTTTTTTGTAGCCATGTAATGAGCACTGGATCGCGATACGCGTCAAAGTTACCCGTGCCGCTGGCAATGAGAAGGGTATCAAAATCCTGATTATCGAATTGTGTAATCGGTGCTGTCAGAATTTGCACTGCGGCCGAGGACGTTACCATGCCGCCAGAAATCGACATAATCGATACCTGATAGCGCGTAGTGCCGGGAAATGCGGTTGAAATGAGTTTGTCTCCGATTCCGAATACATCCGCCGCACCCACTACATCGGCCAGTATTACGCCATCGAAAACCATAATGCCAATATGCTTGACGGCGGAAATATCGTCCGTCGCCCCGACTGTGTTTAAGCCCCCAATATTCATGAAGCTTCCCCCTAACGGCAAGTTTTAGTATTGTTATTTAGTAATTTATTGTTGCCAAATAATCATCTTTAATACTCCTATAATTGCAGATAATTTCCTTGACATATATCAAAAAAACTTAAAAATGGTCAAATTTAGATGTAAAAAAGACAACATTTATTTCTGCTTTATTTACATCAATTAGTTTCTTTTCAGGAACTTTCATACCAAATTGATGGTTTGTTTGCATGAGGAAAGAGCGTCTTGTTAGTCGTGATAGGGTTAATTACCTACACTTCTTTCCAATGTTTTTGCGTCGCTTCACAACTCATAACCTCGCGTTATAGTTCCTAAGCCCAGTCTACAACGCCAACTTTAACGTTGGTTTTGACCGATTTAGCCTAGACCGAAATAGCGTCGAGATCGCGTTTGAATCAGCATGTTATCAATGACTGAGATGCTTGTTTTCCAATGCATCCTCAAGGCGCGAGTTTTCAAGGGTTAGCTCAGCTACAATTTGTTTCAGCTTAACGTTCTCCTCCTCCAGGCATTTCAATCGCTGGGGGTAATCCTGTAAGCCACCGTATTGCTTTTTCCAGCTCTGAAAAGTACGCTCGGTTATCCCGGCTTGTCGAATTACGTCAGCTACCGGCATACCGAGCTCCTCCTGCTTAAGAGCCTCAGCAATCCGATCGCGGGAAAGTGGCGTGCGCTTCATGGCATGTCCTTCGCCTTCTATTGATTCACTCATAGCTATGGTTAGACTATGACTATTTGGTAGTAGTTTCATCTTGTAGTGGTTCCAGGCCGAGGCGACGGCGTACGAATGGATCGCGATATTCGGTATTATCGGGATCACTGACGCTACTAGCGGTTACTGTACTAGGAACAGCAGCTGGGGCAGCCACGGGAGCAGGTGTCGGTGCAGCAGGAGCCGCTACATCGTTACGAGATATCTGTGCTAGTGCTGGTGCTGTATTTGCTGCCGCGACTGCTGGTCTTGCCATACCTGGACAATCATGACCGGTTGCCTCTACAGCTTTTCGATTGGCATCGCTTTGGCATAAGAGTGCTAGCGCCACATCGTTGAGACCCATTGCACGGAATTCCCTTGAGTCAAGGCGACGTACGCAGGCTTGATCCACCATGGTCGAGGCGGCGGTAGCGCCGAATCCAGTCAGTGATAAGCCAAATGATACTGAGCCCATGCAAGTATCGGACAGCGTTGTGGTCAGTGATGGTGCGGTAATTGAAGGTGCACTTTTCACTGTATAAGTACCGCCATATTCGACTTTTGCGGTCGTAGTGTTTGGATCAGTCGCTGCTGTTGTGGCAGCTGTGGTCCCCGTCGTACCGGTTGTACCTGATCCTGTACCAGAGGTTCCGCTGCCTGACCCAGTGCCGGAGCCCGACCCAGAGCTGGAGTCACTGGAGGATCTGCTTGGCAAGGTCACCGAAACGCTCACGGTCGACGTATTACCGTTGGCTGTAGTACCTGAAACGGTATTTGATGCCGCTCCGCCGGTAGCGCTGCCGCCGGTAGCTGCTCCGCCAGTGGCAGAACCACCATTGGCTGATCCACCTGCTCCACCTGCTCCACCACTCGCGGTTGATGTTGATGTCGATGCGGAGGTAGGCGACACTGGAGTCGAACTGTTCGCTTCCGCGACTACTGGTACTGTGAATATTGAGGCTACCAGAATACCTAGAAGTTTGTGTTTCATGGCTTCTCCGTTATTTTTCTGTATGTTCCAGGAGAGAGGGAAAGTACTCTTTCCCTCTTCCCCTTCCCTTTACGCGAAAAACTTTATAAAGTTATAGGTTACCCGAGGCTGCAGCTGCAGTTGCGCCGCCACCGTTACCGCCGTCACCGCCGATTGCTGGACCGCTCTTTGCGCTTCCCCCAATTGTTAAGGAGTATGCAGAACCAGCGGTATTGCTGTTACCGTTCACCGAGCTATCTGCGATACCAGTTTTGGAGCTAGCACCACCACCAACTGCCAAAGAATTACCGTTTGCGGTTTGTGACGAACCCTTAGTTAGGGTGCCAGCGCTGCCGCCTGTGGCCCCACCACCGGTAGCGCCAGAGCCACCACCGTTGCCGCCAGTAGTGTTGCCAGTTGCAGATGCATTTGCTGTAGATGAAGTAGAACCACCGCTGCTAGGCATTTTTTTCCAGCCGCTTGAGCTTCCAGCGCCAGCAGCGCCAGTCGCTGCAGAATCTGCACTGGCAGAGTTGCCTTTTGCATTGCCGGCAGGACCCCCAATCGACGAAGCAGGGCCGCCAGTAGCAGCACCTGCGGTAGCAGGAGCGCCGCTAGTATTGCCGGCTGTGGTATTGCCACCTTGTGAGCTGGCTCCGCCGCCGCCAGTGCTATTGTTGCCGCTGTTAGCGTTGCCGCTCATGTTGGTTTGGGTTGCATCGCCTGCAGTCACAGCACCGCCGGATGTCGGGCCGCTTGTTACGGAGCCACTAGTGGCGCCGCCACCAGCTCCGCCAGCGCCTGCAGTTGCACTGGCGCTGGAAGAGTTTTTGACAGTTAACGTTGTCGTTGTTGTCGTTGTTTTTGATCCTGATGATGGAGCCGAATGATGTGCGTTAGCATATCCCCCAACTAAGAAAAGGGAAGCGATGGATGCGGCAATAATTTGCTTTTTCATTTTTATTTCTCCTGAGTGTAGGGCGTTAATTGCAAGGGGTCTCGTCTATATACGCCCAAAATTAACAGACAAGATTTCGTTATAAATCAAAGCTGCCACGAGGCTTTTCAGGCGGTCGGTGTTGTGAGAAAAAATCATAATCCCGACATTTTTGACAGAAAAATTGCTGCACAAAACTGCCTGTTTTTTCAAAAACATCGCTTCTCCTGCACTAACCAATCACAGCCAAAAATATTGACTGGTCCCATCCATTCATACGTTGGCAAGAGATATGTGCGTCGCGATGTATTGATCATAGGACCGTCGACAAAAGTGTTTACGACAAAACTTTGTCGAGTTAGGACAGCATAGATGGCTGATTTGGACGCCTTTCCATGGAGCACCAGAAGGTGGTGTGATGCGATTTACGTCACCTTGCTGAGGCGTATATATCGATTTTTGAAGATGGGAATAATAGATGGGTATTCTGGCCGATCGTGACCACCGATTCTGGTCTATCGTGACCGACCATTCTGGCGCATCGTGACCGCTCATT